>JARGOZ010000185.1 GCA_029213025.1 Verrucomicrobiales bacterium
ACCCTGTTGAATGCGTAACTCTACAGGGTACAGTGCCGCACTGTACCCTGTTTTTTTTTACCGATCACCTACAGTTTATGAAACCACTTGTTCTCCCCTTCAGTTTGTTTTTGTTGCTCTCTACCGTCGCTATGGGCCAGGAGGAAAAAGCCGTCGACAATCCGCAAGAAACTTCCGGACAAATCGAGCCCGGGCTTCATGCCCAAATCATGCAGGCGATCAACCGGGGGAATGTCGACGAATTCCTCAAGCTCACAGAAGGCACAACCAATAAAGTCTACGCCGGGTTCCGGGCGGACGTTTTGATGCGTCGGGGGCAACAACGATTTTTTGATGCCGACATCAAAGGATCTCTCGCCGACTTTGACGAGGTGATCGCGCTCGATCCAGATCGGGATCCCTACCTGTGGCAAAGGGGAATCACACTGTATTACGCGGACAAATTTCAGGAAGGCAAAGAACAGTTTGAGAGGCACCAGAATGTGAATGATCAGGACGTGGAAAACGCGGTTTGGCATTTTCTCTGCGCGGTTCGCACACCGAATGGATCCGTCGAATCCGCGAGAAAAAATCTGATTCCCATCACGGAAGACACAAGGGTTCCCATGAAAGAGGTACACGATCTTTTTGCCGGAACCGGGTCAGCCGAAACCGTTCTCGCCGCTGCGGCCAAAGAAGGCAATCCGGAAAAATCCGATAAGGCGAAAAATTCCTATCTCTATGCGCATCTCTATTTAGGCATCTACTACGAAGCGACAGGCAATACCGATCTTATGAAAGAGCATATTGCCAAAGCGGCCGGGCCGTACAAAATGGATCACTACATGGGCAAAGTTGCACAGGTTCACGCCAAATTGCGTGGGCTCTAGTTGGCTTTCTTACCAAGCAACCTCGTCAGGTTTTCCAAAAAGACGTGACGCCCGATCAATCTTTCACCATGCAATTGTCCACCGGAACCACCAGCATCTCGCCCTGGCTGATCCGGGAGCGTCCGTTGATTTCAATCAGTTCCTCCGGAGTCGTAGCCAGTGCGTCGGCAATTCGTTCCAAACTGTCAAATCTTTGCACGCGGTAAGCCACAGCGTTGTTATATTTGTCCAGCGGGTTGGCTTTCATATCCTGTTCAGGGACCGGCGAAACTGCGCCCGGACGAGGCAGGGCGAGCACTGATTTGCCAACTACCGCCTTTTCATTTTTCGAAGCTTTCCGGGGCTTGATTTCAACTGACGCAGGATACTCCCAGCCACGACGAATTTTCGACGAACTGCCTACCGGTGAAATTTCCCTTTTTGGGTTGGAGTTACGCGGCGACTGCGCTTGCGCTCTGTCTTCGCCGGGAATACGCAGCTTTTGCCCGACCCGGATCGGTTTCGATGGATCGGTTCCGTTCAATCGCGCGATTTCCTCCGGAGAAGAACCGGTCCGGCGTGAGATACTGTAGAGAGTATCGCCGGGTTGCACCACGAGATCCCGGGACTCTTCCGTAGCCTGCGCCGCAATTGACTTCTGCGCCGGGCGTTCAACGCGGGGCAGTCGGCGGGCCGAATCCGAGTTGGTTTGGACGGATGCAATTCCCTCTTCTTTTCTCAGTTCTTTGACGATCTTTTTCGCCGGGGACTGTTTGGCCGTTATCGCATCAGATGTTTTCACTTTGTTGACGATAACTTTCTTCACCTGCTCCGCCTCTGTTGCAGTTGTCGAAGAATTATTTCCCAGACTGGCCAGTGTCTCATCCACGCTAGTCAGGTCAGTCGTCAAATCGACAGGATCCGGAGTTAAGAGCGGTTCCAGACTTTCCACAACCGGGCCGCTGTTGTCTTCGGCAGCAATTTCCACAGCCAACTCTTCTCCTTCAGCGTATCTGTTCCAGTTGTCGGTAGTACTTTCCGCTTTGAAAAGCCCCAGTAACGGAATGGACAGAAACCCCGCCAGGGCTATAGCTGCCAGTGATAAAGGAAGCCAGGCGATTCCGCCCTCCTCGTTTTCTTCCTCGTCGTCTAGAAATGCAAATGGTTCGCTCATTGTTCCCCGGGCCTGGAGGGTTTTTTATATTCCAGACAGCCAGGTACAACAATAATTTAAAATATTAATAAAACCAAACTAAAAGTTTATAAATTTTTACACATTTGCCTCACCGGCTGCGGGACGACTGCCTCCGTAGCTGGAAACGACCAGATCACTGAGAAATTTATCGGGGTCACTCACCGCTTCAGTTCCAATATGGAAGGTATTTCGACCTGTGTTCTGTTGAATGAGTTTCAGACCGAACTGGAAATCCCGAAAAAGATCATCGCAAACGGTGAGTCCGCTTTGATTTTTTCCCGAGACGATCTTCTCAATGGCGGCGATGGCCTCGGTCTCGAAAATCAGCCTTACACCGTGTTCCTCTTCAAACTTCCTGCGGTAGGCGGTAAGTTCGCCAAGCAATTTGGAATCCCCCACTGCTGCGGCGCTTTCGAGAATTCTCTGCAATGCCGCCGCTGGGTTGGAGATCATTTCCCCGTCCACGGACAGTTCCGTGATGGCTGTGCCGGGTAACTCGAATTTAAAATTGCGCAGCACTTTCTCGCAAACCGTGATCAGACCTCTCGCCCCGGTTTTTTCCTCCGCAGCAAGATCGGCAATCTTTTTGAGCGCCCCGTCTTCAAACAGGGCCTGGATACCATACGCTTCGAATTCTTTTTCATATTGCCGAATCAAACTTCCCTCGGAGTTCTTCATAATCTCAAAGAGATCTTTCGATTCGAGATGCTCACAGACCACTCGCACTGGCAGCCGCCCGATAAACTCCGCTTCAAATCCGAACTCCAGAAAGTCTCCAGTAGTCAATTCTTCTGCCAAAACTTTTTCCGAATCCTGCTGCGCGACATCGGCACCGAAGCCGATTGAGCCCTGTTTGATTCTTTTCTCGATGATCTTTTCCAGTCCGGAAAACGCTCCGCTTACGATGAACAGAATATGCCGGGTATTTATCGTATCTTTCCCGCCTTTGCCTTTGGTCATTTCGAACATCGCCTGCATCTGCGACTGGATGTCCTGTGGATTGCGAAGCGGCACTTCAGTCTCTTCCATCAGCTTGAGTAGAGTCGTCTGAACACCTCTGCCACTCACATCGCGACCCATCATATCCCCTTTGGTGGCGATTTTGTCGATCTCATCGATATAGATAATGCCGTACTCAGCCAACTCGACATCACCGTCCGCTTTGCGCACCAGTTCCCGCACGAGATCATCCACATCAGCACCTACATAACCGGTTTCGGAAAACTTGGTTGCATCAGCTTTGACAAAAGGAACGCCGATGAGTTCTGCGATATGTTTGATGAGATAGGTTTTACCAACTCCGGTAGGTCCTACAACAATCACATTTTGCTTGGCAAACTCGACCTGCTCGGCGGCTGAGGGATCTTTGCTGCGGAGGCGGTTCAGGTATTTGGCGTGGTTGTAGTGATCACATACAGCAATAGAGAGAGCGCGTTTCGCATCTTCCTGTTTAATAACAAAGCGGTCGAGATGAGCTTTGATATCCCGTGGTATATAATCAAAATGCAGGATATCTTCGGATTTTTCCTCCTCGTTTCTCAGGTCGTGAGATTCCCCCCCCGGGGTTTGCATGAAGGGATTGAACCCCTCCTGTACTTTACTGATTGATATTGTGTCACCAAAACTGGTTTTCAAAAAATCCGCCAGTTTCTTCGACAACTCTTCCGGATCGGGAAACGGCATGCCCGGTTCGGGTTGTGGGTTTTTCTTTTCTTCTTCGTCTTCGTGTTCCGGCATAATTAAAACTGGTTTTGTGGTTGTTGTTTTCTTTGACCGCCCGCCGAGGGATTTTGATCAATATTTATTTGTAAAGATTAGACGCATCTTTCAGTTCTCTACTTACCATGTCCCGGAACTCCGGTGGCGCTACCGCCTCTGCCTGGGCTCCGAAACCGAGCACCCATCTGGCTACATCCTCCAGAGCACTCAATTCCATGGTGAGTAAAATAGCTTCCTCCTTGCCGTCGAGTTGCTGGATATCCTGACTGGGATGCCAGCGGCGTTCCGATACGATTCTAGCGGCAAAGCCGGTGAAACGGATCTTCACTTGAAATACTTCTTTCCCGGTCTCGCTGCCCGCCCACACTCCAAAACTTCCGGCAAAATGATCCTCCAGTTTAAAGTCCCGGGGGCGGATAAATTTCTTCTGCGTCACATGGACGCCTTTCATTCGCTGAACCGCAAAGGTGCGCTTCGCATCCCGATCAAGGTCGAGACCGATCACATACCAGCCACCGTCAATCTCCGCGAGATGATACGGCTGAAGCTTCCGCTTTTCTGACTGGCTGGAATTCAGTTTTCTGTATTCAAATCGGATTTCGCGACTTTCCAAAACGGCTTCAGCGAGACGGTTGAACAAAAACAAATCGCGTTCCGCCATGCCTTTCGATTTCACGGAAAACGCCTGATCCAAATCAGACCAGGGGATTGTGACCTGTTCACTCATGGTGGCCTGCAGTTTCTGGAAACCACTTCTCAGTGTCGCTTCCAGAGCTGATCCCCGGAGAGGATCGAGCGCATTCCTGGCAAGAATGAGCGAAACAAGATCTTCCGCCGTGGTTTTGAGAAAGGGAAATTCGCTTACCGGCCGGGTGTAGTGATATCCATGATTCGACTCACTGTACGCCACTGGTAAATCCAGCTCGTCGCGCATAAAATTGATATCTCTCTGAATCGTCTTGCGATTCACCTCCAACTCCTTCGCAATCGTACTACAATTCGGAAAATGGCTTCGACAAACCATTTCGTGAATACGCATAATCCGCTCCAGCGGGCGACGGGTTCCACTTGCTTTTTTCGGGCTCGTTGTGCTCAATTTGATATGTTCGTTTGTGCAGGTTTCTACCATACGTAAATACTAAGGGAGGTAAACTAAAAATGCCCGTAGACAGGGTAAAGACAACCCGGAACCCTGGTTTTACTCTTACAAAAACCCGGTATTTTTGGACTGCTTCGCAAGGCCTGTTCCTCCCTGCCGCGCGCACAGAGGCTTTCAGTGTTTACGAAAAATACCAACCCCGGTCGGCCAGCAACTCCTGACCAGTCAGTGCCCCGCTGCTTGAGCTTGCCAGAAACAAAGCCACGTCGGCAATTTCATCCGGCTGAAGTAGATCCGGGATGCACTGACGTTCGCGGATAAGAGCTTTGGTATCGTCGTCCACGAATTGCTCCAGTTGCCGCTCTGTCATAATCCAACCCGGTGAAATGGTATTCACCCGGATACCCTCTTTTCCCAATTCCCTGGCGAGGGACCGCGACATCGCTAAAATCCCTCCTTTAGTCGCTACGTAGGCAGCCATCTCCACCGGACCGAGATGAAAGGTAATCGAACTGAAATTGATGATCGATGCCGGTTTCCGAAAACGGTCAACCGCTTCCCGAATGGTAAGCATTTGGGAACGAAGGTTCAGTGCTATAAGTTCATCCCACTGATCTACAGTTAAATCCCGAAGAGGAATTCGCGGATCGTTCGCGGCATTGTTTATCAGTACATCGATCAATTCGATACCGGAGATCCAATCCTGAATTTCTTCCGGCTTACGCAGATCCACTTTCGAAAAATGCACGTTCGCAAATTGCCCGGCCAGCGCCTCTCCTTTAGCTACATCAATATCACAAAAGTGAACTACGGATTCCTGAAGTTGGAACTTTCTCACCATAGCGGCGCCAATACCGTTGGCGCCACCTGTGATTACTACAGTTTTCCCGCTTAGATCATGATACTGAACCTTCATTCAACAGGGTACAGTCCTGAATGCAACAGGGTACAGTGATTCTCCATTTAATAACCCAGGCCCCAGTCGCTCGAGTGAGCTTCGGTAGGCAGAGCCTTGCCCGAACCGGGATCAATCATGGGACCCATCGTTAATCTGATTCCGGGTTGGAGAATTCTGTATTTCTGCTCAAGGCGATCACAACAGTAGATAAATTCATCTGTCGGGGCGGTATCATCTGCAAACATATCGTAATGCGAAGGGACCACGAGTCCGGCACTGACAGCCTTGGCAAGAGCGGACGCTTCAAAGCCGTTCAGGTTAGCGCTCATCCCCGGGCCTTCATCCGGGTGGTAACCACTGATCGGCAGCATCGCAAGATTCAGGTTCCAGCGGCGGACCTCTTTGACGAGCGATTTGTGCCACAACGTGTCGCCGCTGTGATAGATCGCAAAAGGCCCCATAGTAAGGACATAACCGAGGCTTTTCGAAGCTCCTTTTTCGTCTTTTTGAATATCGGGGTTCGCCGCAGTAATCCCGTGAATCGTGACTTCTCCGTCATCGACAAAACAACCGGCATCCACCGGCAGAATGTGCGGACCTGCCGAACCGAGGAGTTCGTCCACTTCGTGACAACTACCGGCTGGAACGACCATCTTCATATTCGGACTGGCAGCGCGCAAGCCGAGGATCGTTTCCGGGTCGAGATGAGAAAGGTGATTATTTGTCGTCAGCAAAAGATCAACGCCGGACATAATTAACGGATCCACGACGCGTTCCGTCATTCTCGGCCAGCCTCTGCCGCGACCGTTGAACTGAATCGCCATCGAATCGGAAAGATAAGGGTCGATCATGATCCCCACCCCGTTCCATTTCAGCAAAAAACCACTGTGCCCCAACCACCAAACATGGAGGGCTCCAGTAACAGAATCCGCGCTATGGAAGTCTTCCACAAGCTCCAGATCTTTTTGGACGGGAATAATCATCGACTCGCCTGTTGTTGGGGGTTCCAATTTCGTGTACGGACTTAGCATGCATTGATTAGACACGCCTTTCCTGATATTTCAAGCATCTAAACTATTTAAATATCAAAAATTCTTGGATCTGAGAACCAAAAATGCATTTCTCCAAAACTCAAAAAAACCCTCAGATACTAATGTATCACATTAGTTCTAAACGCGTAAAGAAGTTACGACGGCGATCCGGAGGAAGACTCCCGGTTCTGAGAATCATTTGGAGGGATACTGATTATCAGGTTTTGGTTGGGTAACACCTTTTTGAGAATTTTTACAGGTTTTATGGATTGTGGTGGAAAAATTTCAATTTGCTCAATTTTATCAATCTGCCCAAGACCTATCAGTACCTGAGAGTTTAGACCCGTGACTCGGTGAATCGGCTGGAGAATCCAGTCCGTATCACGGGCCAGTAATTTGATCCGGGTTCCGGGAACTGCATTTTCGAGCGACAGATTCAGCCAACCATTCGGAGGGGTACCATCCGGCGTCAACCATTTTACCTTTCCGTCTGCATCAGTCAGAAAAATATCGAGGGAACCATCCCGATCGAGATCAACAGAATGAATCCCGGTGGGCGAGTTCAAATAATTCAGTCGGCTGCCCCTCGAAACTTCGCGAAAGACGACACCGCCTCTGTTCCAGAACGCCCGGTTGAATGCCAGGTCTCCGGTTACAACGAAAACATCTTCGAAACCGTCATTATCCAGATCGAGGACATGAATGGCCTCTACATCCTCCACACCTTCCAACCCGCTGCCCGCCGTAGCATCCGAGAGAACACCTTCCCCGTCATTGATAAAAAGCCTGAGATCATTTTTCACTTTGTAATCCCGCTTATTGAGTTCTGCTGAAATTCTACTTTCGGCATCTCCTGAGGCATTTCCGATCAATACATCCAGATCACCGTCATTATCCATATCAAAGGCGGTCATGGTTTGAGCCGGTCCGGACATCGGCAATTTGTATTCCTGACTTTTTTCAAGAAAGCGCCAACTCAAAGTTTCCGATGAGGGAATGGAATACAGCAATCTGTTCACTGTGCCATCGATCGACAGGAGCAGATCGGGGTAACTGTCGTTGTTCAAATCGGCCACTTCGATCCCTGTTACCGGAAACGGGAACCACATATCGATTTCCCAGGCCACCGCTTCGAATTTCCCGACAGATGCCTGGCGGAAAATTTCAAATGGATGATCATGGTTGCCTATCATGATGTCGTGCAATCCATCCTGATCATAATCCGTCCACGCAACCGCAGCCGTGTCGGAAAATGCCATCAGACCTGAATCAATTGTCACATCTTTGAATTCACCTTTACCGTCGTTTTGAAGCAGAGAATTAGGAGCACCGGCACGACGGGCGATAAACAGATCCAAATCGCCGTCGTTATCGTAATCGGCTGGATACAACGCAGAGCCCTGACCGGTGCCTTCGATCGGTTTCATCTCTACAAGTGTTCCGTCTCCGCTGATCGTCCAAATTTTGCTGCCGCCGTGACTGATTATCTCCAGTCCCTCAACCCCGTCAAAATTCCCTATCGCAATCGGGCCGACCAAACCGGACTCTTTCGCCACCAGTTTAACCGGAAAATTCTCGGTGTGGTTTTCCGGAACTGTTTTGAGTCGCAAATCCTCCGGAATCAGCTCGGCATCTTTCCCGAGAGCGGCACTGGCAAGATTGTAGCGCCACAGATCCACAAGAGACGGGTCACCCAAATTCCCGCCCTCGATCGTTTGGACAAACTGCTTTAATGCGATTTCGTTAGCCGGTTTTGCCGATTCCGAATACGGGAACGGCTCATCCGGCAGACTCCTCGTCAATGCCGCCGCCGCCGATCTTTCGACTCCGGGATCCGCAGGCTTCGAGTCGATCAGTTCGAGAATCTGTGAGATTGTCTGCCCTTTAAACTTCGTAAACTGACCTAGATCAGCCCGCTCCGGACGAACATCCGGTTTTTCGATTTCAGTAACAATCTCCCCTTCCTCCGGGTCGGACCGGGAACAACCCGTTACAAAGAGCGAAATAGTCGCCGCGGAGACGGCGACCGGGGCGATAAGAGCATTCCGGGTAAATAGTAAGCGCATTGCAGGGATTCCAATATGCCACGCTCTACAAAGAGCCAAAGAAATATTTTCCTGGGGGAAAATTCAAAATTGACTAATCTCCAGGATTGACCTAGATTCCGCGCCTTTCAAATTCGGTGAACAATCCCGGATGGCGGGTTAACTATTAAACGATCACAGAGAGAGATGGCAGAGCAGGCAACATTACCAGCTGAAAAGCGTGAAAATAACGGAACTTCGGCGTCGAAGAAATTGCGCCGGGAAGGCATCGTGCCCGCCGTGGTCTACGGTTCAAAGCAGCGTGCTTACATGATCCAGGTGAAAGAGAATATTTTCTCCGAAGTGTTCAGGAAGCAGGCCAGTGCCAACTTCCTTGTGAACCTCGAAATCGAAGGTGCTCAGGAGAAGTCAAAACTCGCTTTCGTTCAGGATGTGCAGAGAAACCCGCTTACCGGTGGCTTCGTGCACGTGGATTTCCGCGCTGTTCTCGATGACGAAACCATTTCAGCGACAGTCCCAATTGATCTTGTAGGTGAATCTGCCGGCGTCAAAGGTGGTGGATTGCTTGAGCACCTTTTGCACTCACTGGAGATCCAGTGTAAGCCAGGTGATCTTCCCGAGAAAATTGTTCACGATGTCACCAATGTGGATGTTGGCCAGGGCGTTAAAGTTGGTGAATTGAACTTCCCTGACGGTGTGACCACAAAAATGGACAGCGATGTCCTCGTTGCCCTTGTTGCCAAATCACGTGCCTCTATTGCTGCAGATGCAGCCGGCGGCGGTGGTGGCGACGCAGATGTAGAAGCCACGGAAGAGGACGGAGACGAAGGCTAAGCTCCCTGGAAATAGAGAATTTACACATCCCGCTCCCGGAAATACCGGGGCGGGATTTTTTTTTGTATCGTCCAACCGACTATCCGATATGTTGGCGCTATGAACTTCGGTTTCTTATCCACCCGGTTTGCCGGCACCGATGGCGTATCTCTTGAAGCCGCCAAATGGGCCGAAGTGCTCGCCGCAGAAGACCACCAATGCTTCTGGTTTTCCGGACTGAATGACCGCCCCGATGACATTTCGATGTGCGCGGAAGAGGCGTTTTTCGATCACCCGCAAATCGCAGCGATAAACAGCCGGGTCTGGCAGGAGGGAGAACTTCCCGACGACGTTTCCGGAGAAATCCGGGCCATGACTGACCGGCTCAAAAAGGAATTATACGAATTCACCCGACGCTTTGCGATCGATATCCTCATTCCTGAAAACACTCTGGCCATTCCTATGAATATTCCGTTGGGTGTTGCCATCACCGAGTATCTCAAGGAAACCGGAATGCCGGCGATAGCTCACCATCATGATTTTTCCTGGGAACGAATCCGGTTTTCCAAAAACTGCATCAACGAAATCCTCGATAGCTGTTTCCCCCCTGTCCTGCCCAACCTCATTCACACCGTCATCAATTCACCGGGGCGGGATGAACTCAAACTGCGCCGAAATGTTGAGTCAGTCCTGATTCCCAACGTGTTCGATTTTGAAACCCCTCCTCCACCGCCGGACGAATACTCATCCGATGCCCGTCACAGCCTCGGAATCGCTGATGATGATATTTTTATTCTTCAGCCAACACGGGTTGTTCCCCGCAAAGGAATCGAGCACGCCATCAAACTGACCCGGATGCTGGACAGACCGAACGCGCGACTCATCATCTCACACGCTGCGGGTGATGAAGGGTTTGACTACCTCGACGGATTAAAAAAATACGCCCGTGAACAAGGAGTGGATTTCCGGGTCATACCGCAGCGTATCGGAACCTCCCGGGGAACTGATTCAGACGGCCGGAAAATCTATACCCTCTGGGACCTCTATCCGCATTGCGACCTGGTCACCTACCCCAGCTCTTATGAAGGATTTGGAAACGCTCTTCTCGAAGCGATCTACTTCAGAAAACCGGTCATCATTAATCGGTACAGGATATTTGTCACTGATATCGAACCGATGGGTTTTACTTTCGCCTCAATGGATGGCGAAATCACAGCGGAGACGGTTGCGGAGACCAACCGCTTTTTGAACGATCCGGGTTACCGGGACAAAGTGGTCAACGAGAACTACGAAATCGCCCGGCAGAACTTTTCGTACTCCGTTTTGCGGGATCGCCTCAACGGGATCCTCGGTAAAATCGCTTAAACGGAATCGGGGATCGTCGAATTCCCATGAGTAAAGGAAACCATCCTTTTGCAATCCTTGCCGGGGCAGTCCTTACCGCCTCTCTTCTTGTAGTCGGCCTGGTTTGCGTGAACATTCTGGTCTACGCTTTTCTGGATGACAGTCCTGCCAGCGCCGAAGCCACAGAATCAGACATTTCCGCCCTGATCACGAGCACAGAGAGGTAGGCCAATCGTACCCTGTTGAATTCCGGATTGTACCCTGTTCAACCGGTTTCAACTTCCGGACATTTACCTAACATTAACTAACTAACGCAGGTTGACTCTGCGCCGGTACCCTGTTTGTTATGCGCGATGGCAAAAAGATCACTGGGGCTTGCTCTGGGCTCAAATCTCGGAAACAGAATCGCTAACCTTCGATCAGCAGTCGGGGGGATTTTGTCTTTTTGTGAAAACCCCTCTCTGTTGACTTCATCGGTCTATGAGACGGTGCCGGTCGACTGCCCGGAGGACAGCGAGGCTTTTTACAATGCGGTCATTCAAGTCCGCACCGATATGGATCCTCACGAACTTTTTGAGAAGTGTCAGGCTATCGAGAATCAGCTGGGGCGCCCCGAAGAAAGGGAACACAATGCTCCGCGCACCATTGATATCGACCTGCTCTACTACGGAGACTGGGTCATAACAGAAGGGCCTCTGATTCTGCCGCACCCGCGACTTGAGGAGCGCCGTTTTGTTCTTCAACCCCTGTGCGAAATTCGGCCCGGGCTCATTCTGCCCGGTCGTAAAAAATCCAACGAAGAAATTCTCGAGTCTCTCGAAAGCGATGAACCGGAACCGAATCCGGTCTTCCCGCAGGATACCTGGTTGTGATCAGGTCAGCGGAATCACTGAATTCTTGAATTCACATCCTTCATGTAGGCGATGCTCTTTTCGCAAATCGTCTCAATGCCCGGCTTGTAATCAAATACTTCTACTGATACCCAGCCATCGTAATCGATTTCCTTCAGAGCACTGAAAATGGGCTCAAATTCGACGTCTCCCATACCCGGTCCAAGCAAATTGGGATCGTTGGCATGAAAGTGCGCCACATAGTCGGCACTTTCGCGAATCACCTGGTCGATGGGTTTTGATTCCGTCGACATCGCCTTCACGTCGAGATGAAGGCGGCAGTTGGGGGAATCAACCATTTTAGCAAGTTCGATCCCTGATTCAGCCGTATTCAAAAAATCGCCTTCCCCGGGGCCGAGCGGCTCAAGAGCAAGAGTTACCCCGCAGTCTTCGAGGACCGGCATGGCCGATTTTACCGCATCTGCAGCCAGTTCCATCGCCTGTTCATGGGTCACCCCGGGAAGTAAATTTCTTTGAAACGGAGACCCGAGAACCATGATGCTACCATCGAGATCCCGGCACAATCTAGCCAGTTCGGCGAGATAATCACCAGTCGCCCGGCGCACAGTGTCATCCGGAGTCGTCAGATAATACCCTTCCGTTTTTGCGAGGAGCCAGTGCAGACCGACACATTCGAGCCCGGCATCTTTTATCTGATTCCTGACCTGCTCACGAACCGCTGGCGTAATTTCATACGCCGATTCATGTATCGTGAAAGGCGCGACCTCCACCCCGGTGTAACCACACTGTTTCGCGTAGGCGAAAGCTTTATCGAAGGGCCAGTCTTGAAATGTCTCGTTACAAATCGCGTATTTCATCCTATTTGCGGCGGCGTTTTGGAGGAGGGCGGCGCGCTCTGAGAGGCTTCACATTTTCCTCCAGCAAAGTAGTGAATGTATAATCAAAATTATCCAGCTTCTTCCTTTCAATCTTTTGACCGACAAAGAACTCAACCGACTTGGCGAAGTCCAACTCATCGGCGGAGAGCAGGGTAAAAGCATCACCTTCCTGCTGAGCACGACCGGTTCTGCCAATCCGGTGAACGTAATCCTCCGGGTTTTCCGGAACCCGGTAATTAATCACATGAGTTACCCCGGAAACGTCGAGCCCGCGAGCCGCCACATCAGTTGCGATAATCATGTTGTACTTACCGGAACGAAAGCCATCGAGAGCTTCGGTACGATCACTTTGCCTGATGTCGGAATGAAGCACTGCTGCTTTGGCTTTCTCCTTCACTTTTAATTTTTCGTAGAGCGAGTCGGCTTCTTTTTTGGTCCTCGTAAAAATCATGAGGCTTTGAAAATCCGTTCTCTCCACCAACTCCTCGATCAATTCATCACGCTGATCCATCGCCACCGGATAAAAGCAGTGGGACACAGTTTCCGCAGGCGAGCGGCGTCCGCCACATTCGATCTCGGCAGGTTCCTTCAACGCCCACTGAGCCAGCGTCTGAATCGCCCCCGGCATAGTGGCGGAAAAGAACAAAGTCTGCCTGTCGCGGGGACATTTATCGACGATCTTTTTCACGTCCGGGAGGAATCCCATGTCCAACATCCGGTCCACCTCATCGAGGATCAGATATTTCACGCCACTCAAATCGAGGTTGCCTTTTTCGATGTGATCGATCAAGCGTCCCGGAGTGGCAATAATCACATCCGGTTTCCGGCTCAAGCCGTCGCTTTGTTTGCCGTAGCCCACACCGCCGTGTAACAACACGACATTCAGTGGCCGGTAAAATCCGAAAAGGCGCATCTGATCTTCGACCTGTGCCGCCAACTCGCGGGTGGGTTCAAGAATCAAACACTGCGGGGACGTGCCCGGAATCATTTTGCTGATTACCGGCAGGGCAAACGCCGCCGTTTTGCCGGTCCCGGTCTGGGATGCGCCAATGATATCCCTGCCTTCCAAAGCAATAGGAATTGCCTCAGCCTGAATAGGGGTTGGTTCTGTATAACCCGCCTTTTCAATAGCTCTAAGGACGGGTGGTGAAAGGTTTAAATCCGTAAATGCCGACATGTATCGTGGTAAAAGTGGGCCACCCTCGTTTCTAACTGTGAATTTTCAAGCCTTTCTCCGAATCCGCTGACTCGTGAGCAAGTGATCCATCGAAAATTTTCCTGAACCGGCCACAGTGAGGGTAACTAAAATGATAATATATACCACAATCACCTCAGGGGTAAACTGATTCGAGGTCTGAACCCGGGCGACCAGCAGAAATCCTAAAATTATTATCAAAATAATCGCGTTGATCCTCGCCAGAAACCCCAACAATACCCCGAGCGAAGTAATAAACGCGGTCAAAATAATCGTCACGGCAACTGCGCCCGGTAGCGGCAGACTGAGATTATCGAATTGGTCGATCAATCCCCACTGCTCCTCTTTCCAAACATTATTCCACGCTTTGTGAAGATGAATCGCCAGCTCATAGTACACGAGGACACAAACAGAGGCGAATCGGAGAAATAATAGTGCAATATTTACTCCCAAACTGTTCGATTCCGGTGACTGCTGCCCTTGAAATTTAAGTGCCATATTACCAATCAATATAATAAAACGCCTCAGCTACACGAATACCAGAAAAAGAGCACCTGAATTATGTAAGATCCCGGATTGTAAAAATTTGTTAACCGCTTGCAATTTCGTTTGTCTTTTCTTATAAGGGGGGCAGCTTTTTCGCACCGCATGACTTCCAACCATCTAACATTGAGGCTATTACTATGCCTTTTCGCCATATCCATATCGATGGTTGGCTGTTCATCAAACGTCAGACTCACCTCTACGGGTAACCCGCTCCTCACCAGAGCAGTAGACCTGCAATCCGTCAGCGTGAATTACGGAAAAATCAAAAGCAATACCGCATCCTGTGCCGAGGTTGAAGCCTACAATGAAGAAGTCCGTGCCGCCGCTGCTCAACTGGTAAAGTTGCATTCCACATCCCGGAACCCGGAACAGGTTCTACGAACCAACGATGGCGATACCCGTTTCCGAATCAAGCACAACTCAATTAAAAACTTTGACCGGATCGACTCCATCGCCGTTGCCGATACGGTCGTCGCCAAAGCTGGAGTCGAAGAAACTGTCGAGTGCTTCGGGGCCGGGGTTCCGCTTCTGGCCAGGGTGCTTCACGACAAAAATGACGCCCTTGTTCCGGAACAGGGATTCTGGATTCCTCTTACCGCTGTTATGGAGCCGGGCCGCCAATGCCAGACAATTCGATTGATCGATACATCCTGTCCGCGATGTGAAGTTCCTTATCCTGTTGCGGCTAACTACACAGCCCCCCTGATTCGCGACTTCGCCGACAGACAGCAGGAATACCGTCGTGCAGGAGCTTTGTTCAACTTTGATAAGTTTGCCCCTTCTATGGGCATCAAACGGGTGTTCGACTTTCACCCTCAGAAAACTCCGGTGATTTTTGTACATGGTATT
>JARGOZ010000186.1:0-6870 GCA_029213025.1 Verrucomicrobiales bacterium
ACCGGGTTTTTCGCCTGACCCGGAATTTCCGGCCTGACCACGGGTTGAAACGACCAGTGATCGCTGGTGACTTCGATTTGGGCATCCATCTGCCCTGGCCAAACGGCACCTTCGCTGATCCATTTTTCGATCAGGGCGACTTGACTGGCTGTCAGTGGGTCACCTTTGGGTGGCATAGCCATATCCGGATCGGATCCATTGATGACTTCGATCAGAAAACTTTTCTCCGGCTCGCCGGGGACGATGGCGGGAAGACCGGAATCTCCTCCGTGCAGCATGACAGCTCTCTGATCGACACGAAAAGCCGACTTTTCCTTTTCGGGGCCGTGGCAGTCGAGACAGTTTTCTGAAAGAATAGGCTGTATCTCTTTTTCATAATCAACAGCTTCGGTATAAGAAACTGCAAGCAATGCCAGAACTGCGATTTTTGAGAAACATGGGAATCGGTTTTCCTTCATCATCGTATTACGGCCTCTGAAACTGTAACCTAACGGAAAATTTTCATTTCTTCCTGAACAGGGGAAGACAAATCTAAGCTATTCCCTTGTTGAACCGTGTTTGCGGGGCGGAAAGAAATCCAAAACTTAACTTGGAAGGGTCATACAAATCGCCTATTTTTTACCTGAAACACTTTCGCAAACTGTCTTCCTGAATTTTGACGGGACACCAACACGACCTCAGACCTAATCGAAAGAAACATTCCCGAAGAAAAGGCTTCTGGCGGAGGTTTCTCATTGCGATTTTGTGGCTGTCCGCGATTGGGTTGGTCGGAGCGGGAGGTGTGTTTTACGCGGGATATCACTCCTACAAGAACCGGGCGGAATATGTGAACCGGTATCTGGAGTCACTGAGCACGGACTACGATGTCACCATTGGGAGTCTTGTGATTTCCGAGATCGGAAACGTTGACCTGGTTGATTTTGCGATCAAATCTAAAGGACAGGCGAAGGAGATTTTTACATCGCCTTTGGTCCAGGTGACCTATGATTGGTTAAAGTTTAACGAGACCCGCAAGCTGGATTCCGTTCTCATCAAAAGTCCCAGTCTCTACATTGATGAGGAGACCTTGACGGGAATTCAGGAAACGACCGCAAATTCGAAGAAAAATGGAATTGATCTGACCGGGCTCGTCCATTTTACCGGGAGCTTCGAAGTGGAGGAGGGGGATCTGTTTCTGGACCTGCCCACCGCGCCCCCGATTCATGCCCGGTGGGTTTTCAAAACCGATCAACTCGGATACGCAAAAGACGGGATGACGAAAAATCCTTTTGAGACCGGGATCCGGAAACTTGAAATCGGGGATGAGGGTGTTTTCGGGACGATCGAGGAGGTGAACGCGAGGTGGAGATTCAACAGCAACCTGTCGAAAATACAGATAGAAGAACTGGAACTTTTGAACCCCTCCCTTTCGATCATGCCGGAGTGGATCACTTTGAATCAATCCAATCAGGAACCGGTAAAACCAATTCCCGGTCAGGTCGTCGAGATTGATCATCTTCTGGTGAAAAATGCCGATATCAAAGTCCTCGGTTTTGACGGGGTTCACAGCAAAAAAATCGTCCCGGCCATGGCATTCAAAACCGGCAAGGTTGAATGGGAGGATTTATTCGTTCGTGACGGGAAGCTCGATTCGAAAGGTCCGGTGGATCTAAATGCCTACGATATCGTGGTTGGAGGCGGTCGGGAAGATTTGGTTTCCGCGGATTATGCGGAATTCAGAGCTGATACTCTGGGCACTGTGATTCAGGGAAAGCGAATTACCTCGGTGAAAGGGCGACACGTAGACGTACTGATTTCAGACGACAGTTTATCGCTTTGGAGAGAAAAGCCGGAAAGGCTTCACAAAAGCAAAGCCCAGCCGTTTTACATCGACCGGATGGAATTGCCGGATACGGATTTTCTAATGAGGGATTATGTGTCACTCATTTCGCGAAAGCCAATGCCGCGGGTCGAAACTGACGTCAGCACAGTTCTTCATAATATTCGTTTTGACCGGGCTGGAATGCATCTAAAAGGGAAGCATTCGGCGGAAATTGAAAATTTCGTCATTCACGGCCCCGGTGTGGCTGAGGGGGAGGAAGCTCTGATGCGGTTGCCCGTAGCCAGTCTGAAATTTGATTGGGAGCGGTTCATGTTTCATGACGAAATCGAGGTATTGAAAATGGAGCAACCGTTCATCAATGTGACAGACACGACCCTTGGGGAATGGGCAGAGCCACCCAACTATGCCGACCGTCCGATTGGCCCGGTCAATCGCCCGGTTTTCAAATTTCGTGAACTCGAAGTTATTGAAGGGGCACTGGAGGCGGATTCCAGGCTCGTTTTTGATGGGATGATTCCCAAAGTAAAAGGCTCCTTTTCACTGAAGAATGAGCGCGTCGGTCAGTCGTTAAATGAATTCGGCTACCGGCTTGAAGTATCTGAGTTGCAAATGAGTAATCATCCTCACGGAGACGGACGAAGAGAAGTTTCCGATGTGCCGAGTTTATTTCCGGATTCCGTTCTTCCAGGACTGGAACCCCTGAAATCCGAAGAGGTGATCAAAGTGAGTAAGGCGTATGTAGACTTTACTGCCGCCGGGATACAACGTCAGCGGCGGATCAAAAAGGTAACTTTGGATGGCGGCATATTACGGGTTGGTGCGGGCCTGAAGGATGTCGTGAAAAAGCCGGGTAAAATTACGGACATTCCCGATCTGGTGTTGCCCAGCATGCCGGAGGAAGTACTGCCGCTTGAAAACCCGCTTGAGTACGGATTGACCGAAACACCTCCCGGGAAGGAGTACGCGGACTTTTTCTACGGCGAAGGAGACGGATCGGCCGTTAGCACTTCGCTGCTCGATCCGGACATGTTTCCGATCAAAGACGACTTCGTGGATCCCGATCCGGAGTCCCTCGATTTTCTTTTAGCAAGTACGGCGATAGACAAGTCACCGGAGCCTTCCTGGCAGATTGATGATTTGGAAATATCCGGTGGCAAAGTGAAGTTCGATTCATTGATCCCGGAAATGAGCGGTCTCAGTTTTGGTTTGGAGACGAAGATGAAGGACATCCCTCTTTCATCGGAGGGTTTGCTGGATGCTTACAAGCTCCAGTCCGTAAAGCTCGATTCCCTGGAAATCAGGGATCCATACGACTCGTTCCTCGTCGTAGCGGAGTTGCCCGATGTGTTTGTCGAGTTCAGTCTGGCCGGCCTGGCACAACAGGAAATCGAATCGATCGAATTGATCGCCCCGGTTCTCAATGTGGGGGAGAGTCTTTTTCGCTGGGTTGATTACCTTCGAAATTACCGGGCGATCAACGAGGGCGCTACGGTTGACCTGAAAAGCGCCAGTATTATTGATGATGATCTGGAAGGAAAACGGTCTTCAGCCAGATGGGTAATTAATACCATTAACGCCACATCCGGGAAACTCGTCATTGCCCCGTATGGTACGCCGATCACTTCGCTTCCGTTCCCTTTCTCCGCCACGACAAATGTCGATGAAGGCAAGGTGAAGTTTGAGATGAACATTTCCGAGGAACAGACCGTATTTAAAATCCCTGATTACGGAATCGATCTGGTAGGTCTGGAAGGCGATATTGACTTCAACCTGCCAGTTCCGGAAAAGAGTAACAACCTCGTACAAACTTTCCGGCTCAAATCCGCGAAATGGCGAAAATTCGACGCCGATGAACTGTTCCTCACGGTGACCTTTGACCGGTACGGGATTTACGGCCTTTTCGGCGGCAAAGCCTACGACGGATACACTAACGGTGCTTTCAACTACTATCTGGACAAAGACGGAAAGTGGGATGCCTGGATGACAGGGACCAACCTTGATACCGAAAAGTTGACGCGGGCAATGATCCCGCACGGATTTGTGATGGAGGGAAAAGTGAATTCCGAACTGTACTCGAAGGGAAAGGACTCAAAAGTTGACGGTGTGGAAGGAACTCTAAAATCTGACGGGGGTGGTTCTTTTGATATTGCCCTGATGGAAAAGATGTTGGAGCATCTGCCGGAACACTGGAGCGGCCTGCAAAAAGGTTTTTCTAAAATCGCAGTGGATAATTTGCGTCGTTTTGATTACGATCAGGGGAATGGTGAGGTTTTTCTTCACGATCAGGACGGTGTTTTGAAGCTTCGGTTTGACGGAGAATATGGAAGCCGAACTATCAATTTGCATATCCACGACTGGCGTAACGCCAAAGGTAAGCTGGCTGGAGCGGAGGTTGATGGTGAACCGTAGGATGACAATTTTGGTAAAGAGAAAGGTGTGTGGCTGGATGACCGTTTTCGGGTTGTGCCTCACCGTAGTGTCCTGTCAAAAGCCTTTCGACGTGAATGTGAACGCTCCGGATCCGATTAAGATCGACATGTCCATGGATGTTCATGTCTACAATCACGGTGGAGCCGTTGTGAAGAAGACGGTCAGTAAGGACCAGGAGGCGGCAGACTACAAAGCGGTGATTGAGCGCAGGAGAAACCGTATGGCCGATATTCAGACGATGAAAGATGACCGGATCATCGGGGAAAACCACAAAGGCCTGCTCTCTGTTTTGATTTCAGAAGGGGATACCAGAAACTGGCCTCTCGAATATGTCGAGACCACTGTCGGAGAAGAAAATTCGGACCGCTCCTACTTGGTGGCCTACGAAGCCGAGCAAAAAGGCAAAACAATCAGCGAAATTCAGCGAATCCAATGGACCCACCAGCAGCGGAAATCCCATCCGGGAGAATGGATCGAAGTGATTGACCCCAATGCTCCTGATATCTACGTTTGGATCCAGAAGCAGTCACCGGGTGGAGAAGACCGGTAAGCAAGTTCAGAATTTTACTTTGAGAAGCAGTGCCCGGCTCAGTCTTCTCATATATTCATAACGGGGAATATCGATACAGCCGAGGGTAGCCAGATGCCTGGTCGACCACTGTGTGTCGAGCAATTCAAATCCCTGCTCGTTTAAGCGGTTAACCAACGTTACGAGGGCGATTTTCGACGCGTCAGTCCGTCGGCTGAACATCGATTCGCCAAAGAAAGCTCCCCCGATCGATACGCCGTAAAGTCCGCCCACCAGTTCATCGTTCTCCCAGCACTCCACGGAATGAGCGTATCCCAGATCAAAGAGCTTCACATAACTCCGTTTTATTTCCGGGCTGATCCAGGTGGTTGGCCTGTCTCCGCACCCATCCATCACCTCCGGGAAAGCGGTGTCGAAGCGAATTTCAAAGGGTTCCTTGCGCAAGCTGCGTTTCAGGCCGTGGGGAATATGGAGGCCGTCGAGAGGAATGATTCCGCGGGGGTCCGGGGAAAACCAGCCGATCTCTCCGCGGCTGTCGATTGCCATAGGAAACATGCCACCCCGGTAAGCGGCTACCAGAACCGCAGGCCGAATATAACCTTCCCGTGTGAAAATCGATTCAGACATACTTCTATCTGTCAAGAACGCCCCAGGCGTCGTGTTCTTCAAACTCTTTGGGACGATATGCACATCCCGCACAGTTACCATTATTACTTTCGCAAAAAGCGGTTCAATTGGGCAAAAAGTCTTCACTTGAAAACCCTTCCAAACAGAATTAATGGTCCGTCATTATGCCTGTTGCAACACCAAAACAGTTCGAAGCCATGTTGGATTCCGCCCAGGAAGGCGGATACGCTTTCCCAGCGATTAACTGCTCCAGCATCACCACAATTAATGCCGCGCTCAAAGCTTTTGCTGACGCAAAGTCTGACGGCATTATTCAGTTTTCAACCGGAGCCGGTCAGTTTGCTTCCGGTTTAAACTTTAACGATGCTACAAAAGGAACGATTATTCTCGCCGAAGCAACTCATCGCCTCGCTGAGCAATACGATGTTCTGGTTGCTCTCAATACCGACCATTGTCAGCCTGAGAAAGCCGCGTCGTTTCTGAAACCGCTTATCGAAGCCACCGAAGCGCGTCGTGCTAAAGGTGAGAACAACCTTTTTCAAAACCACATGCTCGATGCGTCGATTCTTCCTCTTGAAGAAAATATGGCAATCTCCAGAGAATATCTCGAGATGTGTGCGAAAAACGAAATCGTCCTCGAAGTGGAAGCCGGAGTTGTCGGTGGGGAGGAAGATGGCGCTGCCGGGACAGAAGATATGCCGGATGACATGCTTTACACGACTCCGGAGGACATGCTCGCCGTTTACGAAGCACTTCACGAATTGGGACGCTTCACATTCGCTGCTACTTTCGGGAACGTCCACGGCCACTACAAGCCGGGAGCAGTGAAACTTCGCCCTGAAATCCTCAAGCAGGGTCAGGCCGCTGTGATTGAAAAATACGGTGCTGACGCTGAGTTCGACCTCGTTTTCCACGGGGGGTCCGGATCTTCACTGGACGAAATTCGTGAAACACTGAATTACGGTGTGGTCAAAATGAACGTCGATACCGACACTCAGTATGCTTTCACACGTCCGATCGCTGAACATATGTTCCAAAACTACGACGGAGTACTCAAGGTTGACGGAGAAATCGGAAACAAGAAGTCATACGACCCTCGTGCCTACCTGAAAAAAGGTGAGCAGGCCATGTGCAACCGCATTATGGAAGCTTGTGAAGACTTGCTGTCCACCGGGAAATCAATCGGTGGCCAGGTGTAAACTTTCAAAGTTCGATTGTATTTCACAGCCAACTCCTGGAGAGGAGTTGGCTTTTTTCTTACCCTGGATCGGTCAATTTTCGAAGTTGAATCGATCCAACGTTTCGCTTTTGATTGACCGAATATGAAGGTACTTTTTATCACACTGACATTGGCTGCGGCGTTTCTCTCATCGGGTTATGCTGATGACAAAGTTCACGCTACAGGTTATACCGATACACCGTTTCTCCCAGGCGGGAAGTGGAGGGTTCATGATGACACCCG
>JARGOZ010000186.1:6927-15292 GCA_029213025.1 Verrucomicrobiales bacterium
TGTCCTGTTCGACGGCAAAGACCTTTCCGAATGGACGATGGCAAAGGATGGTTCAGCCGCTGACTGGATTGTAAAAGACGGGTATTTTGAAGTGCCGCCGAAGGATGCGACAGCAGGGGGCCCGATTCAGACCAGGAGAGAATTCGAAAATGTGCAACTCCACATCGAATGGGCCTCGCCGGCAGAAGTGGTGAGTAACTCACAGGGGCGTGGAAACAGCGGTGTCTTTTTCCCGGGCAATTTTGAACTTCAGGTGCTCGATTCATACAACAACAAAACTTATGCCGATGGCCAGGCCTCGGCTCTGTATGGTTGGAAGCCGCCTTTAGTTAACGCCTGCCGCAAGCCGGGAGAGTGGCAAACTTACGACATTATCTTTGAGGCCCCCAAATGGGATGCGGAAGGAAACCTTCTCAAAAAAGCTTACATAACCGTGATTCACAATGGTGTGCTGACACAGCACAGGCAGGCTTACCTGGGATCCACCGGGCACAAGAAAGTGGCTCACTACAACCGGGTGACCGGAAAAGGTCCTATTTCACTGCAGAACCATAACAACCCTGTTCGATACAGAAATATCTGGATTCGCGAGTTGGATCTGGACGCCAATGAGTAGGGATGCAGCTAGCAGGAATCCGCGCTAAGCGAATTCTGATGCGGCGGATATTTCAATGCCCCTGTGGGATCGATCGCGATTCCACAGGGGCTTTTTACGTTGTACCCTGTACTGCCGGGCATTCAACAGGGTACGACAGGGCCGGACAAAACCCGAAACTGTGGCGTTTCGATTTGTGATATGATCACCAATTGCACATTTGGCGAACGGGACGGAAAAACACTGTTCATCACGGCCGGTCATTATCTGTGGAGCATTCCCATTGAATATTAGGGATTACTAATCAAGAGTGTCGCGACACTCGAATGATATCTCTCTCTGAATCCACCGGCGGGGAACCGGCTCTTGCGACCTTCGCTTCGAATTTTTTCGGCAAAGAGGGGGCTCTGTCGCATCTTGAACACTTTGAATACCGCCCTCAGCAGCAACAGATGGCGGTTGCTGCGGCGCGGGCTCTGGCCGAATCGAGACCGGTGCTTGTAGAGGCGGGAACCGGGGTTGGAAAATCGCTCGCGTACATGGCTCCGGCTGTCGAGTTGGCGCTTCGGGAGCATCGAAAGGCTATTATTTCCACCCACACCATCAATCTTCAGGAGCAATTGGTAAAAAAGGATATTCCGCTGCTGCAGAAAGTCCTGCATAAGCCTTTCCGAACGGTTCTTTTGAAAGGCCGGAGAAATTATCTTTGTCCGGTCCGACTCGAAGCTGCTCTGGTTGGCGGTGGAGAATTGTTCACCCCTTCCGAAGAAGAGGAGTTGCAGGCGATTTTTAAGTGGGCGGAGATAACCAAAGACGGAACCCTCGCCGGACTCGGTTTTTCGCCGAGCCCGAAAGTGTGGGGGCTGGTGTGCAGCGAGCCTCACGTGTGCACAACGAAAAAGTGTGGTCCGGGCGGAAAATGCTTTTATCAGGAAGCCCGCAAACGGGTGAATTCCGCTCACGTTGTGGTTGTAAACCATACTCTGTTTTTTACTCTTCTGGGAGGTTTGCAGGAATTCGAGGACGCCGAAGATGGTTTTCTGTTTCCTAATGATTTTGTCATATTTGATGAAGCGCACACCATGGAAGCGGTTGCCGCACGAATTCTTGGCCTTTCCGTATCAAAATCCAGTCTGCGTTTTGAGCTGAATCGTCTGTTTAATCCGAAATCAAAAAGAGGACTCTTTCAGGCGGCTGGAGATATGGAGGGGCGCCAGGCGACAATGCGTTTGATGGAGGAAATGGATTCCTTTTTCGAAAAGGTCGCCAAAAACTGCAAATGGGGCGAATACGGCCGGGAATTCCGGGTCAGGCATCCCGAATTTGTCGAGGACACTCTGGGAGGCGGGCTGATCGAAGTGAGTCGGCGGGCCAGGGAAGTGGCCGACCTCGCCAATGACAGCTTGAAAGCAGAGTTTCAGGACCTCGCCCGGCGTCTGGGGGAAGCGCGTGCAGCGCTCGCTACCTTTCTCGATCAAAGTGATGAGGAAAGTGTCTACTGGGTGGAAAAAGATGACCGGGAATCCATTACTTTAAATGCCGTGCCGATCGATGTCTCACCCACGCTGCGTTCCATATTTTTTACCAGTGGCCGGCCCGGTGTTTTTACCAGTGCGACTCTAGGAGTCGGAGACCGGAATATGAATTATTTCCGATCCCGGGTAGGGGCGGAAAATGCTGAAGGCGTGCAAATAGGCAGTCCTTTCGACTACCGGAAGCAGATGTCCATATACCTGGTGAAAACGATGCCAAGTCCCGGCGACAAAAATTACGAAAGTTCTCTGATCAAATGGATCGAGCACTTTACCCTTCAATCAAAAGGACGGGCTTTTGTTTTGTTCACCAGCTACAAACTCCTGCAAAAAGTCGCCGGGGAAATGGAAAAGTTTTTTGAGAAGCAGGGTTGGGATCTCCTTGTCCAGGGACAGGGGTTCTCGAGAAATGTGCTGATCGATAAATTTAAAAAACAAGAGTCCAGTGTGCTTTTCGGAACAGACAGCTTTTGGACCGGTGTCGACGTTCCCGGCAGCGCACTCAGTAATGTGATTATCACACGTCTGCCTTTCGCGGTTCCCGATCACCCGTTAACCCAATCGCGAATTGAGCGGATTGAGGAACGCGGAGGTAATGCCTTCATGGAATTCTCCGTGCCGGAGGCGATCCTGAAACTCCGCCAGGGAGTAGGTCGACTCATCCGGCACGAGGAGGACCGGGGAATGGTCGTTCTATTGGACAACCGGATACTGACTAAACGTTACGGGAAAACTTTTCTGAATGCTCTGCCGAATGCACCGGTAGAGATCGTGGAATAGAACTATCGGTAAAGTTTTTAAATATTACCGCCAAAGTGGTTGACCAGGTTGGTAAAATTAGTAAATTATAACAGCTCTTACGGGAGTATAATTTATAGCCCTTACGGGGGCGAAATTCGGCTCTTACGGGGGCTGTAGGAGGGCGACCTCCAAAATTTGAGCGGAGCCGGCGGGTTTCGTTCAGTGTGCTCGACGGGGCACGGGATCAAAGTTGTAGAGACTGGTTTAGCGGCTGGTTTTTGCAATTTTATCCAAACAGATTGCAGGTGAAATACCGGTAATCTGGCTTTCATCCGGGTTTACCGGAAGCTGAATTGTTGAAAAAGCATGTCTGAACTGAGTCAGGCAGTCCGTGTTGAGGTCGGGAAAGTATGAACACACATGAAGTTCGTCACACCCGGATGGCTTTGAGGCGGAACGCCGGGGCTCAAGGGAGGAGGTGTAGGAAAACAACGTGTTTCCGGAAGCGCGGATGGTTATACACAGGTGAAGCCTTTCCTTTAAATCTCCGGCGGGAGATGGCTGGAAGGGCTGACAGACAGCGGAATTGAAGCATCTGCTGTTGGATTCTTTCTCCAGAGAGCTTCGATGGAGACAGGAGTTACCGGGAAAGATCGCGAGATCAAACAGACTTGGAACCACTGCAATTAGCGTTGCAGTGGTTCTTTTTTCTGTGAACGTACACTCCGCCTGGTTGTATGGAATTAACCCAATTCACAGACTATTCCCTGAGAACACTCATTTTCGTTGCTATGAAAAAGGGTGAGCTTTCTTCTGTCAGGGAGATCGCTTCAGCATATTCTATATCGGAAAATCATCTCACCAAGGTGGTCCACAGCCTGGCTAAACTCGGGTATCTGCAAACGTTCCGGGGCCGGGGCGGGGGACTGGATCTCGGAATGGACCCCTCGGAAATCGGCATCGGCGATGTGGTTCGAAGGATAGAAAACACCGCAGTTGTGGAATGTCTGCGAAAAGAGGGTGGGTCCTGTTGCATTGCCGGGATTTGCAAACTTCAGTCGGCATTGCACCGGGCTACAGAGGCATTTTTCGCTGAACTGGACAAATTGACGCTGGCGGACCTGATCGCCAATGAAAAAGAGCTGAAGTCCAGACTGAATAAATAATCCCGCAAAATTCTACATTTTCGCAGTTGATTATAACATGCATTTAAAATACATGTTTAAATCTTTGAAAATGATAATGAAAAAAATAAAAGAACTCACCTTGTTGGCTGTCCTTTCTGTTTGGGCTGTTTCCTCTCTATCTTCTTTTGCTCAGGATAAAAAGGTCGATCCGGAAAGTATTTATGCCCGCCTTGGCGGTCAAGTGGCGATCGATGCCGCAGTAGACATTTTCTACAAGAAAGTGCTCGCTGACGATTCGGTGAATTACTTCTTTGAAGATATCAGTATGAAAGCGCAAATCCGGAAACAGAAAGAATTCCTCGGCGCGGTATTTGGCGGCCCGGTAGCCTGGCAGGGCAAAAACATGAGAGAAGCACACAAAAATCTCGATATTTCTGAAGAGGAATTCGCTGCGATTGCCGGTCATCTTTCGTCCACTTTGAAAGATCTGAAGGTAGCTTCGGACTTACATGATGAAATCATGACTCTTGTAGGATCAACAAAAGATGATGTATTGAATCGGGAGAAGACACCCGCTAAAGAATAGAGAATAGAATTGTGATCCGTTTGTTTGCCATATTCTCTGTCGTGTTGATTCACGCCGCGACACTGTATAGTCTGGAGCCTGCCTATGAGCAGGCTCCCATTAACTATTCAGAGACGGAGCCGGTTACCCGGTTGACCAAAATCAAGGACCGGATTGAAAATGGCGAGGAGAATTTGCTAACCGGAAAAACCGGGCAGGAGATACTGCTGAAGTTACTTAAACTTCTGGATGTTCCGGTGGAGTCGCAGGTATTAGTCTATTCAAAAACCAGTGCTCAAAACAGTCGCATCGCGCCCCAACATCCGCGGGCGATATACTTTTCCGACAATGCTTATGTCGGTTGGGTACAGTATGGAAATATAGAAGTCATCACTTTCGATGCAAAACTGGGCATGGTTTTCCACATGCTTGATATCGTGAGTAATGAAAAGGTCGAATTTATCCGGGACCGCTCCTGCTTAACCTGTCACGGCGGGTCGTCGACCCGAAACTGGCCCGGTTTACTGGTTCGTTCGGTGTTTCCCCGGGAAGACGGTCAGCCAATCTATCATGCCGGAACGTATCGAACCGATCACAGCAGTCCGTTAAGCGAACGGTGGGGAGGGTGGTATGTGACTGGAAGCTCGGGCGAGCAGAATCACCTCGGCAATATTCTTGCTTTCGAGGATGCGTCGACCCGCAAAGTTACATTTCAACCGGTCGTAACCTCTGCAGTGGAAAATCTGAAAGGAATCTTTCCCACGGACCCTTATCCCGGCGGGGCGGTCAGCGACATCGTTTCACTTATGATTTTGGAGCATCAACTGGCTGTGCATAATGCTCTGGTAGAGGGGAATTTGGCAACCCGTCAAACTCTATACCGCCACCGCAAGATGAGAGAGGCTTTTAATGAACCGGTTGAGTCTCCGCTTTCGGAAACTAATCAGAGAATTATTAACACCCAGGCAGAGCGAATTCTGGATAAACTGCTTTTTGCCGACGAACATATCATGACGGAATCCGGTGTGGAAGGTTCAACCGCATTTCAAAAAGCTTTTGCCGCAAACAGCCGGTATAGTTCCGAACAGCGCTCGTTGAAAGATTTACGACTTTATGAAAGGCTTTTTAAATACAGGTGTAGCTATCTGATCTATTCGGAGGCCTTTGATCATCTACCTCGAGAATTAAAGTCGATTGTACTGTCCAAACTGAAAAACATACTGTCCGGTAAAGATTCCGGGAAGTATTCCCACCTTAGCGAATCGGAACGGGAAAGGATTTTGACTATACTTACGGAAACTCTCCCGGGGTTCGGGGAATCATGACCCAACAGGGTACAATGCCGGACCCAACAGGGTACAATCCGTTGAGCTACCGCGCGGGGAGGATGACCACATCCTCCGTATCTGCTTTGGCGAAAAAGGTCTGACCGGAGTCGCGAATTACCCGGCGAGGATTCAATTCCGAAATTCTAATTTTTTCACTGTCGGTTTCGAGTGAGTATTGAGCAATTTCTCCAAGATATACTGATTCAACAAGACTGCCTTTGATGGAGTTTTGATCGCAGCCTGTATCATCGAGCGAGAGACACTCCGGGCGGATCGAAAGGCAGACTTTCGTTGAGTTGGCCGGTTCTTGATCAAAGCCTGTCAGTCTGCCGACAAACTCTCCGAAGTTTGATTTCACCCGGAAATTGCCGTCGACTTTTCCGGCGATTGTTGCCGGTATAAAGTTCGTTTCCCCGATGAAACTGGCTACGAGCTTGGAGGTGGGATTGCGGTAGATGTCCTCGGGTGGCCCGATTTGGGCAAAACGTCCCTGGTCGAGAATAGCCATTCGGTCTGCTATGGAAAGGGCCTCTTTTTGGTCGTGGGTAACGTAGATCGCGGTGAGGCCGAATTCTTTGCAGATTCGCCGGATTTCGGTCCTCATTTCGATACGCAGTTTGGCATCGAGGTTGGAGAGAGGTTCGTCAAGCATCAGGCAGCGTGGGCGGACCACAAGTGCCCGGGCGAGCGCCACGCGCTGCTGTTGACCGCCGGACAGCTGATTAATCTTTCTGGAGCCGAGGCCACCCATTTGGACCATGTCGAGCGCTTCGTCCACCTGCCGGGTAATCTTGTCTTTCGGAATCTTTTTCTCTTCGAGGCCGAAAGCTACATTTTTAAAGACATTTAGATGCGGCCAAAGCGCGTAACTTTGAAACATCATCGCGGTGCCCCGTTTATGGGGAGGCAGGTCGGTGACATCATCGTCATCGAAGAGGATTTTCCCTTCTTCGGGGATATGAAACCCGGCAATCGAGCGCAACAGAGTTGTTTTTCCACATCCGCTCGGTCCAAGAAGGAAAAACAATTCGCCCGGATTGATATCGAGGTCGATCCGGTCCAGTGCCACCAAATCGCCAAATTTTTTGACCAGTCCTCGAGTTTTAATGGAGACCATACTGCGGGCTATATTTACTGGCATCGGGTAGCGAGGCAAGCGAAGATCACGAAAGGAGATTTTATGGTGCTACCGAATATCCATTTTTGGTTTGACGAAAAACGGAGGGACGCTTCCGGGCAGATGGCTTTGGATGAAGCTGCATTTCTCTATTCCCTCGAATCGGGCGAAGCCGTCCTGCGCACCTACACCTGGCCGTCGGCGGCTGTTACCATCGGCTATTTTGATGACTATCCCGAAGATGAAAAGCGTCCGGTGGTTCGCAGAATGACCGGAGGAGGGCTGGTGGAACATGGAGAGGATGTGACCTTTTGCCTGACGCTGCCCCCGATATGTGAGGCCGCCAAAGCGAAAACCGAAACTCGATATCGCTGGATTCATGAGTGCCTGGCAAAGGTGCTGGTTAGGCAGGGGATTGATCTGGACATATCCGCAGAAGAAGGGGCTGTTACCGGGCCCTGTTTTTCCAATCCGGTAAAATGGGATTTACTGGATGATTGCGGGCGGAAAAGGGTTGGCGGCGCGCAACGTAAATCCAAAGGCGGCGTCATTCACCAGGGTAGCATCCAGATTGGTGATCATTCCTGCATTGGCGACGGTTCCGGAAAATGTATGAGATCACTGGCTGGTGAGCTTGCCGGAAAGGTGGCGAAGCTGTCGGCATCCAGGATCAAAATCCTTGAAGAAACGGCAAACTTTCTCATTACCGGTAAATATGGAACAGACGAATGGTGCAAAAACCGAAAAATAAACAGTGGATAGTTATTGAAATTATGGATATATTTGTTTTTACGAATGATCTTAAAGAACCCATTGTTGAGATTTGGTCTGTTTCTAGCCACCTTTGTAGCCGGTTTTGTGCTTACTCTCACAATTCGGGTGGCTTCAGGATTTAAATCCGATGGAGCAATTCCTGTGGCATTGGTTGAGGAAGCTCCCAGGTCAAACGTCAAGCCTGTTACGATTAAGCTTCAATGGGGGGGGTTCTACGCATTCAAAGAGGACAGACAGTTCAAAATCTTTCGATTGCTGGAGATTAATCAGGATGAGGTGCATATTAAAACCTACAGTGAGACATTCCGGGAGATGCCATCGGTTCATGATGTAACCTTCTTGATTCCTGAGAATGAGCACAAAGTATGGAGCGGGCCGGAATTTCTTTCAGCAAAACCGGTTTTTATCGGAGGGAAATCTCTATATGCAAATGACCTGCAGCAATACGGACGCTATTTAATTCGAACCGGAATTAAAGGTACGGAACTGGCGCGAAATCTTGACCGGGCGATTCGATTTAGCAGGGATGTCCCTCTGGAGACACGGTTGTCCGTCAAGGACGGAGTGCTCGAGTTTGATCAGGCCG
>JARGOZ010000187.1 GCA_029213025.1 Verrucomicrobiales bacterium
GGCTTCATCGAGCGAAAGCGGTTCGATCAAATCGGTGAATTGGGCAAATATTTCCCGGATCTTCGCGGATTCGGCCCGGTATAGGTCGAACCGGACCGGTAATATCACGAGTTTCGGACAGAGTTGCACTGCTTTGAAAGCCGGCATCGCCGAGCGGCATCCGAATTCCCTGGCGATGTAGTTACAGGTTGTCAGCACACCTCTGGTGCTGCCGCCCACTGCGAGAGGCTGGCCGTCCAGTTCCGGATGCTCCCGCATCTCAATAGCCGCGTAAAAACAATCCATATCGACATGGATAATTTTCCGCTGTTTCGGAGATGATTTTCCCAGCTTGCTCAACCTGTTCAAATTAGCAGGCGGAAAAGGAATTTCAACTGTGAGGAATAACGGCCACTAAAACGGCGACCACGTGACAGAAACTCCCCAGCAGCACAAATCCATGCCAGATCGCGTGGGAATATTTCATGTTTTTTTGCAGGAAAAAGATCACACCTCCCGTGTAGGAAAGGCCGCCGGCGGTCAGCCAAATCAAACCGGGTAGACTCACATTCTGTAGAAGTGGACCGGCTGCGATGCAGATCAGCCAGCCCATAAGAATATAGATGGCGACTCCGAGGATCTTAAAACGGGGCATAAAAAACGCCTTGAGAATGATCCCCAGGATCGCCAACCCCCAAACCACCCCGAGAAGTGTCCAGCCCCATGGTCCGCGCAAGTTGACTAAAACCCACGGCATATAACTCCCCGCAATCAGAACAAAAATGAAACAATGATCGATAATTTGCCAGACCGGCTTCCATACGTCCGAGGTGACGGTGTGATAAATCGTCGAGCTGAGATAGAGCAGAATGAGGCAAACACCGAAAATTCCCACCCCGGCGATGTGCCAGATGGAGTGTGGCGTGGCCCGGAACAACATGACCATCAGTGCTCCGATGCTGAACAGCACGCCAAACCCGTGACTGATGCTGTTGGCCAATTCCTCCGATTTGGTCTCCCGCGTTGTCATGAAAAACTATAAGCCTGTTTTTTCCAAAAATACCAGTAAGAAGTCAGATTGAAAAATTGCTTAAGATAAGTTAACTATCTAAACTTATGAGCAATATCACCTTGGATTTTGGGCCGGCCTTGCAAGCCCACCGTGAACAGGATGTTGAGACCTGCCTGGCGGAGATTACCCCGATTTTACAATACGTGCCCCATCATCCCGTTGCTTTGCATCTTAAAGCCTGGGCGATTTCGAAACGGGGTGAGTCGGAAGAAGCTCTGCGCATCCTTTCGAATGTGATTTCCGAAAATCCGCGTCTCGTTCCCGCGCGGGCCGAATACGGATCGATTTTGATGGCCAACAGTCGCCATTCGGAAGCTCTGCAACAGTTGAAACAGGCTCACCAGCTCCAGCCCGGGCGCGACGCTGTTGTGGTGAAATACTGTATTTGTTTGATCAAAAATCATCAAAGCGAAGAAGCGGAACCTCTGCTGCGGAAACTGCTCAAGCGCTCTCCCGGGGATATTTCGGCCTGTTTTGCTCTGGCGGTGGCATTGCTTCAGCAGGGGAAATGGGAAGAAGGATTTCAGCGCTATCGGAGTCGGCTTCAGTTGGATGGTATCGACAAAGACATGATCCAGGACAAAGCGAAACGCTGGACGGGGCAGTCGCTGAAAAAGAAAACCATCCTGCTTCAGTGCGAGCAGGGATATGGCGATCAAATTTTGTTCATTCGCTATGCGGCATGGGTGAAACAGACGTTATCACCGGGCCGAATCATTGTTTTCGCGAAACCGGAGATGCAAGCTCTGCTCGAATCCGCTGCCGGTGTTGATGAGGTAGTGACAGATGTGTCCGGGATCGAATATGATTTTCACGCGCCGTTGCTGGATTTGCCTATGATCCACAAAACCGTGCCGGAGAATATACCTTTTTTCGAAGCACCCTATCTGCAGGCCGACGAAGCATTGGTCGGGAAGTGGAGATCGCGATTTGAGACGGGCAAAGAATTGATCGCGATTTGCTGGAGGACTAATCTAATCGCCGATGAACACAGCCAGTCGATTGATCACGAAAAGCAGGTGAAATCATTACATTGCGGTGACGCCGAAGAATTGTGTCGGCAGCTGCGGGAGCTTTTTCCCGCTGCTGAATTAGTCAGCCTCCAGCCCGGAGCCACTGCGGAAGAGCAGGCGATGCTGAAGCGATGCGGGATCGCTGATGTCTGGGCGCACCCTTTTTCTGAATTCGCGGAAACGGCGGCAATCATAGAGAACATGGATTTGATCGTGTCGATTGACACCGGGGTCGCCCACCTGGCCGGAGCTCTGGGCAAACCGGTGTGGAATCTCCTGCCGCATTATTCCGACTGGCGGTGGTCGCAGGACAGCGAATTTTCGAGTTGGTATCCGAACATGAGATTGATTCGGCAGGGGGAAGAGAACAACTGGAGATCACTGGATTCCGGCGATTGAATGGCATAAAAAAAGCCTCCAGTTGGAGGCTTTCCTTTGCAGAGATGTTAGCGGGAACTGATTAGTAGTAGTACTTCTTCTTCTCTTTGTTCCGTCCCACTGCAGCCCCGGCGGCGGCACCGGCGGCAGCTCCGATCAGAGCTCCCTTTTTGTGGTTGTCGCCGTCTGCGATAATGGTTCCAAGCACTGCTCCAGCGGCAGCACCGGTTCCCACACTTTTTTGCGTAGGTGTGCAACTGACACCGCAAAAGGAAAAAGCAGCAATTAGCGTTAACATTATCGATTTCATAAATTAGCCTGGTTGTAGATTGTAATAACAGAGTAGATGAGCCGAATATAATCAGTTTCTTCTAAATTTCGGCGTACCTTTAATTAGACGATCCAGAAGTTGGATTATTTTTTTTATTTGAAAAAACTTTGCGTAAATTTCCGAGGGGCTTTTCAGGCTCCTCAGCTTTTTCCACGGTAGCAGATTTTTGCGGGGAACGGACGCCGGGAACAGGCCCGAATGCCACCAGTTTTGCTTTGGAAGTTTTCGAAGGAACTCTAAAGTCGAATACGCTGACTCCGTGGATCTTTTTGCCCCGGAAACGGCGGCCGCTGCTGGCTCCAAATAAAACGCCCTGACCGTCTTTTTTCAAAGTGCCGAGGTAGATCATCACATGGGAAATCGGCGGATTGCGGTCTTTCACCGAGTAGGTGCCCTCCCAGAACACGAGGTCGCCGGGTTTCATCAACCGGAGGGTGGGGTGATTCGGGCTGTAGACGTGATTGAGTCGGGTCAGATGTTTTCTGTCATTGGCCCAGTGATAAATGGTGTACGATGATCTCGGGACCGATTTGACACCGGCGAGACGAAGCGCACAGCTGACTGTCCCGGAACAATCCATTCCGCCTTTTGCCGGGGAATCAGAGCCGTAGGTATAAGCAAGATTCTTTTTCGTCAGTCCGAGGCTGACACGGATGAGGTTTTTTACCGCCTCAGGCTGTTGCTCATACTCAACGAGATCGGAAGGTTTGATCGAAGAGACGGCGGCTGGCTGTGCAGTCAGATCACTGCTGAATAACAAAATGATCGCAGCAAAAAGGGAGGCGAATGGACGGGTTATCACCCGGTAAAATAGCCCCGCGAGTCCGGGGAGACAAATGGAAAGCGTGGCGGCCTACCGATGTGGACCCGCCACCTGGGCGGAATAGTCCACCGGAACACACTCCGCCCGATTGATGGCGCTGAACTGCTGCCGGAAACCACGCGCAACGCCTTTAACGGCGATGTATTCCTGAGACGAATCAAAACACCAGACCGGTTGTATGGAATGAAACAAACCGCTGGCGAAAAATAAAACCACTCCCGCCAAACAAAGCCACGGATTAAGAAAAACCCCGCAAACAATAGCCGTAGCGGCAAGAAGTACGCCGCTCCTCGCCAAAACTGTCAGCCAACGATGCTTTTGAAACTCGGATTCAGAAAGACCAATCAGCAACCGGTGTGGACATTCTCCCCACCAGGTTTCCGGGCGTCCGGGACTACGCAGCTGAATTTCAACGGTGCGGTCAGCCGGGCGATCCGATTTGATGCACCGGTCGAGAGGGAGATCTGCATGGTGCTCGATGCACAGCAAATCCCTGACTGAGTAAACAAACCCGTCTTTCGAATAGGATTGCCGGGACGTGGAATAGCCCGGGAAATCGTGATGACTGGACGATTTTTCCTGGTTGCGGGGGGCAACAGATGACAGTTTTTCAATCTTCATTCTTCGAAATGGTTTTTTTCAGACAAGCGTTTACGGTCGATAATTCCATGGGGGGGATGCCGCGTTATGGAGAACATAACATGAAGATTAAATTATAAAATCCATAATCATAGGAATCTTTAACTTTTCAGCCATGGGTTACCAAATTTACAGAACGACAAAAAACGAACTCCTGATTTGCGATTCGACCGGTGAATTTCGAAACTGTCAGGAAGCATCATTCGACGCGATTTTCCAGGCCGGGGAAGCAGCTGATTATTTGGCTACTGTTTTTCAAAAAGGAACTGTAGTGGCGGCGCCGGCTCTGGATAAGCTGCATCCTCCCGTAGGGGACCAGGAAATTTGGGCGGCGGGTGTTACCTACTTCCGCAGCCGGACCGCCCGGATGGAAGAGGCGGAATCCGGGGGCGGCGATGTATTTTACGATAAGGTATACGAAGCCCCCCGTCCCGAGCTGTTTTTCAAGTCGACTGCTTCCCGGGCGAGGGGGCACGGCGATGCCGTTTGTATCCGGTCGGATTCCACCTGGGATGTTCCCGAGCCTGAGCTTACTCTGGCCATTTCCAGTTCTGGCAAAGTGTTCGGGTATTCGATAGGCAATGATATGAGTTCGCGAAGTATAGAAGGCGAGAATCCTCTCTACCTACCCCAGGCAAAAGTATACAAGGGAGCCTGCTCGATTGGCCCCTGTCTGGTTGTACGGGAGCTGCCAACTAAAGAAACGTCAATACATCTCAAAATCACCCGAAACGGCGATACGGTATTTCAGGGTGAGACAAATGCGGGGCAGATTAAGCGGGGATTTGATGAACTGGCTGAATATCTTTTCCATAGCAATGAATTTCCGAAGGGAGCCTATCTAATGACGGGGACCGGGATCGTTCCCGATTCAGACTTTACTCTCGCCAATGGTGATGGGGTGGAAATCTCCATAGACGGGGCGGGAACTTTGCGCAACTTCGTGGAAACGGCCTGAGCCTGACTGTACCCTGTTACGTCCCGGACTGTACCCTGTTGAATGGAACTCTGGCAATACTTTTTACTAACCGGAGTTGGTCTGGTAGCGGGCATTATCAATGTGATCGCAGGCGGTGGGTCACTTCTGACTCTGCCGGTCATGATACTGACCGGTCTTCCCGCGCCGGTGGCCAATGGTACCAACCGGGTGGCGATTCTGGCTCAGAATATCACTGCTGTTTCGGCGTTTCGGAAAAAGGGTTTTTCCGATTTTCGGCGCAGTATAACTCTCGCTTTGTGTACGGTTCCCGGTGGATTGGCGGGTGCCTGGTGCGGCGCGATGGTGCGGGGCGAATTGTTTAACCGGATTCTGGCCGGAGTCATGATCGGAGTAGTGATTCTGATGGCGACGAAGAGCCGAAAGGTGGCGGAAAAAAGAGAAGCGGGTCCAGTTGCGGATCAAAAGAGGAGGCTGGTGATCGGGCATATTTGTATGTTCTTTATCGGTTTCTACGGAGGGTTCATTCAGGCCGGTGTCGGTTTTTTGATTATGGCGACTTTAAACAAGGTGATGCGGCTTGATCTGGTAGAGGTCAATATGCACAAAGTTTTCATTGTCGGCGCATTTACCCTGGCGGCTCTGTTTGTGTTTGTCGGCACCGGGAATGTGTTGTGGCTGCCGGGAATAGCTCTTGCTATAGGTAATTCGGCAGGGGGATGGATTGGATCACATCTTACTATATCAAAAGGTGAGGTATTTGTGCGCCGGTTTTTATATATAGCATTAATTGTTATGGCGGTGAAGTTGCTCTTTTAATATATAGAAATTGTGGTATATAAACCGCAAGTATGAAGAGCTTGCGTTTCTGTTTTCTGATTGGTCTGTCATTTCTTTTTAGCTCGTTTGTTTTATCCCAACAGCAAAGCAGCGGTCCGGGGTCCCCAATACCGGATCAGTTACAACCCTGGAAAGACTGGGTGTTGCGTAACGACAAGGATGCGCTGGCTCCGCCGATTTTTAATAATCCGAAAGTAAAAATTGCTCTCTGGCCATCATCGCTTGCGTTAAAGGTAAACCCGGGCGGGGCGGCGTTCCAAATTCCCGTGCGGGTATACAGCGAAAGTTGGCTGCCTTTGCCGGGCAGTTCGGAAAACTGGCCGCAGCAGGTGCAGATTGACGGGGCTCCGGGAATAGTGATCGAGAAAGAGGGTCGGCCGGCTATGAAAGTCGAGCCCGGTGCACACAACGTCAGCGGGGTGATCCCGTGGGATCGGATGCCGCAGAGAATCGTGATTCCTCCTGAAATTGGTATTCTCAATCTAACCATGAATGGTGCGGCCGTGGAAGTGCCAAACCGGGATGAGGGCGGCTTCCTCTGGTTGAAACGAAATCGTGTCGAGGAGGAGGCGGAAAAAGAGTTTCTGGATGCGAAGGTATACCGTGTTTTGGAGGACGGGATACCGATGTGGTTGCGGACTGATATTGAGATCAGTGTAGCTGGGAAAAGTCGCGAGGAAGAACTCGGACACGCCCTTCCGGAAGGTTGGCAGGTTGCCTCCGTGGAATCGAAAATTCCCTGTGCGATTGATGATGCCGGAAAATTGAGGGTTCAGGTGCGGGCCGGGAAATGGACAGTATCGATTGTAGCTTTTCGATCCGTACCTGCGGAAACGGTGGGGTTCGGTTCCGACGCCGCGCCGATAGCGGAGCAGGAGATTATCGGATTTCAGCCGAAACCGGATTTCCGTTTAATTGAGCTGAGAGATGTGGTGCAATTGGATGTCAGCCAAACCACTTTTCCGGAGAAGTGGCGCAAATTCCCGGTTTATCAATGGGATACATCTCAACCCTTTCGAATCGAAGAAAAGATGAGAGGCATGGGTTTTCAGAAACCGGCGGGACTAACCGTCGACCGCGAATTCTGGCTGGATGACGAAGGGGATTTAATGACTTTTCGGGATCGTTTATCCGGCAATGCCCAGCAGGTCTGGCGTCTCGATGCATCGCCCGGGCAGACCCTGGGGGCCGTGCGAATGAACGGGGAAGGGCAGCTGATTACCAAAAACCCGCTAACCGGAGAAAGCGGTATCGAAGTCCGCCAAAGGGTGATCAATATCGAAGCGGTCGGCAGAATTGCGGATGCGAAAAACTTTCCGGCCAGTGGCTGGCAGGCGGATTTGGACAAATGCGATGCGACGCTGCATTTGCCACCGGGTTGGAGAGTGTTGGCCCTGTTCGGAGCGGAGTGGGTCCGCGGCGACTGGTTGACAAACTGGACTCTGCTCGATCTATTTTTGCTGCTGGTTTTTGCGATGGCGGTAGGCAAGCTGTGGGGCTGGATTCCTGCCGTGATCGCGATTTTGGGTTTCGGGCTTACCTTTCATGAACCCGGTGCTCCGAAATATGTGTGGTTTTTGTTGCTCGTTCCTCTCGCGATTCTCCGGGTCGGTCTGTCCGGCAAGCCGCGGATCCTGGCCGAGATCGGCAAGTATTTTGCCATAGCCATGCTTCTGATTATTCTGGTGCCATTTATAGGCAAACAGGTTCAGGGCGTAATTTATCCTCAGCTCGAACCGGGCGGGTTCACTACCCGGGGGAACTATTCACTGCGAGACCGGGTCGGCAGGGTGGCCAACGCGTCAAGTGCCCCGGCAAACTACAAAAAGCAGATTATGAAGCAGGAGGTCGCCAATTTGAAGCAGGATCTGCAGGCCCGTATTCAAACCGGCCCGGCCGTTCCATCGTGGACGTGGAGAGAGATAAACTTCGGCTGGCGCGGACCGGTGACAGAATCCGAACAGGTTCGTGTTTTGCTTATCCCGCCCGGATTGCAACGGGTGATCACGATTTTCCGGGTGCTTCTGCTGATTCTCCTGGTTGCGATCTTATTGGGTGCGAAGCGACTTCTGCCCCGGTTTTTGCGGCGTACGCCAGGTGCAGCGGTAATTGGAATGTCATTGCTCTTTCTGTTTTGTCAGGACGCTTCGGCTCAGGGATTTCCCTCGCAACCACTCCTTGATGATTTGCGAAAGCAGTTGTTGGAAACGCCTGATGTCTTTCCGAAAGCGGCCGAGATTCCTGATGTCAAACTGGAGGTGGGGCAGCGCAGCTTTCGGATGCATGCGGAAATTCATGTGGCTGTGCAATCGGCGGTGCCTCTTCCCGGGAAACTTCCTTCCTGGTCACCGGTGTCTGTGACAGTCGATGGTACTCCGGCGGTAGCTTTGGCGCGAAACCAGGGTTTTCTGTGGATTGCTCTGGAAGCGGGCACTCATACGGTAGAGGTGGAAGGCCTTCTTCCCGGTGCCACGGAATGGTCGTGGTCATTTCTGCTGCAGCCCCGGAAAGTTACGATCGATGCACCGGGTTGGAATGTGGCCGGAATCAAGCCGAACGGGGTGCCTGAAAAACAGGTGTTCTTTGTTTTGAAAAGCCCTGCGGTAGCGGCAGAAGCGGCCTATGACCGCAAAGACTTCACTCCGGCGGTGGCGGTGGAGAGGGATCTCGAAATCGGTTTGATCTGGCAGGTTCGCACGACTTTGACGAGATTGTCATCCGGAGGAAAAGCGGTCGCTCTTTCGATTCCGTTGTTGCCCGGGGAAAGGGTTCTTTCTTCCAATGTCACTGTCGAAAATGGCCTGGTACAGGCCCGCCTCGGAGCCGGAGACCGGAGTGTCACCTGGGAAAGTGAATTGCCCCGAACGGAATCGATCGAACTGAAAGCGAGTGAAGCAAAGCTCTGGGTGGAGAGATGGAAATTATTCGCTTCGCCGGTGTGGAATGTGTCTTTCGAAGGGCTGGCACCGGTTTATGAACCGGGATCGGAGGGATTAAAGCCCGTCTGGCGTCCCTGGCCGGGGGAGAATGCAACTTTGCTGCTCTCCAAACCTGAAGCTGTTCCCGGTGCTACGATGACGGTGCGAAAAGTGGAGCACACCACAAAGATCGGTTCCCGTCAGCGCATCTCCCAAATTACGGTGAATCTGCAGGCGAGTCTGGGGCAGGATTTTGTCGTTGACCTTCCGCAGAACGCCGATGTGACACGATTGAAGATCGGTGATCCCACCAATCCGGAGGGAACTCAGCAACCGGTTCGGAGAGATGGTTCCCGCATTATCATTCCAGTCAAACCGGGAGAGCAGATCATCCATTTAGAGTGGAAGACGGCTCGCAATATCGGCATTCGGGAAGTGGTCGACCAACTGGAGTTTCCTGTGGAAAGTTCAAATATCGAAACCACCATCACCGTGCCGGCGGACCGGTGGGTCATCTGGGCAAACGGTCCGCTCCGGGGACCGGCTGTCAGGCTGTGGAGCATTGTGTTGCTGGCGCTGATCGGTGCTTTTGTTCTCGGGAGATTGTCCTCTTCGCCATTAAAAGGGGGAGAGTGGGGGTTGCTTGCGATTGGTTTGACTCAGGTGCATCCGCTGGCGGTCCTGGTGGTGATCTGCTGGTTTTTCCTCATCGCCTGGAGGGGCACGGAACGCGCGGCGAACGCGAAGCGACTGTATTTCAATTCCATCCAAATCCTCATCATCCTGACGGCGATTCCGGTCATCGCGGTATTCCTGTTCGCATTGCAGCGGGGATTGCTGGGGACACCGCAAATGATGGTGCAGGGGAATAATTCCTCCTCTACCGTATTGCGCTGGTTTGCGCAGCGAACGGAAAGCGTTTTGCCGGAAGCGGAAGTGGTCACTGTATCGATCTGGTTCTACCGACTGCTCATGCTGGCGTGGGCTTTGTGGTTGGCGGTTTCGGCCCTTCGCTGGGTACGATGGGGGTGGGAACAGTTTTCCCGGAAGACTCTGTGGAAATCAAAACCTCCGAAGGATGTTACCCCAGGCACCCCGCCGCCACTCAAGTGATCGCTTAGGCCAAAATCCGGTCAGCATTGACCAATTGGTGAAAAGTGGAAAATTCGGTTCTCAGGCCATACTCCCTCCAACCTATGAGTGGTGAAAGTCTATGAAGCTCCGTTTGCGACCGAAATTCGTTCAGACCGTTGCCCTGGCGCCGGAGGCGGTGCAAAGCAGAATTGCCAGTCACTTCCGCGAGGGCGAATTTCGATCTTTCGAAGTGAAACAGTTTCCGGGGTTCACCGCGATTCGAATCCCGGAAGAAGACCGGCATTTCTGGTCGCCGCGTCTTAATCTCAGTATTTCGAATGAAGAACGCGACGATACGCTGATCGAGGGGCTGTATGGACCGAACGCCAATGTCTGGGCTTTACTCCTGTTCGGTTACTTAATGCTCGGTTTCGGCGCTATCATTGGCGGTATCGTAGCTTACGTGCAATATGCGATCAGCAGGGGCTCATGGGGTGTGTGGGTATTTGGCGCCTCAACTATCGGGCTCGTGTTACTCTACCTCATTGCACGAATGGGCCGGACAGTCGGCGAAAGGCAGGTCCTGCGCATTCATCGGGCTTATGAAAAAGCCATCGGCGAGCCGATTGCAATCCGCTAAAACCTTCCTGCGAAGACAGTCTCGGTCGGGTTGGTGCGGAAACTCTCTAAACTCACCGGCTTGTTTCCCGTTATGATATCCGGACGGGAGAAACTTTAGTCGCCTAACCCCCTTCACTTCATAATATCTATAAATTAAACAAAAATTAATAGAATTACGAGGTTTTTAGGCGATATTTATTATTATTACTTGTGAATATGAAATTTTTTAGAATGTCACCGGTGAAGTTTTTTGTTGCGGGCGCTGGAATTACGCTGGTTTTAAACTGCTTTCTCTATATCAGTCAATTGGTTACGGATCACGAAGTTTCCAGCGTTTCGGTTTCGAAAACACCGAAGTTCGGTTCTCTGATCAGCAAGGCTTTCGCCGGAGACGCCGATTCCCGGAATAAAGCGGGTGTATTTACCAACGGAATGGGGATGCATTTTGTTCCCTTACCGGACCTCGACATCGGTTTCGGGGTTTATGAAGTCACCAAAGAACAGTTCCGTTTTTTTGCTGAAGCAACCGGGCTTGAAGAAAAGCGCTGGTTGAATCGGGTTACCAGAGCCGGGTTATCCCAGCCTGACAACCATCCGGTAGTGAATGTGAGTTGGGAGGAGGCGACCCGTTTTTGCGAGTGGCTTTCCAAACAGGAAAATACCGTTTTCCGCCTGCCGACCGATTACGAATGGAGTGTGGCCGCCGGTCTGGATCCGGAAACCAGTTTTCTTTCTCCCTGTTTGAGAAGCAAAGACGCTCCTGAAGAGTACTTCTGGGGTGAAAAGTGGCAGACCGAAAATCCGGTTGGCAATTATGCCGACAAATCTCACGAATCGATAACCGGAAGCACTGGTTGTTTCCCGTTTGACGACGGCTACCCCGCGACTGCCCCTGTCGGGAGTTTTTTGCCCAACAAGTTCGGTATATACAATATGGGCGGAAATGTGAGCGAGTGGGTCTATGACTGGTATCGCAGCCGGGATGAATTTAAGACCGTCCGCGGGGCTTCATACGGTTCCGGCCTGCTGCACAAAGAGGCGCACTACAAAGGCTTCCGTGCTATGAGCACTCCCGCCTTCCGCAGCGAATACTTTGGATTTCGCATCGTGGCGGAAAATCTGGAGAAGCTGCATGCGGTAGATTCTGCCATTGCACCGGAGATCGCTTCGGCAGCGCCTGCGGTTGAAACACCTGTCGATATGCCGGCTCAGGTTCAGGTTTACGATCCGCCGGTTTATAACTCGGCGACCGTCGCTGTTCAGGAAATGGTAGCCAGTTTTCCCGCGTTCGCTCCGTCCACTGAAGAAGTTGCCGTTGAGCCGCCGGTTCCGACTGCTGACGAATCGCCCGCACTGGCAATGGAGGCCGTCGACCCGGCAGGTACGAAACCTGTGTGGGTGACTTACACAGGAAAAGACGGGGTAAATCTCCGCGAAGATCAGTCTTTTGAATCCGGAAACAAGCTGGGAGCGATTTTCAGCCAGTCGACCATGCCTCTCCTGCAGATCGGTGAGGATGTTCGTATCGATACAGAGACCTGGGTGAACGTGGAGGTCAAAGGTTGGCTTCCCACGAAAAATTCCACCCATTCCTATCTCGCCGATCAGGGCGACGGCACCTGGAAAGTGACCTGGAGTAAGCCCAATGACCGGTTTGTCGCAATGAGAGCGGGCACATCGAGCGAGGATACCCTCATCAGCAAAGTGTCATACGCGACTGTGGTGGAGGAACTGGATCAGGAAACGATCGGTAGTCGCCATTATATTCTGGCGAAATTCTCCGGTTGGGTTGTGAAACAAAACACATCCCGGTCCTATATTTCCGACCTGAAGTGAGCTATCACTTGGTATGGATCAATTCCTGTTTCCCCGTGCTGAACAGGTGCGGGTAAAAATCTGCGGTATTACGTCGGTCGGCCAAAGTGAGGAGATAATTGAGCTGGGAGTGGATGCGCTCGGCTTCAACTTCTGGCCGAAATCGAAGCGTTATTTGGACCCTGCGAAAGCGGAATGGCTCCCGGATCTGGCGCACCGGACACTGAGAATCGGGGTTTTTGTGAATCCGGCTCCCCGGGAAGTGTGTGATTTGCTGGAAAAAAATCTGATCGACTGGGCGCAGCTGCACGGCGATGAAACGCCCGGAATGGTCTCGCAACTTCAGCAGGATGGCTGGAAAGTCTTCAAAGCCCTCGGAATCAAAAACCGCGAAACGTTGAAGCGTGCCCCGGAATTTGCCGGTCCGCTGCTTCTCGATGCTTATGCCCCGGTGGAATACGGAGGCAGCGGTGAAACGATGGACTGGGCTCTCGGTGCGGAAGCCGTCGGCATGTTCCAGGACCGGGATGTTATTTTAGCCGGGGGGTTAACGCCCGAAAATGTACAGTCCGCCATCCTTCAGGTCCATCCTGCCGCCGTCGATGTCGCCAGCGGAGTGGAATCGTCTCCGGGGATCAAAGATATCGGCTTGTGCCGCGATTTTATCCAAAAAGCCCAGTCTGTCGGTTAAACAGGGTACAGTCCTGCATTCAACAGGGTACAGTCCCGCATTCAACAGGGTACAGTTTCTATTTCAGAACAAGTTCCACCGGGCAGTGATCCGATCCCAACACATCGGTATGGATAGCTGCCGATTCGACTTTGTCGATCAACGATGCCGTCACCCCGAAGTAATCAATCCGCCAGCCGATATTCTTGCCCCGCGCCCCGGCCCGGTAACTCCACCATGAGTAGTGGTCCGGTTCATCCGGATGGAAATGGCGGAAAGTGTCGATAAATCCCGCATTGAGAAGCTCGCTGAAGCTGGCCCTCTCTTCATCACTGAAACCAGCGCTTTTGCGGTTGGCTTTAGGCCGGGCAAGGTCGATTTCCTCATGAGCCACGTTGAGGTCGCCGCAGAATATTACCGGTTTGATCGCCTGCAGAGAAAGCAAATGCTCGCGAAAGGCCCGGTCCCACTCGAGACGGTAGTCGAGACGTCTCAGTTCATTTTGGGCATTGGGAGTATATACATTTATCAGATAGAAGTCGGGATATTCCAAAGTAAGCACCCGGCCTTCCTGATCGTGCTCTTCGATACCTAAGCCCTTCCCGACACTGAGAGGTTCCACTTTGGAAAAAGCGGCCACCCCGGAATAGCCTTTCTTCACCGCAGGATTCCACTCGACAATGTACTCAAAACCCTCCGGAAATTCGACCTGTTCCTGCATCGCCTTTACCTCCTGTAGGAGAAGGACGTCGGGCGAATGGGATTCGACAAACTCAAATAAACCTTTGCCGATGGCGGCGCGGACGCCGTTGACATTCCAACTAATCAATTTCATGGCGATTATCTCAGCCTGAATAGGCCAGTTCACAATGTAAATTTTCCTTGCGAAAAGGGCCATTTTGACCCAGATAGACGCAATTTACAGAAATTAGTTTAAACCTATAAAGGCAAAGAAAACCGTATTAGCTCAAAGAAACCACTGTTTTCATCATGATAAAGGTAAAAGGCCTACGTAAACACTTCGGCCCGAAAGTAGCGGTCGCCGGAGTCTCGTTCGAAGTAAAAAAAGGAGAAGTCCTCGGCTTTCTCGGTCCCAACGGAGCCGGGAAGTCAACCACCATGCGAATGGTGACGGGATATCTACCGCCGACAGAGGGAAGAGTCACAATCGGCGGGGCTGATATTCTTGAAGAGGAGATCACTGCCAAATCAAAAATCGGATACCTTCCGGAGGCGGCCCCGCTCTATTCGGATATGACGGTTGAAGGTTTTCTCCGCTTTTGCGCGGAGATGCGGCAGGTGCCGGTCGAGAAAATCAACGAGGCGGTGGATAAAGCCATCGCCACGTGTTTTCTGGATAAGGTTCGCCACCAGAGTGTCGACACTCTGTCGAAAGGTTTCCGTCACAGAACCTGCCTCGCTCAATCCATCATTCACGATCCTGAAGTATTGATTCTCGACGAACCGACCGATGGTCTGGACCCCAACCAGAAGCACGAGGTTCGCGCATTGATCAAGAGAATGGGCAAAGAGAAAGCAATTATCTTTTCCACTCATATTCTCGAAGAGGTCGAAGCGGTTTGCACACGAGCAATCATTATCGACAGGGGGAAAATCATTGCCGATGGCACGCCTGATGAATTGAAAGCCAAAAGCTCCAGTGCCGGCAGGATTACCCTGAAGGCGACCGGTCAGGCTGGAAAAACGATTCAAAAGGAACTCGAAAAACTTTCCGAAGTAGGCAAGGTGCAAGTGATTGAATCAGACGGAGACGGCATTCACGCCAGTATTTCTGCCGCTAAAGGGAAAGCCCTGAAGTTGCAGCCGGCAGTATTCAAATTCTGTAAGGATAAAGGACTCTCGGTTTCCGAACTAAGTGTCGATCCGGGCAGGCTTGACGATCTGTTCCGGGAAATCACCAAGAGTGATCGCGAAGACTAATTTTCTATAACATTTTTAACCAGGCTTAAATACATTGATATGGACGCATTTGGTGCACTACTACTAC
>JARGOZ010000188.1 GCA_029213025.1 Verrucomicrobiales bacterium
GGCTGGGGATTACAATTGTTTTCAGCTTTTCTTCGAGAGAGGCTCTACGGGTGACTGTAGATTCCGGAATATCGATCGATGCTTCCGCCGCTATCGTCGGAGGGATTGGCATTTCCCATCCCTCAGCCACTCTTCGAGTCATGGTGGCCCGGGTTTGATCTCTGGCCACATCGAAATGATTCATTTTGTGTCTTTCGACATTTTCGATTCCGCGGCGGGCGGCTGAATTATAGCGGTCTATCAAAAGAACCCGGTTGTAAGTTTTTGCCGCCCGATCGTAATCCCCGTAGTCAAGATATCCTTGAGCGGTGATTAGGAGTTGTTTTACCTTCTGCACATTCTCGATGTGTTGAGGGTTGATCGCCGTCGCGTAGTACTCGGGATCATTCAAATTTACCAGCATCCTCTTCAGTCCCGGATCCATCGAAGAACCCAGTCCGGCCTCTTCCCCCAGGGCTACAGTTTCTTCCAGAACATGTTTTGCCTGAGGCCAGCGGGCTTCGTCGATCATTTGCTGGGCGTATTGGACGGTAGCCGACTGATAACGACGAAATACTGCCCGACGTGTCGCGGCGACTGCGGGCGCTTCCGGAAGGAGTTCAAAAGCTGCTTTGAAATGATCCATCGCCTCCCCGTAGGAGCGGTCGGTCTGAGCTACTGATCCTGCCTGAATCAATTGTTGCGCGGTGGCCAGCATTTGCTGCCTGCGCAGCACTTCTTCTGTCGCTATCCCAATGGGTGATGTGGCCGGTTGCTGTTGTGCAGATGCAACTGTCGCTAAAAGTGCTACTCCTATAGACAATAAAACCGGCAACCTGCCGGGAAAGGAGGTTTTCAAACTTTTGGATAATGATGTTTGTGTCGCGCCCAAGATATGTTCCGGCTCTTTGAAGAACCCTGAACCTATCAGGCAGAGTGCAATTCTGGCAAGTGGATACCGCAGAAAAACCCAATTTCTGAGCCTTCGAAATTGAAAGTCAAGAGCACTTGATTTTTTACCGGCGGGGTTCGTGATGCTCCCTTATTGCGGGATTGACTGACTGTTATTTCCACGGTGAATTCTGTTCATAGCAACAGAGACCCAACCACAACGTCTTCTTTCTCTGGATACCTACCGGGGAATGGTCATGTTCTGTCTGGCTGGGGCCGGCTTCGGCTTTGCGAAGGTGGCCGGCCACTACCCGGACAGCAGTGTTTTGCAGTTCCTGAAATTCAGTACGACCCATCCACAATGGTCCAGTCAGTTTCAGGTTCTCGGATTCTCGCTCTGGGACATGATTCAACCGGCATTTATGTTCATGGTCGGTGTTTCCATGCCTTATTCCTACGGAAAAAGGGAGGTTTTGGGTGATTCTTACAAGTTCAGGCTTAAGCACGCCTGGATTAGGGCGTTGATCCTTGTTTTGCTAGGCGTGTTTCTCCACTCGATGCGGAAACCGGAAACAAATTGGCTGTTTACCAATGTTCTCAGTCAAATCGGTCTCGGCTACGGCTTCCTGTTCTTTTTGGTCAGCAAATCATTTCGCACCCATTTGCTCGCGGGCCTGTCAGTTCTGTTCGGTTATTTTATGCTGATGGCCATCTTTCCGACGGGACTTGAGGGAGGAATCAAAGCCCATTTTGAGAATGGAAACAGCTTCCCGCAAAAATTCGATTTATGGTTTCTCAATCTGTTTCCCCGTCCGAAACCTTTTCCGGGCCATGTGTATGCCACATTGAACTTCATCCCGGCTTTTGTAACCATGCTGATGGGCCTGGTATGCGGCCAACTCTTACAGAACGATGACTTCACCGAAAAACAGAAACTTCAGCGGCTGTTTTCAGGGGGACTGGTATGTCTGGTGGCCGGGCTCACATTCGGATTGATTTGTCCTATCGTGAAAAAGCTCTGGACACCGTCGTGGACATTGTTTTCCGGGGCGTATGTAATTTGGCTTCTGGCGATCCTTTACTGGGTCATCGATGTAAAAGGCTGGAAAAAGTGGACCAAATTCTTTGTTGTCGTCGGTGTAAATTCCATCGCCGCCTACTTTATGGGCGTACTAATGAAGAATTGGACCCGGGGGATTTTTACGACCCATCTGCCGCAGGGGTTCTGGGAGTGGACCGGACACTGGAGACCTTTTGTTGAATCGGTTCTGGTGGTGATGTTTTTCTGGCTGGCACTCTATTGGATGTATCGCAACCGGGTCTTTGTTCGCGTATAACCTGTTACATATGAAGTCCATTATTCTCACTCTCGCAATTTTGTGGTTTGTCAGACCTGTCTATTGTGAAAATAAAAATGTAGTGCTCATGATTTCCGACAACCAGTCGTGGTTCGATGTCGGGTGCTACGGAAATAAAGTCGTAAAAACACCGAATATTGATCGACTCGCGCAGGAAGGGGTTCGCTTCGAGCAGGCTTTTGCCACTACCGCTTCGTGCGGGCCAAGCCGCGCTGTGATGTATACCGGATTGCTTACTCACTCCAATGGCCAGTACGCTCATCCCCACCGGGAGCATAATCAGGAGCTTCGACCTGATGTGACTACAGTGTTCGAAATGGTGAAAGGGAACGGATACCGAACCGGATTGATAGGCAAAGACCACATTCGGCCAATGGAGAAGTATCCCATCGATTATCTGAAAAAAGGTAATTCGAGAGATGTCGTTTCAATGACAAAACTGGCGGACAATTTCATTTCGCAGGATTCTGACAAACCTTTCCTGCTGATAATGTCATTCAGCGATCCTCACCCTACTTCGATTGACGGCACGGGGTGGGGGATTAAGAAGCAAACGCAAGGTTATTCACCCGAGACGTATGATCCGGCGAAGATTGAAGTGCCTCCTTTTCTTCCGGACAATGCTCATGTGCGCGAAGGTATTGCGGGCTACTACCAGCAAATTTCCCGAATGGACTTCGGGGTAGGGGAAACTTTGAAAGTCATTGATAAAAATGGTGTGGCGGATTCCACATTGGTCATCTTTATATCCGACCACGGGACATCGGAGCCGGGCGCTATGGGGACCCACTATGAACCCGGGGTGAGAGTTCCCTTCATAGTGCGTTCGCCGACGCAGACAAAAAGAGGATTTACCAATCAGGCATTGGTGGCTTTTGCTGATCTCACTCCGACCATTCTTGACTGGACCGGAACTACGTTTGGTAACTATCCCCTGCATGGGAGAAGTATTTTGCCGATTCTCGAAGAAGTAGAGAATCCGCCCGGTTGGGATTATGCCCTGTTAAGCCATATCGGCCATGATGTCTTTGCGCATTATCCGATGCGCACTTTGCGGGGTGCGAGATACAAGTTGATTTGGAATATTTTGTGGAGGGCTGAATATCCATTACCTATTGACACAGTTCAGCGGCGGACGTGGGTGGAAAACCGGCAGAGTGGCGGCGGTATGATCGGGCAGCGGACAATTGATGCATTCCTTCACCGTCCACAGCTGGAGTTTTACGATCTAAAATTAGATCCCTGGGAGTCCCGGAATCTGATCGATTCCGATGATCCTGGAATCGCTGCAATGCGGGAGCAGATGATTACTGAGTTGGTAGAACGGCTGGAAAAGCAGGGCGACCCATGGATGCGAAAATATCATCCCCGGAGAAGTGGTCAGTAGTTTTTGAGAGTTTTTCTACTCACCCGCCGGGTCGGCATTTCTATAGGCTTGAATAACGTCTCCCTCCCCGGCGAGGCCTTTGCCGAAGTTGCCGTGTTCCATTCCAATAATGCCGTCATATCCTTCATTCAGTAAATGACGGAAAACATTTTTATAGTTGATCTCACCGGTACCGGGTTCTTTTCGTCCCGGGTTATCTCCCACTTGTAGATAGCCGATCTGATCCCGGCAGAGATCGAACAATGGGATTAAATTCCCTCCGGCAATTTGCTGGTGGTAGAGATCGTATAGTACTTTGCAATTGGGGTGATCAACCGCTTTGCAGATTAGATAACCCTCGGTAACGGTTTGGAGAAAAGAACCGGGGTGATTCTTGAACCGGTTCAGTGGTTCCATAACCATAGTTATATCGTGTGGTTCCACGATTTCCACGGCACGCCGGAGGAGATCTATACAATTGGCGTATTGCATTTCTCTCGACCAGCGGGGATCGACCTGTCCGGAAACGAGAGTCATATATCCGGCGTTCACCCGTTTCGCTGTTTCCACTGCCGTTTTGATATTTTCGAGAACGAGTTCGTGAGCGGCTTTGTCGTTTGATGAAAAATTCAGTTCCTTGATTCCCGTTTTTGCCGAGATAACTCCCATCTGTATACCGAGTTTTTCCATGAGTTTGCCGATCTCTACCTGCTCTTCCACAGGCCGGGCGCTCATACCGTTATCCTCCCACGCGCGGAATCCGTGGTCGTAGGCAAATTTCAGTTCATCAAGGGTTCCGCCCGGAGCGGAGTTCCTAAACATGCCAAAGTGCGGCGCGTATTTCAGGGTGAAAGGCGGTGCTTTTTTTTCGCTTTCACCCTGCAACAGGGAGCCGGAAAATACGGCGGCTCCGGTTGCTATGATTTGTCTTCTCGAAACTGATTTCATGATTAGGCCGAATCAGCCTCGAAAAGAATTCGTACCCTGTCAAGTAGCCGACCTAACTGGGTGCAGTTCTCGATTCAACAGGGTACAATCCCGGACCTAACAGGGTACAATTAGAAATTCCGGCCGGTTACAGCAGGCCGCCCTCGATCTGAGCGATCGCTTTTTCGAGTTGGTCTTCCTGAATGGAAACCAGGTTGGATCGCTCCGGGAACCGACCTTCTTTGACGTCGGCAATATATTCTCCAAAGGCGGCGATCCTTTCGCCCTGTAATCGCTTTTTCTCTGCCAGGAAATTCCGGTAGGCTTTGGCGTGGCGGGGGATGCGCTCGTCATAATCGCCCAGAATGTCGTCGGAGAATAGAAACTGGGTGTCGCAGCCGTCGCCGGATCCCAGCGACATCAGCAGCATCGAGGTATTTTTTGCCAGGTAGCTTGCGAGTTGGTGGGGGACGAGTTCGATCTCTGCGGCGTAGGCACCGGCATTTTCGAGGTCTTTCATGTCGTAAAACAGGTCGGCGGCTTCCTCCGCTGTTTTTCCGATGGCTCGTACACCGGTCCAGGTGGCGTGCCGGGGCACAAAACCGATGTGCCCGACTACCGGAATACCTTCGGAAGTCATAGCCTCAATAATTTGAGGGCTGGACGAGCAATAGACCGAGCTGGCACCTGTTTCGAGAGCCTGAAAAGCAATCCGGATAGCCTCTTCGCCGCTGGCCATGCCGTGTGGTGTGGCGCAGGAGAAAAAGGCAGTGGGTGCAGCTTCTATCAGGTAGGGCAGGCGGGCCCGGGCCTCCGGGGAATCGTAGCTGCAGCTCATCAAATCCACCCCGGCTTCGTCAGCGGCGGCAGCTTCCTCAGGGGATTTCACATGGATGTGGGTCAGCTGCCTTTTGCCTTTCAGCTGTTGCAGATCGTAAACGGTGTATTTGACTCGTGGGCGAAGCATTTGGTTTCAGGTTACCAAAGCGTATCCAAGTTGGCAAACAGCTTTCCCGATAGGAAACTAGGAGAATTCAGGATTTTTTCCCGGCTCGGTTTCGTAGAGAAATTCGCGGAACTCCGTGATGTGATTCCTGACCACTCTGGAGTCAAATTTGATGTAAACCGGATCATCCTGAAACATTTTCAGTTTCTCCAAATTTTCGAAGTCGGCGGAAAGGAAAAAGGAAAACGGGTTGTCCGAGCGAATATTCCGCCCGGAACGAAAATTGTGCGCTTCACTGATCCGGTGAAAACAGGAACGGCTTTCCCGAATGATTCCCTCGATGGTTTCGTCGGTAGTGTTGGGCTTCAGCTTGTAGAGCGCGATGTAGTGAACCATTGGGAAAGTAGTTTTTCGCCCGTGTCGGGCTAACTACGCCATTCCAGAGCTCCCTTTTTCAGAGCATAGAGATAGGCGATGAATAAAATAACCACAAAACCCAGCATTGACCAGAAAAAAACAGTTTGTCCTTCGCTGATTTGGTCGCGGAAAACGGCTGCCCAGGGATAGAGAAAAACCACTTCAATATCGAACAGAACGAAGAGCATGGCGACGAGATAAAATTTCACGCTGAATCTCGCCTGTCCCGTGCCGATCGGGTTCATTCCGCATTCGTAGGCGGAGTCTTTGACTGTGTTGCGAAGAGCGCGTTTACCAAGGGCAACACTGGCAACCAGAGCCGCAACGGCAAATCCGGAGGCTATGATGATCTGAAGAAAAACAGGAATAAAATCAGGCAGCATGACTGGTGTAAAAAAAATCCGGTGAATTGGTCGCCCAACTCACCGGAAGTTAAATACAATAGATGATTAGTCTAGAACGAAAAACGAAAAACCGTTTGTCGTTTTCAACAGTTTCAACAAATCAATTAAGATGTAGTTTGGGGACTCGCAGCTTCGCTGATGTTATCAAGACCGCGATATTCCTTACCGTTTTTCTCGACAAGGCCTCTCGTAACGAGATTTTGCAATTTTTCATAAGCGCGGAGACGAAGCATTTCCTCTCCACCGCTGACTGCATTGCGTGCTTTCAGATTCTCATAAACGACCTCAAAAAGGTCATTAAACCCGAAGGTTTGTTTGTCGGCAAGAACTGTAACTAGCTCATCTGTTACGTGGTCTGGCACCCGTCTTGAAAATCGTGTTCTACGTGTGGTTGACATTCGGCCATCTTATCACCAATCGATTCCGTTTACCAGTCTTTTTTGTTTCTGAAATAGCAAAAGTGCGAAAGCTTCAGGCTTGCGAAGCTTGTTCAGGGTCAAAGCCGTAGTCCGTAAGGCATTGAATGACAACGGTTTGAAATTCGGGATGTTCGACGCCCGAAGCGATCATCATTTCGCAGCAATGGAGGTATCCTAACATTTTGCTAAAACACCTCCCCGAAATCAACTGCTTTGTCAACCACTCATCGAAGCCCAGAAATGCCTCGGTCCAATCCCTCAGCGAATATACCGAGTCATCGACGTGAGCAATAAAAGCAGGCAGATCGACTTCGCCGGAGCGGTCCAGAAACTGGAAAAATTTTGTGGACATTTCCGTATCGTTGAGATGTGTTTGAATCTCCCTGATCAGTGAGTTTAGCCCCGCTGAATGGATGGCATGCAAGACCCGTGTGGTATCAGCTGCGGCTTTGACATTGTGAACCCGGAAAACCTGCACACCGGCCCGAATTCCCCTCGAAATGCAGGCAATGGTTCCGGCGTCCCGGTCCGCGGGATCGGGAAGATCGAGAACGTCTCCGATTACCGTTTTGCGGGAAACGGGAAGAAGAATCGGCAGCTTGTATCGATGCAGGCGCTCGATTTCCCGGTAGATCCGCAGGTTGTCATCGCATTGCTTGGCAAAGTCGATTCCCGGATCCAGAATGATTTGTTCGTCGCGAAGTCCGCTTTTCCGGGCGAGAGCGATTTTTTCATCAAAGAAAAGCTCCATTTCCTGCCAGACATCCCGGTATTTTTGATCAAAATGGGGGACCTTCGGCTGTCCGACCGTATGCATGATGAGAAGGGTTGCGTCATGCCGGGCACACAATTCCGCATTGGCCGGACCAGGCAACCCGCCGATATCGTTTACGAGGTCAATTTTCCCGGTTTGGAGAACGGCTTCGATAACTTCCGGCCGCCAGGAGTTAACCGATAGAAGCGCGGGGGTGATTTGGGTTTCGCAGGCCGTTTTCGATTTTTCCCGCAACTTGTCCCATTTTTCAATAAAGGGCAGTAAACGATCGATTTCTTCGCTGATTGTGATGGCTTCCCGGTTGGTCCGGGCGCTTTCGGCGCCGATATCGATGATGTCAGCTCCGTCTGCGATCATCTGACCGGCCCGTTCCAGGGCTTCCCCGACATCGAGTGTGCCGTCGCCGGAGAAGGAATCGTCATTGATATTGACGATTCCCATGATTCGTGGACGGGACCAAAGTTCTGCATTCATAGAGCCTGTTGAGGCACTGTTATTCCTTTTTCTTTTTTTTCGCCTGTTTCTTCGTACCTCTCGTTAAAACCTTCCTTTTTTCTGCCTGGACTGGATCCATTTTGGAGGTGATAGCGGTGTGTTTGTCGAGCGCCGCTTTCAGGAGGGGATAGTCATTTTGAAAAACTTCGTGATCCTGGTTGGCTGACAGATCGTTTTTTTCGAGCCGATCATTTATCGTATCGAAAAGTTTGCCGTTAGAATACAGTTTGTAGCGCTGGTTTCTGGTGTGTTGGGAGGCTTTATGCCGCTGTCCGTCGCGTTCGTACCAGCAGTAGATGTAATCCTTTTTCCGCTCTTCGCCCCTGAACACCGGTGCGAGGCTGGTGCCATCCAGTCCATCGGGAATTTCCCCGCCGGCGATGTCGACCACGGTCGGCAAAAGATCGCTGAAATCGACAAGATCATCGCGAACCTGACCGCCTTCGAACAGAGCCGGGCAGCTGGCAACAAAGCCTACGTGGGTGCCGGCGTCTTTGGGGGAGCCTTTACCGCCAACGTACTTTTCCCCCTGAAACTGCGAAGTGACACCGGTGTAGGTGCCGTTGTCGCCGGTCCAAATCACGAGAGTGTTGTCTCTGAGACCTGTCTTTTCGAGGTGATCGACGACCCTGCCGACCATCTTATCGGTGTAGCGAACCATTGCTTCCCAGTATTTCTGATCTTTGTAGCCGCCGGGTTCATTTGTTGTGTCTCTCCACATCATGGGGTCCCAGTCCGGATGATCCGGCGTCGGGACGAAGGGCCAGTGCGGCGCAATCATCGGGTAATAAACGAAAAAGGGATCATCCTTGTTTTCGGTGATGAAATTTTGAATGTAATCGACGACCACATCCGGACCGAATGAACCGTCCTTAAAATCTTTGGTAACTCCGTCGATCTCCAGTCCCGGGTTCGGATACCGGCTGGGACGCCGGGTCAGTTGCCAGAGACAGTATTTTTCGAATCCGAATTTCACCGGCCCTTCGAAACCGCCCGCCAGCTGCCATTTGCCGGCAATGCAGGTTTTGTATCCGGCGTTTTTCATGTAGTTGCCGATGGTCTTTACTTCCGGGTCGAGCACGCCGAATTTCACGTAGTTCCGGTTGTTGTAGATCCCGGTCATAATCTGCACTCTTGATGGCGTGCAAATCGGCTGGGAGTGCGCGTGATTGAACCGGATTCCCGAATCGGCCAGTTTATCGATATTCGGGGTGGAATACATCTCGCTGCCGTAGCAGGACAGACACTCGTAACCGATATCGTCAGCCATGATGAGAACGATATTGGGGTGCTTTGTGGTGTCGGCGCAAACCCATCCGCAGATTACCAGGGTGACGAAAAAAGGGAGCAGTCTCATGAACAGGACGTTGGTGGAAGTTGCCTGAATCGCAATTAGCGATTTACCGGCGAATGGCAAGGCTGCGCTTGACGTTGTGTCGCGGACGGGATTGATTGGGCCACAATGATTGATCGCAGCCTTTCAAATAAGCTCTTCAGAAGAGCCAAAGAACTCATCCCGGGAGGAGTGAATTCTCCTGTTCGAGCTTTTCGCAGTGTCGATGGGGAGCCTTTTTTTGTGAGACGTGCCCGGGGATCCAAAATTTGGGACGTCGACGGCAATGAAATGATCGATTATGTCGGCACCTGGGGACCGGCCATTCTGGGACACGCTCCCTCCTGTGTGGTCGACGCCGTTACCCGCGCTGCGAAAGAAGGGGTCAGTTTCGGTATTCCCAATCCTCATGAGATCGAGATCGCTCAGATGATCTGCGATTTTGTTCCTTCCGTCGAAAAAGTTCGTATGGTCAACAGCGGCACCGAAGCGACGATGACCGCGATTCGTCTGGCGCGGGGCTTTACCGGACGGGACAAAATCATTAAGTTTGAAGGCTGCTACCACGGCCATGTTGATTCCCTGCTGGTGGCAGCCGGCAGCGGGGCTTTGACCCTGGGGCAACCGGACAGTGCCGGGGTTCCGGCGGAGTTTGCCGCGCTCACCACGATTCTGCCCTACAATCAGCCGGAAGCGGTCGAAAAAGCATTTGAGGAAGACGGGGAAAATATCGCTGCCATCATTCTGGAGCCCTATCCGGCCAATGCCGGTCTGGTTTTTCCGAAAGAGGGGTATCTCCAATTCCTCCGCGATATCACCGAAAAATACGGGGCTCTGCTCATTTTTGACGAAGTCATGACCGGTTTTCGCGTCGCCAGGGGTGGGGTTCAGGAGCTGGAGGGCATCACCCCGGATCTGACAGCCATGGGCAAAGTGATCGGAGGAGGTCTTCCGGTCGGTGCTTTTGGCGGACGGGCAGATATTATGGACTATCTCGCTCCGGTCGGGCCGGTTTACCAGGCGGGAACGCTTTCCGGAAACCCGCTCGCGATGTCGGCCGGTCTGGCGCAGCTTCGCGAAATGGAGGCGCAAAAAGGCTGGGAAAGACTCGAAACGATCGGCCAGTCGATGGAGGCCGGAGTAAGAGAATGTCTCAACAAGATCGGCAAAAATCTCACGTTCCATCGGGTTGGCTCGATGTTTTGTCTGTTCTTTATGGAGGGCGAAATTTGGAATGTTGATGATGTAAAGCGCTGCGACTTTGACGCGTTCACGAAGTTCTTCTGGGGAGCTCTCGATGCCGGGGTCTACTTCGCGCCTTCTCAGTATGAAGCCGGGTTTATTTCGCTGGCGCATACCGCTGATGATATGGAGAAAACCGTGACCGCGACCGCCGCAGGATTGAAAGCCGCTTTTGGCTAGAAAAAAGCAATTCGAAATCGGATTGGATTCTGGCGATAATTCGTTTATCCTCCCGCCCTTAAAGTTAAACAATTTTGTTTCCATTGCAGTGTAGTTTGCTGCGGTGAAATACAGAATCTGCCGTATACCTTGTGCCAATGAGCGACGACAAAAACTCGCCCCTCGAATTTTCCGCTTTTGATCTGATGCCCGACTGGGCCCAGGAATCGAGCGATACGAAAACCTCTGCCCCGAAACCTCAAAGTCGGAGTGGAGACGATGATCGCGGAAAAAAAGGCCGTCGCGGCGGCGGTGGAGGAAATTTCGAACGCCGGGGAGGTCCGAGGGAAGGTCGTGGACAGGGCGGCGGAGGTTTCCGTGGCGGAGACCGGGATCGACGCGGTGGCGGCGGTGACCGCAGAGGCGGTGGTGGAAGAGACCGTCGTGGAGGAAATCGCCGCGGAGATAATGATCGTCGCGGCGGTGGCCGCCCATTCAACGAAGAAGACGAAAATTTCGAGATCAAAGGTCTCAAGCTGAGTTTCGAACCCACTCCGGAAGCGGCCAAGTCTCTGAGTAAGCACATCCAGGAATCAGCCAAGGCCTATCCCGTTGCTGATCTGGCCAAAATGGTGGCCAATTCCAGAGAGCGCTACCAAATCCGCATTTCCTCGGATAAAAACGGCCCGAAACTTTACCGTGGGAAGGAAGACGGATCCGCCTGGTTGAGTCGGGATGAAGCGATTAACAACTTTTTGAACAGCAGAAAGTTGCTGGAGAAATACTACGTGGTCGAAGAAGTCGCTCTCGACGCCCCGAAAGGCAATTTCAGCACAATCGCTGTGTGCGGATTCAGCGGCGAGGTCCTCGGGCCCCCGAATCATCACGAATATCAGGGCAACATCGCCAGGCTCCACCGGGAAAGATTCTCCAACATGCCTCTGGAACGCTACAAGCAGCGGATCGAGATGGAAGCAGGAGAGGAAATTCTCGAAAAATGGAAAGAGAAGGTGAGTAAAACCTTCCAGTACCGCCTGAAATCCGACGAAGTGGTCGCTGAAGAACCTGTCGTCGAGGAAGAGGTGGCTCCGACCGCTGAAACTCCGGAAACCGGTGGGGACGCTCCTGCTGAAAGCACCGGGGAGCCGGCAGCTGAAGCACCTGAAGAAGCGCCCGAAGCAACCGGTGAAGCGCCGGAGGCTGTGGCCGAACCCGCTCCTGAAGCGCCGACGGACGAATCCGCCGAGCCGGAAGCATCCGCAGAGGAGGAGGAAGCATCCCCTGACGAACCTGCTGCTGAAGAAACTCCTGCTCCCGAAGAGAAAAAGGAGGATGCGCTGATCTTGAAAAACCGGTCGGAGCTTGAGATGCATTTCCGCCAGAATTTTGCCGATCAGGAAATCGTCGAGACCAAATCGCTTGTCCTTCGCGGCAATATCCCGGGGAATAAGCTTTCCAGAGATCTACTGACTCTGCTCAAAGTGCAGAGCAAAAAGCTGCGTCGCGGTTTTCCTTTCGAAATGTTCCAGGCGGTTTGCAGCTGTCTCGAAAAAGAGGGCCTGAAGTTCTTCAAGCGCGGCAAAAAAGCACTCCATGTTTCAATGGTCCGCCCGCAGGCGATTAATGAAAATGTCCAGATGACTGAGCGGATTGCGAAAATTGTCGCTCTGATCAAGGAAAAGCCGCGCATCCAGACGATGGCACTTCTGGAAAATCTTTGCGAAAACTTCAAGCGTCCCGATAAAAACGACAAAGAAGCTAAGCCGGAGCTGGATGACGAAGCTAAAGGTATTCTTGCTGATATTCGCTGGTTGGCTATGGAAGGTCTCATCGTTGAATTTCCTGACACCCGTCTCGAAATAGGTAAAAATCCACCGCAAGCGAATGAGGGCCAGAAGAAACAGCCCGGGAAGAATCAAAAGTCCGCCAAAAAGAAATCCGGCAATCAGAAAAACGCCGGACTGCCTGGTGGAATTTGCACCTTTACGGTGGTGGATTCGGCAAATTAACCGGTCCGGAATCAGCCCGGGGATATGACTTTCTCGCCACAACCTTCGCCGGACACAACGGCGTGGCGCATTTTCCATGATGCGAGTGACGGTGTCTGGGTGGACAATTTTGACGGCCGCTGGCTGGTCCAGACACGCTCCGGTAGATTTCCCGATAACCTGCCGGAAGAAGACGCGGCATCAGTATACTGGCGGCCCCGGGACCTTGACGCAGCTACCGAGCCTACTCATCGGGCGGGCGGGGTCGTGGATGCTCCCTTTTCTGTTACCGAAAACGGAGCGTTGTTTAAAATCGACTTTTCCGCCGGTTATTCTCCGGGGATTTTCCTCGATCAGCGGGAAAACCGTCTCCTTGTAAAAGAAAAATCCGCACCCGGGCAAAAGGTTCTCAATGCTTTCGCCTACACCGGTGCATTTTCGGTGATGGCTGCGCTGGGCGGTGCGGAAACGACGACTCTGGACCTTTCCAAAACCTATCTCGACTGGGCGTGGGAGAATTTTGCGCTCAATGGGTTGAGCAGAGAAGAGCACCACGGCTGCAAAGGTGATACGTTTGAGTGGCTCGCCACTTTCGCGCGGCAGGGACGGGAATTTGACGGTGTGATCCTGGATCCGCCGACTTTTTCGAGACATCGGAAAAAGACGTTTCGCACCGACAGGGACTACGCATCCCTCGCCGAGTTGGCGGCGAAAGTAACCAAACGGGGCGGCTGGATGCTCTGTTGCGCCAACACCCATCGACTGCGGTTCGGTGATTATCGAAGGCAGGTGGAAGAGGGGATTCAACTGGCCGGTCGCCGGGCCACGTCAATCGATTCCAAACCGATGCCGAAAGAATTCTGCGGAGATGATTACCTGAAAACGTTATGGGTTGAGGTTTCCTGAGTGGTTACGACTTGATGTCTCTGGCGGAGAAAAAGAGGCACCCGAGCACAAATCCCGTCAGGCCGAAGCCGGTCAGCCAGGCGGCTGATTCAAGGAATGCCGCCCACGGAATGTTTTCGTAAAAGAGATAGAGCCACGCATTCATTCGCGAGGAAATCAACCAGGGCCGGAAGTCATCCATGATCGGAAGTGGGATTTTGAAAAGAATCCAGTCGATCAATACCACTCCAATGGGAATGATCGCCGCCGCTGCCGGTTTCATCTTCAGGCAACTGAGAAAAAATGCGATACCGCTGACAGGCAGATAGAAAAAGGAAAAGGCGATAATCGCCGCGAAATACCGAAACATGCCTTCGTTCCAGTCGAACAGGGAAACTTTCGGAAGCTCCGGTGCCCAAACGAGGAAACCGCCGCCCCAGCCCCGACTCAGAATACCGAATCCCAGAGCAGTGATCCCGGCAAAGATAAACAGACAAAATGTATAGATTTGGCAGGAAATGAATTTGATCGTGAGTAGCCGGATTCTGGATACCGGCCGGGCGAGGAGCAGACGCAGATTTCCGTCTTCAGTTTCTTTCGCAACGATATCGCCGGACACCAGAGATACAGCAATCGCGCCGAGGATAAACATAGTCGCCACCAGGATGATGAAACCGAAAGTCAGGCCGGATATATATTCCTCCGCTCCGCCCGCCAGTTTGTTAATGAACTTTTCCATACCGGACTTTTCGCGTGACCAAAGCAGGTAGAAGAAAACTTCGAACAGGAGAAAAATCCCGAATCCGATATAGGTTCGCGGCCGGGCAAACATCCGGTAGAGTTCCCAGCCCAGTTGGTGAACAAATCCGGTCATACTGCAGAATCCTCCTTTTGGTTAATATCCAGATACACGGCCTCCAGAGAACCGTTTTGCGGGGTGAATTCTGTTACTTTGATTTTTTTGGTTACCACGAGGTGCTGCAATAATTCGGCGGCCGAAACTTCCGGTGGCAAAGTGATGAAACCGCCGGGGTTCAACTTCGCGCCCAGAGCAGACGCGGCTTTGGCGATATCTTCCAATGAAGTGTTTTCCGCTTTGATCCGAAAGAGATTTCCCTTCCCGGTCAGCTCGCCGATTGGTCCGTCAAACACGAGTTTGCCTTTACGTAGAATCACGATTTGATCGCAGATTTGGTCCACTTCCGACAGCAGGTGGGAACTCAATAAAACGGTGAGGCCCAGTCGTTCCCGCAGTTCGAGAATTTTGTCCCGGAATTCAACAATGCCCTCGGGATCAAGACCGTCGGTCGGTTCATCGAGGAGCAGGAATTCGGGCCGGGGGAGTAATGCCTGGGCGAGTCCGAGTCGTTGCCGCATGCCGTGACTGTAGGTGCCAACCTTGTGATGAATGCGGTCTTTGAGACCTACCCAGTCAACAATT
>JARGOZ010000189.1 GCA_029213025.1 Verrucomicrobiales bacterium
ATATTCAGGGTTTACAATGTGTAGCTGAAAAATCCGGACAATTGATCGCCGCAGGAGAGGAATGGCGCACTGTATTCGACGCCAAAGCACGAATCGACTGCCGGGCCTGTCACATCGTGCAACCGGAGATGGGCCACACCGGGATTACCCAATTTATGCGAATTGGTCGATACGCAGAAGCGCATCACCTGCAAATCATTCCGCACGCCACGATTGGTTCAGGAATCTTTCTCGCGGCGAGTTTACAGGCTTCAGCGGCCTTGTCGGGTGTCGTTCATCATGAATACCAACATTCGGTATTTGAACCTTTCCGCCATTTCACCAACAACTCACTGATTTGTGAAGGAGGTGCATACCAAATCACAGAAGTTCCGGGTATCGGCGTGGAACCCTCCAATGCAATGATAGCCGCCATGGAACCGGTGAACCTATGAATGCCCCGGACTACATCACCCTGATTCTCTATGTAGCCGGTATTTTTGTGATCAGCACGCTTTCCGCGAAACGCACCACCAATCACAAAGATATGTTCGCAGCCGGTCGACGCTCCCCTTGGTGGGCGTCCGGTCTCAGCGCGTTTATGACCATGTTTTCCGCCGGCACTTTTGTGGTCTGGGGTGGCATCGCCTACGAGTTGGGGCTCGTTGCGGTAATGATCAACACCTGTTACGGCGTAGCAGCTTTACTTGCCGGTTATTTTGTAGCCGGTCACTGGAACCGTCTCGGTGTGTCCACGCCCGCCGAATATGTAAACCTGCGCTTTGGGAAAACCGGACTGCATTTCTTTACCTGGACAATGCTGGTGAAACGAATTCTAGGCGTCTCGGTTTCTCTATATGCTTTGGCAGTGATGCTGGTCGCCCTGGTTCCGGTAAATCTCAACCTGGCGATCATTCTTTTCGGCGGGATTGTTATCCTCTACACCATGCAGGGAGGTTTATGGGCCGTGTTGATGACGGATGTGCTTCAATTTATCGTTCTCACCGTCGTCGTTCTCATGGTGGCGCTGCTGATGATGGCCGGCATCACGATGGATGAATTTGTTACCCGTGTGCCTGAAAACTTTTTGAAACCGGTTGCCGGAAACTACGGTTGGTTCTTTTTAGCGGGTTGGACCACAATTCACTTTTTTATGATTGGTGCAGAATGGGCTTTCGTTCAAAGATTCCTATCGGTCAAAAATCCGGCGGAAGCGGCCAAATCAACCTACCTGTTTGGCATCATGTATCTGGTGACGCCTTTGTTCTGGTTGCTGCCACCGCTCCTATATCGGGGTATTGTTGAGGGGGTAAACAAAGAACAGGCATATATACTGGCCGCTCAATCCGTGCTGCCGAAAGGTGTATTAGGGCTCATGGTGGCTGCAATGTTCTCAGCGACAGCCAGCATGGTTAGTTCGCAACTCAATGTTTTCGCCGGTGTGCTGACCAACGACTTTTACCGGCCTTTTCTCAATCCTGCAGCCGATGAGAGGAAACTGGTTACAACCGGTCGATTCTTTACTGTATTGCTCGGGAGCCTACTGGTAATCACTGCCATCCTCGTCCCGCATCTCGGCGGGGCTGAAAAAGTGATTATTTCCATCAATTCACTCCTCGTGGTGCCCCTTTTTGCTCCCACACTCTGGGGGCTTTTCAGCCGTAAAATAGGCATTCGCGAAATGATTATTGTCGCACTGACGAGTTTTTCGATCGGTCTGTTTCTCCGCTTCGGACTTGCTTCGAATCCGGCAATTGAGCAGGGCGACTCACTGTGGATTGTCGCTGAGTTTCTCCGCGAAAACTCGAGGAATGTTGAAGTGATCGTAGGTGTGTTGCTTCCGATCGTGATGCTTGTGTTTTTTGAGATGCGTTCCCGGAAAATAGATGACGGAGCCATCCGGCTCGATACACAAACTGCGGAGATGAAAGCTCAGATAGAGCTGGATTCACAGGATCGCCCATTTGATCCCTTTCCGGCCCGAATGGTAATGTTCAGTCTCCTCGTGATTGGCGCATGGCTCGTGATCCTGGGAATCTACGGAGGCGACAACACGGCGATTCTATACAGTTTCGGTGCTGTGCTACTGCTCGTTTCCGGGTTGATTGAAATACTGGTGCGACGAAAACTATGAACATTGCCTGGATAGCACTCGACTGGGGAACTTCGAATCTCAGGGCAACTGCGATGAGTGACTCGGGTGAGATCATCGAAAAGCTGGAGTCGCGCTTAGGCATGGCGAAGGTGGCCAGTCAGGGCGGTGATTTCGAATCCGTTCTTTTGGCGCTTATCGATCCGTGGCTTTCCCCCGACAAAACGATTCCGGTGTTCGCCTGTGGAATGATTGGCGCGAAACAGGGTTGGATGGAGGTTAAATACGATACGGCTCCCTGTTCTCCGGTTACAAAGCTCACCAATATCCCAACTAATTCAAAACGGATTACTGTATCGGTTTGTGCCGGAGTGAAACAGGATTCGCCCGCAGATGTTATGCGCGGCGAGGAAACCCAAATCGGCGGGGTTCTTTTCCATAATCCGCGATTTGATGGATTAATCTGCCTGCCGGGAACCCACACAAAGTGGGCGGTTGTCACCAATGGTGAAATCACCGAATTCCGCACATTTATGAGCGGAGAATTGTTTTCTCTACTTGCCGAAAAATCAGTCCTGTCACATTCGGTATCGGGTGACGGCTGGAATGACGACGCATTTGTTGGCGCTTTCCTCGATACTTATCAAAATCCGGCAAAGTTTCTGTCAAAGATCTTTTCTCTCCGGGCTGAAGATCTTTTACGCGGGACCGATCCGATCATAACTAAATCCCGACTGTCGGGATACCTTTTAGGCCTCGAAATTAACGGCGCTCGCGAGTTTATTGAGCAATACGAGATCGTAACGCTGGTAGGCTCACCTCTACTATTACACAGCTATAAGACAGCCTTAAATAAACTGGAAATCACTACCAAAGAATATAGTGGTGACTCGATGACTATAGCCGGACTTAACAGGGTACAATCCGGGACCTGACAGGGTACAGTTTGTAACGATGTCTGTTTCCCGCCGGGTTGTTATCGATGTAGGCCACACTGAAAGTGAGCCCGGAGCAGTATCTCCTTTCCCGCCTAACCTGAGCGAGTGGGAATATAATTCGCGCATTGCGGCTTTGGCACACAACCTGATCTACACGGCGGATGTCACAGTGCTTTCGCGGGACAGAGGGACAAACGGATATCGTGATCTCCCCGGTAAGATCAACGCATTTTCTCCTCAACTGATTCTCAGTCTTCATTGCAATGCCGCTACTCCCACTGCTTTTGGAACCGAAATGATATATCATCCCGGTTCGATTGCCGGAGCCCGGTTTGCAACAATTCTGCAAAATGAAGTGAGTTCCGCGATGGGTTGGCTGGAAAGCGATACCGGCTACCGGGGAATCAAATCTCCGATAGGCGGTAGAGGAGCCACGCTTTTACAACAAACCTGTGCTCCCTGCGTGATCGCCGAACCGTTCTTTCTCACCAATGAAGCGGACTGCAGAAAAGGCATCGAACATATGAATGATCTCGCTGAAGCCTACGCCCGGGCGGTTAACGGCTTTTTCGAATGTTCAAACTTTTAGCAGTTACAGTCACTGGACGTGAGGGCATCGCGGAGTAACATCTCAGATCCCATGAGTGATTCCAGAATTACACCCTATGTCTTTATTTCCGCCGCGAGTGATGATTTGAGCAGTGCCCGGCAGATCGTGAAGGACGCTCTGTTGACGATCGGTTGCCATCCCATTGTGCAGGAGCATTTCCAGCCGGATTATCAGGATGTCCGCCAAATGCTCAAAAGCCGGATGGACGGATGCCACGCGGTAATCCACCTGGTAGGGAGTCGCTACGGAGGAGAACCGGATACCAAATCACTGTCGCCGGGGTTACCCAGGCGCTCATGGACCCAGATGGAATACGACCTGGCAAAAGAAATGGGTTTGAAACTCTATCTCTTTGTCTTCGACGAAAGCTACCCTTTTGATGTTCAGGAGCTTCCCGAACCAGCGGACGAAGTGGCTCTGCAGGAAGCGCACAGGGATTCCATACTGCGGGGCGAACAGTTCTACAGCTACATAAAAACTCCCGAAGAGCTGGAACTGAGAATCAGCGAGATGAAACTGGAAGCGGCTGAATTGCGCGAATTCGCGAAGAAAAGCAGCCGCAGGCTCTTCACCACGCTCGGAATTGTAGGTGCCCTACTGGCTCTGATACTAACGATTTTAGCCTTTGTGAAGAAGGACACATCGAACCTGCATCAGGGCCAGAAGACCATCCTTTCCAACATCGACGACATCCGCGAGTCATTTGCAGGTCTCAACGTCGGCGGAGCAATCATTGCAAATCCATCCTCGCCCGAAGAATACTATCATAACGCCCGGATTTCCGAACTGAAAGGCGACTATAGCAACGCCCGAAAGGCCTATCTGGAATACTTCAAATTTGATATTGAATTACTTGATCCCCACCTGCGGTTTCAACAATTCCTCAAGGTTCAGGAAGGCCTGGAAGGGGCCCGGGAAACCTATAAGGCGATCACCGCAAATTCGCCCGGAATTGTTCCCCGCCTCGCCTCAGCGATGTTGTGGAACCGGGAAAACCGCATCAACAAACTGGATGCATTCATTCAATCCAATCCGAAATTCGGACCGGCCTATTACCTGTTAAGTAAAGATTTTTCCGCCAGCAGCGTGGCCAACCACAGTCTTGAAGACAAAAGAAGGGAAAAGCAACTTCTTGAAACTTTTGAAAGCCTTGATGCAAACGGTGAAGTCGTGAAGTGGCTGCTCGATCAAAGTCTCGTGTCCGAATGGAGAGACGATGCGGCTGAACGGATGCGGGCTTTGGAGAGGTCAAAAGAAGTCATCAAAAATCCGGTCCACGTAACCTGGATGAGTCACAACGGTGGGTGGAGCGGCAACGTCCAGGTCGGAGAACCGGCTGCCGAGATTTTCTGGAAACCGCCCGGAGCCGCTGAGTTTGTATCCACCGGTTTTTCCACGGCCCGAAGTGTCACGACCGGTCAAGTTATGCCGATGCCTACGATCCAATTGCCGTCTGACGCAGGCAGAATGCAACTGGAGGTCAAATACCGGAACCTGAACGGCGATGAAATGGGACCATTTACCGCGGAATTCGATCCTGTTTCACAGAGTTTATCCCAGTCAAAAATGATTCTTCGGCAGACCAGCACATCCTGGCTGAGCTACCGGGACTACGATGGCAAAACTCTTCTGTATTTCACCCATCTGCTTACCCATAGAAACACCATTTCCAAAATCACCTATGGAATCGACAAGGAAGTTCCTGATACCGACTTCCCTTTTCCCGCTTACAGCAAACCCGGTGTTGCTCCGATTGGGAGCGATGTGAATACCTATATCGAAGTACCCGCCGACACACAGTTCGTCACTGTGCAAATTACCTATCTCGACGGGGAGAAGACATCGATACAAACTTTTCGGAAACAATGATTGATCCATTCTGGCAAACTATACAGGTCCCGGCCGGTGAAACCCGGCATTGGGAGTTTGGTCGTTTTTCCTTCTGGATAAGACACATCGAAGGCGAATGGCAAATCGCAACCAAAATGACGATGGACGATGAGCTTGAAAGCCGCTGGACCCTTGCTGCGCCGGCAGAGTTCCCGTCAGAAACCACTTATCAAAGGTTCGCTTTTGATATTTCCGGAGGCGGAGATTTCATCACGTTAAAACCGGAGTATCCCGACCGGTCTATTGTATCAAAACCTACCATGAATCTGCAGGTTCCTCCCTATTCCGAAGCAAATTTTTTCTGCGGGGTGGCGATGTGGGTGAAAGTACTTGCCGGATCTGAACTTGCGCCGAAACCACTGACTACACTGCCTCTCATTTCGCTGTCCAAGACCTGGTTTGGCTCGCCCCTGGAGGGAGAAGCCTGTTACGCCTCTTCAACCAATGCAACGCGGGACTACCGGAACCTTGAGCCGCTGCCCTACCGGGTGGTTTGCCCGGTGAAAATTATGAATCGCACCCCGGACCCACTGCCTTTCGAGAGGATTTGTATTCGGGTTAAACATTTGAAGATTTATCAGGGGGAAACCTACTTATGGAGTAACGATATTCGGGTTACGAAAACTTCATCACAGGAGCTGAGCCAGGTAAGTTATGCCGCCACCCCGCCGGAAATTGATCCCACGGCGGTGGAAATCGCCCCGTCCCGTGAAAAGGTCTCGGGAGGGATTTTTCTCCGAACCTTCAACAACCTGCGAAGAACAATTGATATCCACTGATTATGAATGTTCCCTTCGACATCACAATCCCTGACCGGTTGCGACCGGCAGTTGACGCTCTGCTTACGCGTTCCGAGGCAATTTTCGCCAGTTTAATCATTATCTTCGGCGGCTTTCTGTTGAGTGTTCTGCTTGGGAGAATCGCTATCCGGCCGTGGCGACGGTATCTGTCCAAACAGGCCATGATGGTACTCCGCAAAGGTATTGCCTACGGTATTTTCGTGATCGTCGTAATGATGGTCCTGCAGGAATTCGAGGTAAAACTTACCGCGATTCTGGGTGCTGCCGGTATTCTGGGTATAGCGATCGGTTTTGCGGCTCAAACCAGTTTGTCGAATATCATAAGCGGCATCTTTCTACTCTGTGAAAAACCGTTTCAGGTTGGCGATGTTATTCAGGTCGGCGGTGAGCGAGGGGTTGTTGAGTCTATAGATATGCTGAGTTTAACCCTGCGCACATTTGATAACCTGTCGATCCGCCTTCCCAATGAAACTCTGGTAAAGGGGCAGCTCACCAATATCACCCGCCACCCGATCCGGCGATATGACATAAAACTAAGTGTAGGGTTCAAAGAAGATCCTGAACGGATTATTGAGGTAATACGGGATATTGCCGATGAAAACTCTCATGTTTTAGTCGAACCGGATCCCCTTGTCGCTTTCACCGGTTTTGGTGAGTCCGGTTTGGAATTCACATTGGGAGTCTGGCACGAGAAAAATGATTTTATCGAAATGAGAAATTCCATCCTCAGTTCGATCAAAAAGCGATTCGATGCGGAAGGTATTGAAATCCCATATCCGCACCGTGTAGTTCTTACCCGCAACGACTCTGAGACTAATCCGAATACTTAGACAAAACGGCACTTTTACCTATATCTCCAAGCAACCGGGGTACCAGGGTTTTCAGCCTGTCCAAATCTCCAGTCGTTTCGATAAGCAGTTGCCCTGATCCGGTTTTATCACTCAGAAGACTGTCAACTCTTCTGGCAATCGATGCCCCGGAATCAATTACCGTTATTCCGGGGGGAACGATATTTTCGATCGTCTCGCGAAGGAACGGATAATGAGTGCAGCCGAGGACTATAAAGTCCGCTCCCTTGTCGATAATTTTTTGGGTATATGTCCGGACAGCTTCTTCAACTTGTGGACCTGACAGGACTCCGTTTTCAACAAGCTTTACAAAACCGGGGCAGGCCTGGGTGACAACCTCCACATTTTCCGCGGCCGAATGGATCAGATCCAGAAATTTCTTCCCGCCAATCGAAGCTTCCGTGGCGAGCACGCCGATCACACCGGTTTGAGTCCGGGCGGAAGCCGGTTTAACCGCCGGCTCTGTTCCTACAAACGGAACCGGGTAATTGCTGCGCAGCCAGTCGACCGCTTGAATCGTAGCGGAATTGCAGGCCACCACGATAAGAGATACATCCTGGCTTATTAAATATTCAGCAAGCTTTCCAACCCGCTCACAAATTACTTCCGTACTTTTAGTGCCGTAAGGGCACCAGGCAGAATCGCCGATATAATGCATATCGACGTGCGGCAGCAGACTGCGAACTTCCAGGAGAACGGAAAGGCCTCCAACTCCGGAATCGAGGAAACCCACCTTCTGAGAAGCCATTTTCGATTAAGCGATAAACGTCGCTCTTCGTTTACGGATGGCGGTGGCCAGTCCTTCCACCATTTCGACAGTGGTATCCCAGTTTACACAGGAATCGGTGATGCTGACTCCATACTCAAGACTGTTGAGGTCCGGAGATCCCTTTTGATTGCCCTCGTTGAGATGGCTTTCAATCATCACCGCACGAATGGATGTATCACCATCAGCGACCTGACCGGCGATGTTTGCACAGACTTTCGGCTGATTTTTGTAGTCCTTTTCACTGTTTGCATGTGAGCAATCCAACATGATGCATGGATCGAGATTCTTTGCTTCGAGCGCATTCCGAACTTCCGCCACTGATTGCGCATCGTAGTTGGGTCCAGTCTTTCCGCCGCGCAGGATGATATGACAGCTTTCGTTTCCTTTTGTAGCGACAATCGCAGTATCTCCGGACTTGGTGACAGAAAGAAAGCGATGAGGCTGTTGGGCGGCCATGATAGCGTCGATTGCGATCTGGAAATTGCCACCGGTCCCATTTTTAAAACCTACCGGCATACTCAAACCGGACGCCAGCTCCCGGTGGATCTGGCTTTCCGTTGTGCGGGCTCCAATTGCTCCCCAGGCTACAGAATCAGCAAAATATTGAGGACTGATCGTATCCAGGAACTCCGTGCCGGAGGCGACGCCCATTTCTGCGAGATCCAAAAGGAGTTTCCGGGCAATCGTAAGCCCCTTGTTAATTTGATAGGACTCGTCCATTAACGGGTCGTTTATCAATCCTTTCCAACCCACCGTGGTGCGCGGTTTCTCAAAATACACCCTCATTACGAGAAGAAGGTCATCTTTAACTTTTTCGTTCAAGTCACGCAGTTTTTCCGCGTATTCGAGCGCAGCATTGATATCGTGAATCGAGCAGGGACCAACGACAGCGAGCAAGCGATCGTCCTGACCGGAGAGAATCGCCTCGCACTCTTTTCTCGATTGAGAAATAAATTGCGAAGCCTTGTCGGACATCGACAGCTGCTCCATCAAGACAATAGGTGCGATTAGTTGCCTGAGACTTTCGATCCGCAGGTCGTCGGTTTTTGCTTTTTTCATGAGTTGCGTAATAACGTGTGATAACGCGGGCTGGAAAGCAAAAATTGGCGGTTTGTTCTCATTATTTTCGATTCTTTTTCAATTCTTCCAGACCTTGCCTGATCGCATCAGCTGCCACCGGGATGTCTTCAGATGCGATATCAAGATGTGTGACCGCCCGCAGTCTGTTCCGACCTGAAGAACCGATTTGGACGCCATTTTTCCGAAGATGAGTTTCGAGACTGCGGGCATCTCCGTATTCCCCGCTGATTTCGAAGAAAACCAGATTGGTTTCGGGTAGCCCGAAAACGAGGTTAATTCCCTTAATCCTCGATAGTTCTTTGGCTAAATGAGTCGCTTTGGCATGATCTTCAGCAAGTCGCTGAACATGATGATCCAGAGCATACAAAGCGGCTCCGGCTGCGAATCCAATTTGGCGGCAACCACCTCCCAGCATTTTGCGGACTCGCCGAGCTTTATGGATATCTTTTTCTGTTCCCGCAAGAACCGCACCCATAGGACACCCCAGGCCCTTGCTGAAACATAAATTTACCGTGTCAAAAGCCGCGCAAATATCCCCCGGGGAATATCCCTTCTCAACCACGGCATGAAAAAGTCTGGCACCGTCCAAATGGATCTTTAAGCCTTTGGTTAGGCACCAATTGGATACGGATCTGATTTGCTCGATCGGCCAGGCAAATCCACCACCCATGTTGGAGGTGTTTTCCAGACAAACCAGCCGGGACCGCGTAAAATGCGGATCATCCGGCCAAATTCTTCCTTCGAGACATTCGACAGACAGGAACCCGCGCGGGGCATCGATTTTCTGTAACGAAACGCCACTGATCGCCGCCGGGCCTCCGGCTTCATATAGACCGATGTGGCTGGTTGAATTGATCAAAATCTCATCACCGGGCGAACAATGAACGTTGATGGCAATCTGGTTCGCCTGAGTCGCACTGCAGGTGAATAGAGCCGCCTCTTTACCGGTCAGAGCCGCCACTTTTGCTTCGAGGGCGTTGACGGTTGGGTCCTCGCCCATCACATCATCACCTACTTCAGCGGCGAACATGGCCTGCTTCATGGCAGGCGTTGGCTTCGTTACCGTGTCACTTCGTAAATCGATCATTCCAGTCGTCTTACCAGGTTGGTTGCGCCGGTTGATTTTACAACAGGTTTCAGCCGCTCCAGCCCGCTTCCCCAGGCCAAATCGTTGCCCTCTCCGCCAATCGTCCCATTGCCGAGGGAACCGAGAATAATCACATTCCGGCTGCCGGTAACTTCCACTTCTTTTACCGTATCGCACTGGACCTGATTTCTACTCCCGGTGAGAGTCAGTTTACCGCAACCGCCGCTCACAATGATGACACCGCCGTCCCCGGTGACTATGACATCCCTTCCGTCTGCTGCGATAATTTGATTGGCATCATCCTGTTTTACCCATACGGGTTGTGATACAGGCAGGGAGTACTCCACGGAAACTCTACTTTTTCCCTCCTCTTCTTCTACCAGAACAGACATTTCCGATCGACCTTTGTAAGCTTTGAGTAGTGATCTGTTTTCGGTATTAGTCTCACTCCGTATGGACCACTCCGAGTCACGAATTTTTTTGCGATAGCTATCAAGAAAATTATCGATTCCCTCCGGCGCTTGAAACGAAAACGCATTTTCTTCGTTTCGTTTTCCGATGTTTATTTCGTCAGCTTTTTGGTATACCGGCAACCCCTTCGGCCATTTGTCAGCGACTGGCACCTTATAGGAACACACCTGCCTGGGCACCATTGCATGATTCAATTCTCCCGGGAAAGTTACCAAGTCCAATTGAACCTTCCTTTCCCCTTTTTCGGTGGGCTTTAGAGATGTATATTCCACACAGAATTGACTCGGCGATTGCCGGACCGTGCGTGCATAGAGGGATTCAAGTTCCGCCCTGGTGAAAGCCGTTACATAATCCGCCCCGGTAGTTCCAGCCAGGGTTTGCAAGATGCCGGCATTGATATCAAATCCTACTCCGACGGTGAACAGCGGAATTTCTTCTGTGATTCCCAACATCAGAATCTCATCAAAATTACGGTTACTGAGTTGTCGACCTTTGCCATCATCATCCACGCCGTTACTGATAATTACAACAGCTCGCTGACCTGAGGCTCGTCGAAGTGTATCAATAGACCTGTATACTCCATCGTAGAGAGCCGATTTACCCCGGGCACGTATTGTTGCTACCGCCTGGGCGGCTTTGGCAAAATCATTGCCCATGGGATAGACGGTTTCCACCTCTTCATGAAAGGTAAGTATCTCGAGACGATCCTTTTCATCCAGAGTTTGCAGGAAAGTAATTGCAGCGTTCTTCACTTCCCCGACCGATTCTCCCATCGATGCGCTAATGTCCAACAACAGAACGGCCGAAACGGGTTTTCCCTGAACGAAAACCTTTATCGGAGTCTGTTCGGCATCGTTTTCCCGAACCCGGAAATTTTCGGACGTTAAATCACTGAGCAGAAGCCCTCCTCTCGATACGGACGCGACAAGTTTTACTTTCGGGAAGTCCACCGGATCCACCTGATGAATGGTAATATCTGTGTCCGGACGAAGGGTCTCGAAATTGTATATCCTTGCGTTGCTCTGCGCTTCTACGGAAATAGTTTTGAGCAGCAGAAGGAAAAACAAAGTTACAGAAAATCGTTCCATGCCCTAACCAATCACTAAAATGGCAGTCCCGTCAAGATCATTGCCGGTCGGGGCTGTCCTCATCATCCTCGTAGATGTAGGTTCTGGGTTTGTAAAACAGAGCAACAATCAGGAAAAGAATGGCCGCCGCCAACATCACTTTTGTGAAAAACCAGAAGTAGGGCGCTCCTTCGAGTTTAATCTGCCCTCCGACAAAATACTCCGTGGTAATTGAGGCGCCGGATTCGACTTTTTCTGCCTCAGTCTGGATTCCCAACTCCGCTTTACGCTTCTCGATCCATGAGCTTTCCGGATGGAGTACGGATAGCCAGCTTTCCTTTTGGTCATCACTTTTCGGAAGATTCATCTGCAGTATCGCCCCCTGATCCCAACGGGTCATGTATTTTTCATCAGGCCCCGTCGAAGTGATCCGGCAGCGCAGCCTGTTGATCATCGAGTAGCGATATGGATTGCCCCACGGATCCATCACTGCGCCAACAATCGCATTCCCCTCGTCTGCTTTGAGTGCCTCGTACTGATTGTCTGAAATCTCTTTCTGCAGCCTTTCAAGAAGAGAGTCCAACTGCTCTTTGCCGGCAAACACCATCTCGTCTTCATCTATGATTTCGATATCATCGGCGGTTCCCGTTATTTGATCGTAACCTGCGATTCGCTTTGAATCAGAGTTCATCTCATTCCACACCAGACCGGGTGGTTGTTTCACCTGAATCAGTTTGTTCACCTTCGCGGTAAAAATATTGCCGAGAAATACCGACCCGAAGAATAAAGCCATAACAAACGACTTCATCGGTCTCGGTGCCTGAGTATAGCTGAATTCGAGACAGACAATGGACACCATCACTTCCGAGGCTGTAATAATGACGTAGGCAATCAATTGCCAGGATATGGAAGGTGATCCTCCCGCATCGATCTTTTCCTGCGCAAACGCCACTACCGCAAAGGCGATTACCATGATGAACAGGCCGCCCCCGATTTTGCGCAGCGGAGTGAGTTTAAATACTTTATCTACTGCCGGATATAGAAAGTAGGTAAACAGAGGGATAAAAGTCAAAATCAGAATGGGGTTGAGTGCCTGTATCTGACTTGGCAACCATGTGATACCCAGAAACTTCCGGTCCATATCCTCTGCCTGCAGCACCCATGACGAGCCGGTCTGATCGAACAGGGCCCAGAACATCGCCACAAACAAATAGATAATACTCAGCTTCAGAAGCGCCGATACCCATTCCCATTTGATCAGTTCCTTTAGACTGCGGTAGGTAGCGGCAAAATAGGATTTTCGAACAAACAGCAACAAAAGTCCCAGACCTATGGTGATGATTTCGACTTTCGACAGACTTCGAATCGTCACCGGATCACCGAATACACGACCAATCAGTTCATTAAAAATCAGAACCACGGCCACCAGCAAAATCACCATTGCCGCTGCCACCACAGAGAAACTGATCCAGTTACCTACCTGTGATTGAAGCCGGCCACCGGCACTGACGATGTCCCGAACCGCGCTCTTTGCCTCGATGTGAACAAACCTGTATCGACCAGACCAAAAGCAGATCGTAGCAATTAACATGAGTAAACCGGGGACCCCGAAAGCGATGTGTGGTCCATACCATTCCAACAGCCAGGGAGTAAGTAATGAGGAAACGAACGCCCCCAGATTGATCGAAAAATAGAACCAGTTAAAGATTTTCGTGAGTAAATGCTGATTCCCGGTTCCGAACTGATCTCCTACATGAGCAGATACGCAGGGCTTGATTCCGCCGGAACCGAAAATGATCAGCCACAGTCCCAGAGAAAGCCACATTTCGGCTTTTCCGACAAAGCCCATCAGAGCCAGCGCGCCATGACCCAGACAGTAAATCAACGATAACCAAATGATAACGCGATATTTTCCGAAGAAAAAATCGGCAAGCATCGCTCCGATAAAAGGAGTCAAATAGACGAAGCCGGTAAACATGTGATACCGCTCGCTCGCCTCCGCCCCGCTCATTGGCTCGCCGGGTGTATCACCCATCAGCCAGAGATATTTCACCATGAAGACGACGAGAATCGTCCGCATCCCGTAGAAACTGAAGCGTTCCGCCGCTTCGTTTCCAATGATAAACGGAATGCCCGGGGGCATATCCCTCGATGGCCACGGTTTGTCTCGATATTTCTCCCCGGCCATCGAGTTAACTAACCTTCAATCTTTTTCCTCGCCCAGGCGGCCGCGCCTTTAACTCCTGCGTCGTCTTCGAGCTGTGCGGCGACCACCTCAAAACTGTTTTTATAGGGACCCAGCACCCGTCTCCGCGCGGATTTTTTTACTGTTTCGAGAAACAGTTTCGGCATGGCTTCCACCAGTCCTCCGCCCAGCACGATTTTATCCGGAGCGAGAATATGAACCACAGTAGCCACGCCGTTACCGAGAAGAACTGCCGCTCTTTTTACGATCTCTTCGATCGCAGTGTCACCGGCTTTGATGGATTTGGCGAGTTTGCCGCTCGTGACCTTTGAAAGATCAGTGCCACAAAGTTCAAGAAGCTTTGGCGCCTGCCCCCGGTAGGCGGCGCGCACCGCTTCGGAGGCGATTTTCAGGCGGGACGACTCCATCTCCAATGTGGTGGTAGCGTCGCCGTTACCCGATGTTTCCGGAAATAACGGGATATGACCCAGTTCCATACAGGAAAGATTGGCTCCCTGCAGCAACTGTCCGTTCATTACCGCCCCGGCTCCGATCCCGGTTCCGGGAAAAATTCCGATAAAACAATCGGACTTTCTTCCCGCCCCAAATTTGTATTCCGCGAACACACCCGCATCGACGTCGTTACAAATCACGGCCGGGCATCCAAATGCGCTGGAAAGCGATTCTTCAACCGGAACATTCGACCAGCCGAGATTGGGAGCTTCCACAATTTCGCCTTTTTTGGGATTAATTGGTCCGGGACATCCCACTCCGATTCCGGCGAGCCGCGACTTGTGAACACCGGCGTCTTCCAGCGCTTCATTGGCCACGTCGTTCATCCGGATCAAGCCGGCCGACTGTCCCTGGTGTCCCAGAGTCTTTTGCTTGGCGCGACCCAGAACCTTGTAATTTTCGTCAAAAACCAACGCCAGCATCTTTGTGCCGCCGAGGTCAAAACCTATCCAGACTTTATCATTAGTGCTCATGACAATAAACTCTTTGCTTCATCCCGGGCCCAAAGGTCGGCATTGATGATTTCCTGCAATGTTGCATGCTCCAAAACGGTGTGTCGATCCATAACCTCCGAAACCGTTTCCCAGATT
>JARGOZ010000190.1 GCA_029213025.1 Verrucomicrobiales bacterium
AACCTACACCCAAAATCCTTTTGGTTCCGGCTCTGCCGGTCTAGGGTACAGTCCGTTCAAATCCGGATGCCGAAGACCTGTTCTCCTTTTTTGATCGTTTGATCTGCTTCGAGCCGAACCAGGCAGTTGGCTTTGCTGAGACCAAAAATGGCGTGCGATTGCTGGGTTCCCGAAAGATAGATCCGTCCTTCGTCCTCGATCGCCCGGAGGTAATGGGGGCGGTCCCCGCGATTTACGATTTCTTCATCGGCCAGCCCCAGGAGTTTGGTGAAATTAGTCGTCGAAACGGACTGGCCGAGTCTCTTTTTCAGAGCCGGGGCGACGAAGATCTGGAAGGTCACAAACGCGGAAACCGGATTGCCCGGCAACCCGAAGATGCAGCATCCGTTGGGATGTTGGCCGAAAAGAAAGGGTTTTCCGGGCTTGATTTTGACTCTCCAGAAATCTGTTTCTACTCCCAGAGCCTCGAGAACCTCTTTGACAAAGTCCCGTTCTCCCACAGAAACGCCTCCGGCGATGACGACGAAATCACTGACTTCGCAAAGGATCGCGAGCGCGTGCCGCATGATTTCGGGATTGTCTTCGAGGTGAATCTGCTCAGCCAGTCCGCCCAGTTGTTCGACTGAGCTTTTCAGTAGAACGCCGTTGCTGTCGTAAATTTGGCCGGGCATTCGGTATTCGCCGGGCTGAACGAGCTCGTCGCCGGTTGATACAACATGAACCATCGGCCGCATGTGAATTGGCACTTCTTCGATGCCTTGAGAGGCCAGCAGGGCGAGACGGGCGGGGGTGAGCCGGTCGCCTTCGGAAAGAATTTTCTGCCCGGCACACACATCACCACCCCGGCGGCGAATATTTTCCCCGGGCACTACCGGCTCGCGAATCGTGATGCTGTCATCTTTCCGGTCTACATCCTCCTGCATGATCACTGCGTCGGCTCCTGAGGGAACGGGGGCTCCGGTGAAAATGCGGATTGCGCTGTTCGGCGGCAGTTCCAGGTTGCGGTTGAGCCCGGCGGGTTGTGGCTCCGGAAATACCGAGAGAGTCGCGCCCCCGGTGGCTTCGGCGGCGCGGACCGCGTAGCCGTCCATGCTGGAGTTATCAAATTCCGGAAAATCGGCGATACCGCGGATGTCCTGAGCGGTCCGGTTATCCCGTGCCAGACCGAGGGGAAGCCAGATCACTGGGCCAGGTTCAATCCGGTCAAGAATACGCTGCCGGGCTTCCGATTCTTCAAGCATGATGGGGAATTACCGTAGGGTGTTGTCAGAGTCAACCAGGGAAACTTGATCGATTCGCGGTGGTTTCAATCTCCAGATTCCGGCCGCAATGCTTCCGATCAGGCAATGATAAACCGCACTGATGGCACATGGAACAGCCGCATTGGTTGCCGGGAAATTATTGTTGGCAAGGTGAGTGCCCAAACCGGAATTTTGCATACCCACCTCTATCGAAATGGTGCGCCGGGCATCTTCCGGCAGGCGGAGCAGTTTTGCCGCGAAATAGCCCAGCACAAAGGCGGAGATATGCAAAATCGCAGGAGCGGCGAGCAATCGCCAACCGGCATTCAGGATTGTTTCATTTTTTAATCCGATGATACAGGCGACGATGAGCACGATTGCGATCACTGAGACCAGTGGTGAGAAAGGGCTGACTTTTTGAACCAGCTTCGGTGCATAGCGGTTGAGGAACAGGCCGACCATTACCGGCGTGAATACTACTTTTAAAGTATCGATAAAAAGCTTCATTGCGCTGACTTCCAGCATGGTTCCGACCAGCCATTTGGTTAGCAAAGGGGTGAGCATGATGGCTGCGAAAGTGGAAATCACCGTCATGGTTACGGACAGGGCAACATTCGCTCTCGCGAGGTATGCGATCACATTGGAAGCAGTGCCTCCCGGGCAGCAGGACACGAGAATGAGACCGACAGCCAACGTGGGATCGATTTTATCCAGCCCGAGAAAGCGGGCCACGGACCACCCGAGCAGAGGCATGATGGTAAATTGGCAAACCACTCCGATGACTGCTGCCCGAGGCATTTTGATGACATCCTTGAAATCGGCGAAAGATAGCGTCATGCCCATGCCCAGCATGATGATCCCGAGACCCCACGGGATGTAGGGGAGAAACCAGGTAAACGCCGGCGGGTAAAATAAAGCGCAGGCGCTGAAGATCAGGACCCAAAGAGGAAAAGCATTGGTGAGATAGAGGAAAATCTTAGCCAAGCCTGATTGTGGCGAAATCTGATGTTACCGCAAGAAAGAACTCAGACCCGAATACGAAAAAAATCGGACTTTCGTCCGATTTTTCGAAAGTAGCGGATCTAATTGGATCCGCTTAAGTAGATAGAAATCTTATGCTTCGACCGGATCCACATTGACCCGGCGACCATCGCGGTCAAAGCGGACGTTTCCGTCAACAAGTGAGAAAATCGTGTAGTCGCGACCCAAACCAACGTTCTTGCCGGGGTGCCACTTCGTTCCACACTGACGGATGATGATGTTTCCGGCGATGACTTTTTCTCCGCCGAACTTTTTCACACCACGACGCTTGCTGTTGCTGTCGCGTCCGTTTTTAACACTTCCCTGTCCTTTTTTATGAGCCATGACAAATTGTAAACTAAAGATTAGATAGCGGTGATTTCGAGGCGAGTCAGGTGACGGCGATGTCCTTTGGTTTTGTGAAAGCCTTTGCGTCGCTTGAATTTGAAGGCAGTAACCTTCTTATCCCGAAACTGTTCGACTACTTTCGCTTTGACACTGGCTCCGTCAACAAATGGCGCACCCACGTCGAGCCCGTCACCATTTCCGGAAGCCAGAACTTCCTCGAAAGTGATTTCATCACCTACCTCTGCATCAAGTTTTTCCACGTTGATTCGGTCTCCCTTTTCAACACGATACTGCTTGCCACCGGTTTTAAACACTGCGTATGCCATTTGTTTGACCTCCTTTGTGGAGGGCGCGAAATGTTCCACCAGAGTTGCAAAGCTTCAAGCAATTTTTTAAAAGGTTTTTCAATCGCCCGTTTTCCTATGATAGGATGCCTCTCCGATGGATCGAATTGATGCCTATTTAATACTGAATTTACTTCCCGACATCGGACCGGTGCGGGTGCGTAAGCTGGTTGAGCATTTCGGATCGCCGGAAGCGATATTTGCCGCCGGGCGGAAGGATTTGATCCGGGTAAAAGGAATCGGTCAGGAAATGGTCGAGAGATTCGTGGACTGGGAAAATCTGATCGATCTGGAAGAAGAGAAACGGCGAATGGCGGATCACGGTGTTTCGCTGCTGACTTTGGATTCAGAGAACTATCCTGCCGCTCTCCGGGAAATTCATGATCCTCCTTTTCTGCTATATATGCGGGGCCATGTTGAACCGCGCGATGCCCGGGCGATTGGCATTGTCGGTTCACGGAGGACGACTCATTACGGGATTTCCAACGGGAAAAAATTGAGTTTTCAGCTCGCTGCGGCCGGGTTCACCATTATTTCCGGTCTGGCGAGAGGCATTGATACGATTGCCCACGAGGCCGCGCTTGCAGCCAACGGGCGCACCATCGCTGTGCTGGGCTCCGGGGTGGGAAACATTTATCCTCCGGAAAATCAGCAACTGGCCGATAAAATCGCGGAAAACGGGGCGGTGCTCTCTGAGTTCCCGGTGCTCTATGTGCCGGACAAGAAGTCATTCCCGCTGCGCAACCGCATTGTGGCGGGCATGTCGCAGGGGCTGCTGGTTGTGGAGGCACCGGGTAGAAGCGGTTCGTTAATTACGGCCAATCAGGCGCTGGAGCAGGGGCGAACCGTTTTTGCTGTGCCGGGGCCGATTGACAGGCCTACGTCGCTGGGATGTAACCGGCTGATTCAGTCCGGAGCGAAACTGGTCTGCGATGCAAAAGATGTAATTGAGGAGTTTTCCTATGGTCTGGCGCCGGAACTGGACTTCGGCGGCGGCGAGGATACGCCTCAGGAATGGCAAGATTTACCGGAAGCGGAACAAATAATCATGAGGGTTCTCGGGGTCGATGAACTGCCGGTGGATCACCTCTTAGAGCAATCTGGACTGGCGCTCCCCGAGGTCAATGGAGCGCTCCTGAGACTGGAAATGAAAGGCCTCATCAAACAGCTTCCGGGGAAATACTTCACAAAACTGATTTGACGAACCATTGAAACTAAGGAAATGAGGTTAAAGGCCGGGATGGACGTTTTTCGTCTGCCGGGCCTGTAATTTCCATACTTCCTGTAAAGAACGATGTCCAAGGTCCTTATTATTGCGGAGAAACCCAGTGTTGCGACTGATCTCTCCAAAGCCCTCGCCCCCAAATTGGGAAAGTTTACGAAAAAAGGCAAATCGAGAGATTCCCAGCATTTCGAAAATGACTCAGCATTAATCACTTCGGCAGTTGGCCACCTCGTGGAGTTGAAAATGCCAACCGGTCCGAACGGGAAAAATCTGCCGTGGAAGTTTGAAGTTCTGCCGGCTATTCCGAAAAATTTTGAGCTGCAACCGATCGAGAGGACTGAAGCGAGATTGAAGCACATTCTCGGGTTGGCGAAGAAGAAAGATGTCGATTTGATTGTCAACGCCTGCGATGCCGGTCGCGAGGGTGAATTGATTTTTCAATACATCATGGACATCGGTGAAATTCAAAAACCGGTGAAGCGCCTCTGGATGCAGTCCATGACCACTCAGGCGATTCAGGACGCCTGGGATAAGCTTCGCGATGGTGAGGAAATGAAGGATCTCTCCGATGCCGCCAAGTGCCGCTCGGAATCTGACTGGCTGGTAGGTCTGAATTCGACCAGAGCGTTGACTTGCTTCCGTTCACGGCACGGGGGATTTAATATAACCGGCGCAGGCAGAGTGCAGACTCCCACGTTGGCGATTCTGGCCAGGCGGGAGCGGGAAATTAAGGATTTTGTCTCCGAAGATTACTGGGAGGTCCACGCTGATTTTGCGGTGACCAACGGGGAGTATGAGAGTCGCTGGGTCGATTTAGGCTGGAAAAAGGACGAGGAAAATAAGCATTCCAAGGCGGAAAGAATTTGGGACCGGGCGAAGGCTGAGTCGATTCAGCTTCGTTGCCAGGGCAAAACCGGCTCTGTCTCCGAAGAGAAAAAGCCGCAGAAGCAAATTGCCCCCCAGCTTTACGATCTGACGACTTTGCAGCGGGAAGCCCCGTTTACCGCCAGAAATACCCTTGCGATCGCTCAGGCCTTGTATGAGAGGCACAAAATGGTCACCTACCCGAGGACAGACTCCCGGTATTTGCCGGAAGACTACGTCAAGAATGTGATCGAAACCACACAACAAATTGCATCGTCCGGTTTGCCGGTGGCAAAGTGGGCTGAGGATTCTCTGAAGAATAACCGGATTCAGTTCAATAAGCGGATCTTCAATAACACCAAAGTTTCCGATCACTTTGCGATCATTCCGACCGGACGTGTTGTGAAACTGGCTAAAGAGCAGGAGCAGAAGGTTTACGACATGATCGTGAAGCGATTTATCGCGATCTTTTTCCCGCATGCCGAATTTGAGGTTACCAAGCGGATCACTTCCATCAATCATGGCGCAGAAACTGATAATTTCCGCACCGACGGCAAAATCCTCGTCGTACCCGGTTGGCTGGGAGTTTACGGTCGAAAAGCCGGTGTTGCGGCAGGCAAAGATGATCTCGTTGCTGTGACTGATGGTGAAACGGCGGAGGCTACTGATGTTCGGCTCGAAGACAAGCAAACCAATCCACCGGCAAGATACACCGAATCTACGCTGCTCGCGGCAATGGAGGGAGCAGGTAAGCTTCTCGACGACGACGAGTTGCGCGAGGCGATGTCCGATCGGGGGCTCGGAACTCCGGCTACGAGAGCGGCAATCATCGAGCGGATTTTGAAGCAGGAATACGTCGTGCGGGACGGACGGGATTTGATCGTGACCGGCAAGGGACTCCGACTTATTGAGTTACTGGAGGACATGAAGATCAAGCCGCTCACTTCCCCGTCGATGACCGGGGAATGGGAAGCCAAACTGCACCGCATGGAGAAGGGTGAATTGAGTCGCGACGTTTTTATGCGGGAAATCGCCGGGTTTACCGAAGATGTTGTTCTCAAGGCCCGTAATCACTACACCGAAGCGGTGAATCGTTCATTTCCCGACCTGGAATGTACCTGTCCAAGATGCGGGGCACCGGTTTTAAAAACGACCGATGCAACGTACGAGTGTTACAATCTGATCAACAAGGAGTGCGACTTCCGCATTTCGAAATATCTGGCCGGTCGCAAACTGTCGGAAGAAGAGGCCAAACAACTCTTCACGACCAAATTTCTCGAAGAGAAAGAGGGTTATATCTCGCGGTTCAATGTTCCGTTTGCAGCCGCAGTGGAGCTGGTTCAAACAGAATCCAAAACCGGAAAAAAAGGCAAATACAAAACCAATTTTGTGTTTGATCAGGACGAGCCGGAATCGGCTGACGATCTTGATGACGAAGATATTATCGCTAATATCGCTCTGCCCGGTGGCTCCAATGCCAATGTTTACGAGACGGAGAAATCTTTTATGGTTCCCGATTTCAAGCCGAAGGAGTCACCCGATGGTTTCCGGCTTGGGAAAACGATTTTGCAGAAAGAACTGAGCAAAGATGATGTGATTCCTCTGTTTCAGAAAGGAAAAACAGAATTGTTACCCGGATTCATTTCGCGCAAAACCAAGCGTCCGTTCTCGGCCCATCTCACTCTCGACTTCGAGACCGGAAAGATCGGCTTCGAGTTTGCCCCGCGAAAAAAGGGGCCAAGTAAAAAAGCGGCCGGCAAATCGTAAACATCCCCGGGGATGGCTCAGTATATTCTGCTGATTCACGGGAATGTGAAGAATCCGGTTCCCGAAGGGGAATGGGATCAATTCTTTGAGGCGGCCAGGGAAAGCGGGTTGTTCCGCGGTGGGAGCGAGATCGGACAAAGGATTTTGATCGGAGACTCTGAATCTGTGTCTTCTACCGATCACATAGCGGGCTACATGCGCTTTGATTGCGAAAACAGGCAGGAGATCCTTGATTTACTGGAGCTTCATCCAGTGGTTTTGCATGGTGGCACAGTGGAGTTGTGCGAGCTGCCGGAGTCATGAACATTTCCTGCGCAGCCGGACTCCGGCGATAACAGCGCCTACGGCTCCTCCAATGTATCCCATGTTGTGAATAATTCCGACACGGTGAAACGCAGGCATGTCTTCAATCTGAAAAGAGGCCTTCCAAAGATCCCATGAATCGCGCGGTTGATCGAGGCGACTTGATGCGTAGAGATACCCGGCCAGTCCGCCGGCGGCAGTAATTGTCAGCGCCAGAATCAACGCATAAATTACCTCAGTAGGATGCGGATCGAAACTTGGTTTCGTCATCGAAAGCCGACCGAAAGACCAGCCCAAAATAGCTCCAATCCACCAGGTGGCGAGGAATCCAATTACACCGGCGAAAATCCTTTCGCCCATGCCGGGATCGACTTTGTAGAACTGGAAAAACTTGAACCTGGTGAAGTATTCCGGAGACAGGCTGTAAGTAATCTGATCGTGAATGATTCCGTAGACGCCCGACATAAGGGCGCCTGCCGCTGTGAGGGCGAGGAGAATCCCGAAAGATTTGAGGGAAAAGCGGGGAAACAAAATCTCCCTCATTCTTTTCCCATCACGCAGAATCAGGCAATTCTGAATTGGAACCGGATATCTGCAAGCTCGTCAAGTAACTGTCGGGTTTTGCGGTTCCAGCTGTGCATACAGCGTCTTGAGAGATCGGCTTTTCTTGAGTCGATTTCAGCAATGAATTCTTCGTAAATATTCTGAATTCGTTCCAGCAAATTATTGAGGGCCCGAATGGCTTTTTCTTTCCAGTCACTCTCGGGGAGTTCCTGAATTCGTAGCAATTCTTTCTCCGCACTGTTGCGGGCTGCATTCATTTCAGCCAGAACGATCTTGCTTCTCGGCACGCGGCGGAGATCTTCAGCCAGTCCGAATTTTGCTAAAGTCCAAATAGCCCACTTGGTAGGATCGAAATTCCAGGGTTTCACTCCATTGCGGTAATCGTGCTGGAATTCGTGGTGATAGTTGTGGTAACCCTCGCCGAAAGTGAACAGAGACATTACGAAACTGTCTCTCGCGCTGCTTTCTGAGCAGTAGGGACGGCGACCGATTGTGTGACAGAGTGAATTGATGAAAAACGTGCACTGCTGGACCACAAAAATCCGGAGCACTCCGGCGATGAGGAATGCTCCAAGAGCCCCTACCGGTCCGTTCCACAAAAATCCCAACATGGCGGGAAGAGCGAGACCTACCAAAAGTGCGATGCGCTTGTCGTAGCGGTATTGCCACATCACGAGTTTGTCTTTTTTCAGGTCGTTTACATTATCAAATGGAGGAATCGGCTCCTGCCGAAAGAGGATCCAACCAATGTGGGCCCAGAAAAAACCTTTGCTGATGTCGTAGGGGTCGTCATCGCTGTCGGTGTGTTTGTGGTGGGTCCGGTGATCGGAAACCCACTTCAACGCCGAATTTTCAAAGGCGCAGGCACCGAAAATAAGGGTGAACAGCTTTACCGGCCATTTCGCTTTGAAGGATAGATGGGCGAAAAGCCTGTGATAACCGAGGGTAATGCTCATGCCGGTGGCAAGAACGTAAAAAAGAAACAGCACAATCTGGAACACGTCGACTCCGTAAAATACGACATATAGCGGCGCTCCGATGAGTGCGATAAGGCAGATTACCAACATGAAAATTGTGTTGGTCCAGTCCACTCGTTCGAAAGAAAATTTAGTCTTCATTGAATATTGCTTGTCCTTGTAGCTTTTTGAAGGCCTTGAGTCAATGATAGTGTTGCGAAATTATTTACAAATTGCGCCCTGAGACTTCCCTAGTATTCGTTGGAAGTTTTGGCCTCACTGTCATCGGTCCACCAGTATAACATCCTGCCACAGTTCTCACAGTAGGTGATTTCCTTCTCTGATTTGACGTTTACCATGGTGGATTTAGTGACTTTCATGTGGCAACCGCTACATTGGCTGTCTACGAGGCCGACTACGGCGGTCCCGTTTTTGGAATCGAAAGTCCGCTTGTAGCTGGCGAGGAGGTCTTCATCTACATCGGCTGCTATTTTCGCCCGGGCTGCCTTTTCCGCAGCCAATTCTTTTTCCCAGTTCCCCTTTGTTTGATGAAGCGCACCGATATCGGTTTCGACAGAGTCTTCTGAATCGGAAAGTTCTTCTTTGGCCTGTTCGAGGACTTTGTTGAGTTCCTCGGCCTTCTCCATCAACTCGATTTCCTTATCCTCCAGTTCTGCGACCTCGCCTTCATAACGAACGATTTCTTCCCCCATAGTGCGGAATTCTTCGTTTTTCTTGGTTTGGAACTGCTGCACTTTGAGTTTTGTTATGGTGTCGCGACGGGTCTGGACATCCAGTTCGATATTTTTGATGGCGATTTCCACTTCCTGAAAGTCGGCGAGTGCTTTAGCAACAGCGTCTCTTTCCTCCGAAATTCGATCACGAATGTCTTCCTCTTCAAAAGGGATGTTTGCGATCTGCTTTTCGAGAGCGACGATGTTTTTGTCGCGGTGCTGGATGACGATGAGTTTTTCGAGTTCGGGCAACATAGTCTTTCGGTTATTTAACTTACCATAAATTGTTAGATCATGGACCAAAAAGTGAGGGACATCGGTGAGGATGCTTTGATTTCCCGTCTCATACAAGGGCAGAAGGATCGTCACGACGTTATCGCGGGACCAGGGGACGACTGTGCCGTGATCGATTTGGGTCCTGCAAGCGGGGAATGGCAGCTGCTGAAAACGGATTGTGTGATTGAATCGGTTCATTTTCTCACCGGGACAGAGCCGGAAAAAATTGGCTGGAAAGCCATGTGTCGGGTCATCAGTGATATAGCGGCGATGGGCGGAATGCCGGAACACGCTTTGGTAACCATTGCCGTCGGAGAGGATTGTAAAGTATCCGAGGTGGAGGGCTGGTATCGCGGGATGAGGAAGGCCGCTGAGAAATTCGGGGATGTCGGCATTGTGGGAGGGGAAACAGCCTCTTTGCCCGGTAGCGGCGCAGTGATTTCCATCGCAATGACAGGAACGGTGGAACCCGCAAAATGCGCCATGCGTTCCGGAGCAAGGGTGGGGGATGTCATCGCGGTCACAGGCGGGCTGGGGAACTCGTTCGCCAGTGGCAGGCATCTCGAATTCACCCCGCGATTACATGAAGCCCGCTGGCTGATGGATCGGGATTCGGCGATGAAGCCGACGGCAATGATGGATCTCAGTGACGGACTGGCCAAAGATCTCCCGCGTCTCGCCGAAATGAGCGCGATCTCCGGATATGAAATTGATCTTTCAGCGATCCCCGTAAATCCGGACAGTGACCTGGCCGCCGCTGTTGGAGAGGGGGAGGATTATGAATTGTTATTCACGATACCGGCAGCGGGGGCGGAGAATCTTCGTCTCGCCTGGGAGGAGCAATTTCCGAATTGTCCCTTGAGCTATATTGGACAAATGACAGATTCCGGCGACCGGACCGCTCTTTCAGGAGGTTGGGAGCATTTTGGAAGATGAAAAAAATCGCAGAAGACGAAGCTGCCATGGTGGAACTGGGAAAGGAGATCGCAGCTTCTCTCCGCGGTGGAGATGTGCTCGCTCTTGTCGGCGATCTCGGCGCCGGTAAGACTCATTTCTGTAAGGGCATTGCAGCCGGGCTGGGGTGCCCGGCCGACGTGACCAGTCCCACTTTTTCCCTCGTTCACGAATACCGGGACGGGCGCCTTCCGGTTTTTCACTTCGATTTTTACCGGCTCGATTTCATTGAAGAACTCGAACAAATCGGTTGGGAGGAATATCTTTTCGAAGACGGGGCGATTCTCGTGGAATGGGCGGACAAATATCCGGATGCGATTCCGGAGGAAAGCGCAGTCTGGTACCATTTCCGGGTATTGGAGGACGGGCGGCGGGAAGTGGAAATTACCCCTTGTCAGTCATGAGCCGGTTATCCGTAAAAGTGATGCCGAATGCGAAACAAACCCGCTTTGTCGAGTGGATGGATGGCGGGGTTTTGCGGATTCGCCTCGCGGCGCCTCCGGTCGACGGCAAAGCGAACAAGGTACTTATCGACTTTCTCGCCAAGTCATTTGGGCTCAGAAAATCGCAGATCAAAATCGTAAAAGGAGAAAAAAGCCGTGAGAAAACTATCGATGTCTCCGGTATTGAAGACGACGAGTTGCTACAGATGGTAAATCTTCTGATCTCCTCTTAGTTCTGCACCCCTCGCTGGACGGGATTCATTTGAATGGATTGCTCATACTTTTTGTGGTGCAGCTCTGCGGCCTCCGCTGTCCAGTGATTGAGATCGATTTTTCCCGGTCCGTTAACGTTGAGCAGCATGGTAAACTGCTTGAGATGCCGGGTATTCCACAGAGCGATCTGCTTGTATTGAAATACACCAAAATGATTCAACATTTCAACATAGCGGGGTGTGATTCCATTCAGCTTTGAAAGGTCATCCACTTCCCGGGGAGGATCGTTAAACACCGGGCCCAGAAGGCGGTCGATCTTGACCGGGTCATTTTCAAACGCGTTATCCGTGGTGATTACAGCCTGTTTCTTCGATTCCGGTTGCGTGTCCTGTTCGATTTTGATTTTAGGAGTGAGCGTTTCCCCGTGGATTCTCCGATGCAAATCGATTGCCTGTTCGATCCAGCGGTCACGCCCGATGCGGTCTTTGAATGAGAGTTGTTCTGCGAATTCGGAAATCTCGTCAGCGGTCCATTCGGCAATTTGCCGATAGTGATAAATACCCAGTTTATTGAGCTTCTCCTCGGTTACAGTGCCAATTCCGTTGATCTTTTTTAAGTCGTCCTTTTCCGGTGGAGACAGCTCTGCTATGTCTTCGGGTTCCGGGGCTGGCGGTTCCGATTTTTGTTGCACAGCTTCTTCCAGCCGGGCGCATTTTTCGGACAGGGCTTGGATTTGCGAAACTTTGTCGTGCAGTTGTGGTCTTAGTTCATATAGCTCACCATCCCGCTCGCCAAGGAGCCATTCCAACTCGTTGATTCTCTCCTGTCTGCCGCCGCGGTTGTTGTATAAATCGGCGAGTTCCCGGTCTTTTCCCGCCAGAACTTCCTGGCGATGTACCGACTCTTCGCGGAGGCGGTTCAGGTCTGCGTCCCTCTCTCCCAGCAACCATTCCAGCTCTCCGATTCTCTCGATCAGGGTGCCGTGTTCCCCGTTGTGCAGTCCTGCCAAAGTTTTGTTTTTCGTTTCGTTTTCGTGATGAAGCCGACCGTTTTCAGATCTCAGGTGATTCAGTTCGGCATCTTTTTCTCCCATGATCCACTCCAGTTCCGCGATGCGCTCGCCCTGGTGATGTTCGCGAGCCCACATGTCGTTGCGGAGTTCCTCCATCTGTCCGTCTCTTTCGCCGAGAAGCCATTCCAGCTCCTGAATGCGATCCTGACTGCCGGAATTCGATAGCTGTTCAGCAAGGGATTCTTTTTCTGATCGAAGGTTTTTCAGATCCCCGCTCTGATCATTCAGAATTTTTTCCAGCTCAGTTATTCGGCAATTTGAATCCCGGCGGAGTGCCTCAAGAGAGTGGGATAGTTCGTCGGCCTGATCTCTCGCCACTCTCAATTCCTCGTCCCTCTCACCGAGAAACCATTGGGCTTCCTGCAGTTTCGCACAGGTATCGTCATCTTTGTGTGACTCGTGACGCAGAGCCTCTATTTCGGTCTCTTTTTCCCGGAGCTGCAGTTTCAGAGCTTCCATGTCCGCATCAAACCGGCCATTCAGGGAATCACTCAATTGCCGGTTCTCCTTTTGCAAAGTATCAATTTCCGCTTCGAGATTGCATTTCTCTCTGGTGAGGCTTTGAAGTTCCTTTTTGTGCTGTTGCTCCCTGGATTCCAATTGCGAGAAAAGCCCTTTCGAATCGCCGCGGGCGGCGAGACTCTGGATTTCGAGATCATGATCTCCGTTGCCGCCTTTGTGGAGAAATCCGGAAAGGGAAAGCAGTTTGTCTTCCCGGCTTTCTTTATCCGATGCGGATGAGGAGAGCAGGTAAATTTCCTCGTCTTTCGAAGCGAGGGCTTCATCCAACTTGCGGATTTCGCTTTCCAGTTCGGCGACTCTTCTTCTCGCTCCTTTGTTTTCGTCGAGATTCTTCTCCAAATCGGAAATGGTTTGGTCTTTGTCTTTCACGACCAACTCAAGTTCGTTGATTGAGGTTTCGAGTTTGAACTGGTCCTTTTTCTGTTGTTCCAGAGTGGTTTTTTGTTGGCAAAGGAGAGCTTCGAAGTCGGCGATCCGGTGCTCCAGCTCATTGCGAAGCTGCTCCCGTTCCTCTCTGAGATGGTTGAGTTCGCTGTCGCGTTTTTCGATTTCACAATCCACCTCGTTGAGTTTCTGCCGGGCTCCCTGTTTTTCAGCGAGTTCTTCCTCGAGCATGGCGATGGTGCGATCTTTCTCCGAGTTGTCGATTTCCAGCTCATTGACCCGGTTTTCTACTTCGACGCAGTGTTTCCGGCGGCTCTCCAGGTCGGTGTCGCGTTCTTCCAGCGCTGCTTCAAGCTCGCCGAGCCGCCGTGCGAGCTTATCCCGGTCCTGAATTTTGCCTTTCAATGTGGTGATTTCTGTCTCCCGTTGGCTTTTCTCATCGGTAAGCAGAGCTATTTCCCCGTCCCGCTCGCCGAGAAGCCACTCGAGTTCCGAAATCCGGCTTTCCAAATCGCCACGAACTTTTTCCCGTTCTTCGCGGAGTTGATTCACCTCGGCGTCGCGTTTTTCGAGAATGGTGTCCACCTCGTCGAGGAGTTGTCTGGCGCCCTGTTTGTCGGTTAAATCCAGTTCGAGGATTTCAATTCTCCGGTCTTTGTCTACGGCGGCGATCTCCAGTTCGTTGATTTGGTTTTCGAGTTCAATTGTGCGGCGCTTTTCTTTTTCCAGTTCCCGTTCACGCTCTTCGAGGGAAAATTTCAGGTCATCAGATTCACTCTCCACCACTTCGAGTCTGGGCCGGAGAGTCTCAGTTGCGATAGTTTTGGAACGCAGTTCCGTTTTCAGGCCGGTCCGTTCTTCGTTGAGAAACGCGAGCCGACGATTTAAATCGGTAAGCAAATTGTTTCGGTTTTTGACCTGAAGGCGCCAACGCTGCTTTTCCGAAGCGAAAGTCTTGCGGACTGAATCGAGCGACTGGCTTTGCTGATCCATCGCGCTGCGGAGTTCCGCAGCGAGGCGGTTGTTGGTCTCCCGGGCTTCGCGGATTTTCGCAGCCAGCTTGAATCCTTTGATCATAAAAGCGACCCAAAGTCCGAGGAACAGCAGGATCCACGGAATTGGGCCGGAAAGAAAGGCGTTCAGTGATGGTGAAGCCTGCCCGATGGTGAGAATGGCAGGTTGGTGCAGTGTCGTCATGAGTTGGTGTTAGAGTTAGTCTTTGCGGGAAAGCCTTGCGAGATCCTTCTGTTGCTTGAGGTGATTCCTTTTGCGAATCCGGGCGGACCGGGAAAGCCGGCGGTTTTCCTCCTCGAATCGATTCAGTTCCCGGTGGCAGCGTCTCCAAACTCCGAGCCCCACAATTGATCCGATCAGAAAAAACAGAATACCGAGGGCAATGCCAGTAAGGAGTAAAGAAGTGTTCGGAGGTTCCGTGTCCGCGACGATCAGGAGATACCCGTGAGCCATACTCGTATTATTTCAGAACCTGGCCGGAAAAAAAAGCTGTATTCTCAATTCTGGTTAGAAATATTACGAAGAGAGGCTTAACAGGGTACAATTCGAGACTCAACAGGGTACAATTCGAGACTCAACAGTCTCTAACCAATGAAATTCTGCGAAAAATGCGCAGGCTTTTCAAGTGG
>JARGOZ010000191.1 GCA_029213025.1 Verrucomicrobiales bacterium
CGACTCAGGACCATACAAATCCCGGTGATGATGAAGTAAAGTGTGTTTCCCGACGTGAAAGATTCTACTGGCATAATATCTGCATACTTATTCAGCGTATGCTGACACCCCAATTCAAAAAAAAGCCACAAATTATTAAAACCCGGAAAATAACTATTGATCCGAACTTTCAATATTTGTTAGACTGCAAATCGTGAAAGTTGGTTCGTCTTATCTTCATACTCTCTGTTTATCCTTATGCGTATCATGCCAAAAAGTTGCAGGGCGCGCCTCAGCCAACGTGATTTCGAATTCATGGCGGCTATCCTTAACGGACTTGATGCTTCGAAAGAAGACCCATTTGTCCGCCTGGCGCGCGACCCCGATACTCTCGACAGTATCCTCGATCATCCAATGTTGCTCGAAGCAGTGCTTTCGATGGAGCAATCGGTTACTGTGTCGTCCGAATTATACTTTTACGTGCTGGTTCGCCACGCCCTGAAAGAACAGGGTGTTGATCATATTGAAGTCGCGGATTACGTGGCAGCGACGCTGGTTGAATTTGCCAAAGGAAATCCGTTCCAAACCGGACCCGACGATAATCTGCAAATCAACGGAATGCCCTACCACATTGAATTTGTCGAGGCAATCCAGGCGGCGAATGCCTACGACCGCTTTTACCTGCATGTCCACTGTGGCAATCAGTTTCTGGTGCTGACCGGACTGTTTCCCGGATTTATTAAACGCCGGGAAGAACGACGCGGAGCGCCTGGTGTGAGGTACTACGAAGGCGTTGCCAGAGGCTCCTACCGCACTGCGGGAATTCACCCTCTGGCTGACGAATTTGCTCTCGCTGAAGTGTACGAAATTCTCTCAGATCAGTTCAGAGAAACCCGCAGGGCACTCAATCGCCTTGCCAATGAATATTTGTGGCTGGGCAGTTAATCCTGATGAGCCCCTTTTGCGGAAGGGATCATTGCCACAAGACCAACAACGACAAAACCCAGTGCAAAGATTCCTTTGATCACTGCGAGTCCTACGGCACCGGTCATTGCTGTGCTGAAAGTGAGAAATACCAAGCCGACTGCGAGAAGCATCGCAAAAATACCGCCCCATCTCTCAACGGCGGCGTCAGAAATTTTCGCGCAACCCAGAATGGAAAACATGAGGATGAAACCGATCAGGAAAATGATCAGTGGAGTCCAGTTCCCGTTAGAGGCGATGATACAGGTTTCGGCGAGTGCCCATGAGATGCCCAGAACATAAAGAAATCCAAGAGTTAGAGAATTCATCGCCGCTATAATGCTTTTGTTTTGTTGCGATTCAAGTGAGTATTTCACGAATCTTAACGGGAATTACGAAACAAAATTCGCAGTGGATCAATCTAAAGGCCCAACATCGGTGCGGGCAGCAGGAAAGCATGTTGTTCGAGAAGGCTGTAACTTCCGTGCCAGCTTAAATACTGGGTCAACCAAACGACAAACACGTAGACGAGAACCGGCGGAATCATGCCCAGCCGCGCCGTCCAACGAAAGAACCAGTGGCGATACGTTTCTCTTTTGGCAGAACGCGAAGCGGCCCATCCCAACACGAGTCGAGCCGGAAACATGAAAACCACAAACACCAGGTTCGGTATCCACGCCACTTCCTGCGGTGCCAGCTCGATTTTCAATAGATAAAGCGGCATCGCAAACAAAAGGGTAACAAACAGGGCGGTCCACAAGGCTAACGGAGCTTTTCTAAACTGTTCCCTGATCGTTTTCCACTGCCCGAAGACAACAAATTTTCGTTCCACGGCATATCTGGTTTGGATAAAAGGCAGATAAAGAATGACAATCCCCAGCATACCCGCGCCAATCATTGAAATGAGAAGTGAACCCGGTTGACTGGGAACAAATGGAGCCGAAAAAAGAATCAGCACCGGGATTGCCAACCACAGCGCTCCACCGAGGAATCCAAAAAAGCCGAGCTGAAAAAAGTCCAGCAACCTGAGACCTTTTCTCAAATCGGTGATCCCCTGCAACGCGCCTTTCCAATTCCAGGGCTGTCCCATTCGCCTCAAAAACCGCACCGGAGCCAACCAAAGAAAATGCCGGAACTTTCCACCCCTTGCTATTGCCCACCCGATGCAAAACAGGGAGACACAACTGATCAGCAGCAGTACCACTCCGAGACTTTTCGCTTCATTGGTTCCCTGATCGATAATATTGGCATCCAGCCAATATCCATGAAGCACCCGGACAGGCAGAAAAATCAGCCAGGCTGCCACCACAATTTTTCCAATCCGCGCAGCGGGTTCCAGTCCGATCACACCATCCCTGATCCGCCCCGACTTTGCCACCCGCGCGGAGGCTTCAAGCAGATAGCCCAAACTAAGTAAATGAATCACCGGGATAGCAGAGATCACCGCAAGGCTGGTGAGAATTACCAGCAAACCGAACACATAGTCGAAAAATTGACCGATTACAGCGAACGCTCCCTTTCTGGCGAATTTCTCCTCCACAGGAAGCGGGGGCGGCAAAGAGGGTGATTCAACAGGCTTCATAGCTTGGCTTTCAAAGATGGCCGAAACGAATTTTTCGTTACAAAAACCTTCAGGGACCTGATTGCGACTCCTGTCCCGCTTTACAAAAAATACTTTTCGCCCACGGTCCCGTTTCCGACGTAAGGGATACTAAAAGCAAGATTGATTTTATGAAGTTCAAACTGATTTCTGCCACGCTCAGCCTTCTCACCATCGCTTTTGCCACTGGCAATGAAGTGAAGATAAATCGCAGCGCTCTGGGTTTTTTCCAGCCGCTTCCCGAAAATGCAGACAGTGCAGCAAACCCGTTCTCCGAAGAGAAACTGGAACTGGGCAAAATGCTCTATCACGACAAACGCCTCTCAAAAGATCGCAGTGTCTCCTGCAACTCGTGCCACGATCTATCCAGCTTCGGAGATGACGGAGCGCCTACCTCGACAGGAATAAAGAATCAAAAAGGCGGCCGGTCCGCGCCGACTGTGTACAACGCGGCTCTCCATATTGCCCAGTTTTGGGATGGCAGAGCACCCGATGTGGAAGCTCAGGCGGTAGGACCAATTCTTAACCCGATCGAGATGGGTATGCCCGACCCGGTCTACGTTTTGAAAGTGTTGAAATCCATTCCCGGTTATGTTGAAGCATTCAAAAAAGCATTCCCCGATGAAGCCGATCCGGTAACCTATGACAATGTTGGAAATGCCATCGGAGCATTCGAGCGTCGGCTCCTGACCCCGGCTCCATGGGATCATTTTCTAAAAGGGAATGATGACGCCCTCACAGTGAAGCAGAAGAAGGGCTTTAATCTTTTCATCAGTAAGGGTTGTGCCGGTTGTCACAATGGCGTCGGCGTCGGCGGGCATATGTACCAAAAACTGGGACTGGTTAAACCGTGGCCGACAAAAGATAAAGGGCGCGCCGAAGTTGAGGGATTTGAGGCGATGGAGGGATTTTTTAAAGTCCCCAGTCTCCGCAATATCACGGAAACCGGTCCCTACCTGCACGATGGTTCGATCTCCGACTTGAAAGAAATGGTGAAGAAAATGGCCGATCACCAGGCCGGACAGAAGGTGACCGACGAAGAAGCGGATCTGATTGTCAGCTTTCTCCAGTCGTTAAAAGGAGAAGTCACCCCGGAGGAACTCGCTGTAGTTCCCGATTTACCGGAGGACGGCCCCAATACCCCGGCTGCGGCGAATTAAAGGTCCGGGAACCAGGCTTCTGTCAAAATCAGATAAATCCAGTTCCCTATCAAAAGCGCTGCGGTCAGAATGGCCACCCCTCTTACCGATAGATAATTTCGTGAGGGGGGCTGCCCTTTCCGCCAAACGTATCCGCCCATCCAAATCGCCGCAATCACGCAAGCGACAACTGCGAGGGGATTGTACTTTAGCGCGAGACCGACCTTTCCCTCAGCCAGTGCCCGGAAAGACCTTGTACCTCTACAGGCGACGCAGGGAATTCCGGTGACTCTTTTAAACGAACATTCCGGCGGTTTCAGAGGCAGATGGTCATAGAACCGCGCTGCGACCAGCAAAACGCTCATCGCCACGAACACGACCAGAGGGGCAATGATGACTTCGAGCTTCAAATGGTGTAGTCTTGAAATTCTCCCATCGAGGGAGCTTACATCATAATCTCAAAGTTTTGATCCGTCATCTCTACATCCATATTCCGTTTTGCCATCACATTTGTCCTTACTGTGCTTTTTACAAACACCAGCCCGGCTCTCTCGCAAACCGGACGTTTGTAAACTCCATTTTGGAAGAAGCCCGAATCAGTGCCGGTGAATTCGAGGTCCAACCGGAGACGATCTTTTTCGGCGGCGGCACCCCCAGTCTGCTCAGCCCTACTCTCATCACCCTGCTGTGCGAAGGACTTCGGGATATTTTCGACCTCTCCAAAATCCGGGAATGGACGCTGGAATCCAACCCTGCCACTTTTGATTTGAAAAAGGCGCGTCTTTTCCGTGACTTGGGAATTACCCGTCCCAGTCTCGGTGTGCAGTCCTTTCATCCCCGCACGTTATCTACCCTCGGTAGAGATCACTCGGCGGATGAAGCCGACGAAGCGTTCCGGATTCTCGGTGAATCGGGCTTCGACAACGTGAGTATCGATTTGATGTTTTCCATCCCCGGGCAAAGCCTTCAGGACTGGGAAAGTGATCTGCGGCACGCCATTGCTTTAAATCCCAGCCATATTTCCTGCTACAATCTCACCTACGAGGAAGATACAGAATTTATGCAACGGCACAAAAAAGGTGAGTTGGATGCCAATGAAGACCGGGATGCAGATGCCTTTTACCTCGCTCTCTCGCTATTGGAGCAAAACGGGTTTGCCCACTACGAAATTTCCAACTACGCCCGGCCCGGATTCGAATCACTTCATAATCAGGCTTACTGGTCGGGCAGCGATTACCTCGGGCTCGGGCCAGGAGCGGTTTCAACGGTGACGAATATCCGATGGAAAAACCTGCCCGATACAGCCGGCTATACCAGAGCCGTTCTGGATGGAAAGAGCGTCAAAACCGAAGTCGAGCATCTGACCGATGAAGATCGCCGAATCGAAGCGATTGCCCTGCAGCTTCGCACCGCCAAAGGACTACCAACAGGGTACATCGACGGACTGTACCCTGTTGACTCATTGACCCAACAGGGTTTAATCGTTAAAAAAGGAGATCGCTACTGCCTGACTTATGAAGGCAAAGCTCTCGCCGATCCCATTTCAGCTTCACTTGTTTAGAAAAAAATTATGCATCCCTGCCAGGTACCCAACGGAGAAACCATCGATTTAAACACTATCCCCACCCGGGATGAACAAATTTTTCCTGTCTCGAAGAGTGAGGGCAAAGATCTTCTCGACGAGATGCTGGAAGAAATCGACGAACTCCAAACCAGACTTTACGCCGAGAACAAAAATCGCATTCTGGTTGTGTTTCAGGCCATGGACACCGGCGGCAAAGACGGAACGATTCGCAAAGTCTTCGCTCCAATGGATCCGCAGGGAATTCGGGTCGCCTCTTTCAAAAAGCCCAATGAACGGGAACTTTCCCATGACTACCTCTGGCGCATTCACAAACATGTCCCGGCGAACGGTGAAACTGTGATCTTTAACCGCAGTCATTACGAAGACATCGTCGCGGTGAGAGTTCGGAATATTTATCCGGAGGAACGATGGTCAAAACGCTACGAGCATATCGTGAATTTTGAAAAAATGCTCGCTGATGAAGGTACGACCCTGATCAAAATCTTCCTCCATATTTCCAAAGACGAACAAAAGGAACGTCTACAGGCGCGGCTCGACGAATCGGCCAAAAACTGGAAATTCAACCCCGCAGACCTTGAGGATCGAGCGCTCTGGTCAAAATTTATGCAGGCCTACAGCGACGTTATCAGCACAACAAACACGGCCCAAAATCCGTGGCACGTGGTTCCGGCCGACAGCAAATGGTACCGTAATCTGATCGTGGCCAGCATCGTGATCGACACTCTGAAAAGTTTGAATATGAAATATCCTCCGGTAGACTTCGACCCCGCTTCTGTGAAAATTGACTGAATCCGGAAATGAAAACGTGGCCAATCATCACTTCACTCTGTCTCCTGACCGGCATTCTCTGCGCAGAAATTCGGGAGTGGACCAGCTCCGCCGACCCAACCCGAAAAATCACCGGGGAATTCGTCAATCTCGAGGGCGAAACGGTGTCGCTGAAACTTTCCACCGGCCAACTGGTAAAGTTTGAACTGTCCAAACTCAGCAAAGCTGATCAGGAAATCGCCCGAAACGGTGGCAAAGAACCCGAGCCTGAAGAAGAACCGAAAGGCCCGGAAAGCACACCGGCTGAGATCATGGAAATGTTCGTTTTCGGCGAGGATCCCGACGAAGTTTACGTCCGTTTGAAAAAAAGCACCGGCCTGAGAGGTGGTGTAAACGAAATCCTCCGCGGCCGAACCGGACTGAACGGTATGTATTTCATTAAACCGGGTGGCATCCGCTACTCCATATTTTTCGACTACGGCGAAGACGGCGATGGCCTTGCAGAAGTCAGTCTGCAAAGCGCCTCTTTCACCGGGGAGCAATACCATACAGACCTGAATGCTTCCTGGTTGACCGTTCGGGGTGCGCTTCTCGCCAAATACGGCAAGCCTGTCATCGCCGGATCTTTTCCCGACAAAGCCGCATTGACCGCAGGCTTATCCCTCAGTTCCGATCTTTGGCAAACTGACAAAGGCCAACTCTATCTCGGAGTGGGAAACGTGGATGGAGCCTACTCCTGCGTGATCAAGCTTCGCGAAAGCGGATTTTTTGCACCTCAGTAACTGAAAATAAAGGATCCCTCACTGAGGCCTCCCCTCTTCTCTTTCCATGCCACCTGTCGAAAACCCGGTGCCGAAACGCGCCGCCAGCCGCGAGACAAAACGCCTGTTCGGACTCGCGTTGATTGTAGCAGTCGTGGTTGCGTTACTCCATTTTACGCCCCTGAAGCAATTCGCTGTGGATCTGCAGAAATGGAAGGAATTTATCGACCAGTTTGGCTGGAAAGCTCATCTCGCGTTTGTTGCCAGCAGTATCATCGCGATCAGTCTTGGCGTTCCCCGACTCATGCTGGCTTTGGGGGCCGGGACGCTTTTCGGTTTTGTCGAAGGTTTCTCGGTGGCGATGGCGAGCGGTCTCATCGGTTCGTATATCGCATTTTTTACCGCCCGGAAAGGTACCTCGGAGAGACTCCTCGAAAAGTTCAAAGGTCAGGACAGAATTCGGAGGTTGCTGGAGAAGCATTCTATACTGAATATCTTCTTTGTACGGCAGCTTCCCATTCCGGCTCTGGCGGTAAACTTGTTGCTCGGCCTGGTGAAAACTCCCCACCGCAAATTTCTTCTCGGTACCTTCCTCGGGCATCTGCCAAGCACTGGTATCGTCGCTGCGATGGGCAGCGCTATGGGAAAAGATGATATCAGCCTGGCTCTGATTCAGGTAAGCTGGGGTATGGCTGGACTGGCTGTAATCAGTTTTATTCTGATTCTCGTCCGGAAGAAACTGGAGAAAGATCAAGCCTGACCGGCTAACAATTCGCCGACTTTCGTAAAAGACGCTTCGTCAAAACCCATCGCTTTTTTTATGATACAATCCCGTTCCAAAGGATTAGATTCCGAGGCTGCTTTCTTATGGTCCTGCTTCGAAATCAATCCCATTTTGCAGAGGCCCAATCCTGTCACAGGAATCGGAAAGTCACTGCCATGAAGAATTCGCCCGGTCATTTCCGATTGCAGCACTCGCGCAGCGGTGCGACAGCGGTTAAAGCCACTGAACGCTGAATTGTCGCCATACAAATTGGGATATTTATCAAACATCCCCAGCAGAATTTCTGTATAGTCCGGATCCCGCAAACCGGAACGCCCTGCACAATGCGCCGCAATAACAGTGACTCCGCATTCCAGCGGTAATACAAGATTTTCCGGGTTGGCATATTCCGGTTTCAATACCGGAAGAGTCATCTCACCGCCGGTGTGAGAAAGAAATAGAATCCCGGCTTCTGCGATGCGCTCCCAGAATTTTTGATACTTCCGGTGAGAGCAATCCACGTTCAGACAGTTGGGCAATAACTTCAATAACTTCCCTCCCTTCTCGATACAGGCTTCGAGTTCCTCCATGGCACCCGGTTTTCCCGGGTGAATCGAGACCGTCGGAATAAATAAACCCGGCGCGGTATCCACTACCGAAAAAAGATATTCGTTAGGCACGTAGAATCCGCCCTTTTCCGGCAGTGCTTCGCCACTGTCAGTATAGGGAATATCCTGCGCGAGAAGACAGACTGCATCCAGTGACGGAGCACTTTCGACCATTCCTTTTAGAGCGGCAGCATACGCCTCATCAAGACCTTTTCCGGGTGTGACACCGGAAATACCGGCTCCTTTCAGCATCAACCTCGCCTGCAGTTTATGCAGCATTGACCGCAACCGAATCCAGCATCCGCTGCCCGAAGTGCCGTCGCCTACCAAATGAACATGACAGTCGATCCTACGCATCGCCTACGCGAGGATTCCCTTTACCACTGAAGCCTTTTCCACACCGGTAAGTTTCATATCCAGGCCCTGAAATTTGTAGGTAAAGCGATTGTGATCGATACCGAGTAAGTGCAGCATCGTGGCGTGAAAATCGTGAACGGTTACTACATCTTTCACCGCATTATAGCCGAAGTCATCGGTGGCACCGTGGGTTACGCCACCCTTGATTCCGCCACCGGCCATCCAGAGAGTAAACCCTTTGATGTGATGATCCCGTCCGCTGCCCTGCGCCATCGGAGTACGACCAAATTCCCCGCCCCAAACGACCAAAGTATCTTTCAGCATTCCGCGACGCTTTAAATCCTCTACCAGTGCCCAGGAGCCCTGGTCTACCAGTTTTGCGGTTGTCTCGACTCCCTTCTTCACCCCGCCGTGATGGTCCCAGCCCCGGTGGTAAAGTTGGATGAAGCGGACCCCTCTTTCCGCGAGGCGCCGGGCGAGAAGACAATTGCTGGCAAAAGACCCGTCGCCAGGTTCTGCACCATACATTTCGAGAACTTCTTTAGGTTCGTCCCGCAAGTCGACCAGCTCCGGAACACTGGCCTGCATCCGGAAAGCCATTTCGTATTGGGTGATCCTGGTATCAATTTCCGGATCAGCGACGACCCGGTTTCGAATTCGATTCAGAGAATTTACTGCATCAACCACCGCCCGCTGATCATACCTGCCCACGCCTTTCGGATTACTCACATAGAGAACCGGATCGCCTTTGGAATGAAACTGCACGCCCTGAAAACGACTCGGTAAAAAACCGCTGTGCCACTGCCGAGCCGCGATAGGTTGGCTCTGACCTCCACCTACTGAAGTGAGGACCACAAATCCAGGTAAGTTTTTTGATACACTACCCAATCCATAATTGATCCATGATCCCATACAGGGGCGTCCGGAAATCTGCGTTCCGGTATTCATAAAAGTATGAGCCGGATCATGATTGATCTGCCGGGTTGTCATCGAATTTATGATCGCAATATCATCGGCCAGCTTGGCGATATTGGGGAACACATCGGAAATCATCTGCCCCGATTTGCCGTGACGTGAAAACTTATGCTGCGGCCCCATGCATACCAGGGCATCCTTTTTACCCTGCAGTTGGGCAATCGGTTGACCTTCGGTAATGGACTTCGGCATCGGCTTGCCGTCCATTTCAATCAGGGTCGGCTTGTAATCAAGAGTTTCAATGTGGGACGGCCCCCCGGCCATGCACAGGAAAATCACGGTTTTCGCTTTCGCCACGTGGTGGGGTTTGACCGCTCCTTCCCACTGTTGTTCGAGCCCGGCTTCTGCAAACAACTGTTGCGTCAGTGCGGCCGCTCCAATTCCTACTGTGGAACTGTTGATAAAGGCTCGACGTGACAGTTGGTACTCGAAATTCATAACAAACTTTACCGGTTGGGAATGATAAGAGGGTCTTTGCAGCGAATGCTCGAGAACGAGCTGAAGTCACGATCCGCACTCCAGAACTCGTCAACTCCGTGATGAATACAGATTGCAGCGATACGAATATCCTCAATTTCGTCACCTACCGGATTCTGAGACGCAGCCAGCTTGCGGAACTTTTCGTAATACCCAGGCCCTTCCCCGATAAACTGGAGACTCGACGACTTGCGCCATTTATCGAAAGCTTTAAAACACTGCTCAATGGATGAGGGTGGATTATACGGACGGTTCCTCGAAACGGTATCAATAAATTCGATCATGCAAGGCCATGGGATTGCCCACGGTTCGTCCCGTTTTACCAGGCGTTCTACAGCTACAAGCGCCTTTATATGGTGAGGCGAGTCCATTCGATGGCAATATACTAAAATGTCTGTATCGACAGCAATCATCAGTTTCTAGAAGTGGTTTCGTATGCGTTAAGTATCGCTCGTGCGACCTGTGTCCAGGCGACTGAATCGGAAAGGGCAATCAGTTTTTCCCCCGGTGAATTCCCGATACTAAGGAACTCCGAGGCCTGCTCTTCGGCAGATAAATATTTGTGTCGCTGAGCTTCATATAAAGCTTCCAATACTTCCACTTCCTCCGGCACGGGCTCTCTTCCCGTTGCCTCTTTCCATCCAAATTGAATTTTTGCCGACCGGCCCCCCGGAACTCTCGCGATTCGATAGCCGAAATTCCGGGCTGCCTCCACGAACACCGGATCGTTCAACAGAACCAGTGCCTGCTGAGGGATATTTGAACGCGTCCTTTGAGACGTACATTCCTCGCGAGCTGGTGCATCAAAGGATACCATGGCCGGGTGCGGAAAACTTCTGCACCGGAAAGTATAGAGTCCACGCCGGTAGAGATCATCACCTTTTCCGGCTTCCCATTTTCTTCGCGGGAAATTGAGGTGCTGCCAGTACCCTTCCGGTTGATAGGGCTTCACACTTTTACCGCCCTGCCGGTTGACTAATAAATTACCCAATTGCAAAGCGGTATCCCGGACGAACTCCGCTTCGATTCTCCAGCGTCCCTGTCTTGCCCATAATCTGTTTACCGGATCTTTCGCAAGAAGGTCATCCGAAACTGTTGATACCTGGCGGTACGTATCAGACAGCAAAATTTCTTTGATGAGAGCCTTCACATCCCATCCTCCACTTTGGAATTCCAGAGCAAGATGATCCAATAGCTCCGGATGCGTTGGAGGTTCCCCCTGTCCGCCGAGATCTTCGACATTCCGGGAAATCCCCTCACCGAAAAACAACATCCAGACCCGGTTCACAAATGCCCGGGCGGTCAAAGGATTGACAGGCTCCACAATCCATTTTGCCAAGTCCAACCGGTTCGCCCGCCGATCCTTCGGCAAATCGTTATTCCGCGGTAAAAATGCCGGAAGAGTCGGTTCCACAATTTCCCCGTCTTTGTCGAGCCAGTCGCCACGATGCAACAAACGGGTAACACGAGGGGTTGCGAGAGATTCGGATACCAACATGGTTTTGATGCCCTGATTCACGGAATCGATCTTCTTTTTAATCTCATTCTGCCGCGCCGAGTATTCCGCAAGCAAAGGCGTCTTCGATTGGAAATAATTGGCTACAATCTCGACTTCAGAGGGACTGCGCTGTTGTTTCCGCAGAGATGTTACCACTTCCTTCGGAATGTCGGACTTGCCATTGATCGAAGGATTCAGTGAATCGGTAAAACTGATCCGAAATCTGCCGATGTTATGGCCGGAGTGCCCCGCCTGATGCTGCAGTTCAACTGTGAGACTTCCCTTTGCCCCCAAATCAACCGGACGAGCCAGAGTAAACAGTGCCGAGCGATCGCCCGCTTTATCGTTGTGACCATCGACCGCCCACCCGGTCTGATTTTTTCCGTCCAGAGTCGCTGCAACGGGCCATGACTTTTGCTCATAGTCAGCTATAGCAGAAGCCACTTTTAGATTTTTTTTACTACCTTGTGAAACGCGGAAACCGGAGAGGATAAAATTTCCGTTCGAACGCGACAAACTTTTGCGGGGAAAACTTTCGTGCCGCAATGCCTCCAACCGGATCGCCGTGACAATACCCGAACCTTCAATCTGCAAAGTATAATTATCTTTCGCCGGGTTCTGACCTGAGGTGATTACCGATCCGTCATCGAGCGCGGCAAATTTCTGACCGCCACTCGATTTCATACTTCCCGGAACCCGCACCGTCCATATATCCTTTGTCTTCCCGGATAAACTATTGCGCACTTCTTTCTCCCATTCCGTTTGAGCCAACTCAACTTTGGCAGCCAGTGCCGCGTTGCGGGAAAGTACATTTTTATAAGAATTCGATTCCAGCTCTTTCTGCAGATTCGCGAGAAGAGTTTGCTCCTCTTTCGTTGGCAATTTCAAATTAGGCTCTCTCTTGCCTTCTCTTTCACATCTGCGAAAAAAGCTGCTAGAGTATAGAAATCACGCGCAGTAAACGGGTCATATTTGTGGTCGTGGCACTGCGCACAACCTATAGTGGAACCAAGCCATACGCCGGAGACATTTCTTACCCGGTCAGCTGCGTGAATTACCATATACTCTTCAGCCTGGGCTCCACCCTCCTGCGTCGTTTGCAACAAACGATTGTAACCCGACGCAACCTTTTGCTCAACGGTCGGATCGGGAAGCAGGTCACCGGCGAGTTGTTCGATGGTGAAGCGGTCGTAGGGAATATTTTGATTAAAGGCGGAAATTACATAGTCGCGATAGGCGGAAACCTCCATAAAGTTATCGGAATGATAGCCTATCGTGTCGGCATACCTGACGAGGTCCAGCCAATAGACCGCCATGCGTTCACCAAAGGCCGGATCAGCCAGTAACCGGTCAACAGCGTTTTCGTAACAGTCGGCTGATTGATCCGATACAAATTCATCGATTTGGATGGAATTCGGCGGCAGACCGAGAAGATCAAAATACAGTCGCCTGATCAACGTATCCGGGTCTGCCGGCGGCGACGGTTTCAGTCGTTTTTCCGCAAGACCTTGGCCGATAAAATAGTCGATCGGATTTTGACCTTCCGGAATCATCTTCTTCTCCAGGGGCGCATAAGCCCAGTGTGTTTTGTACTCTGCGCCTTCTTCAATCCATTGTTTTATCAACTCTTTTTCCCTCGAAGTGAGCGGTTTGTGAAATTTTGGCGGCGGCATAATTTCATCTTCATCCTCCGACGCGATGCGAAACCACGCTTCGCTGCCTTCCGGATCACCCGGCGTTATCGCTGAGTAACCGCCGAGATCAGCAAAGGCCCCATCCCTGGTGTCCAGACGCAAACCCGCCTTTCTCTCGTGCTCATCAAACCCGTGGCAGGCAAAGCACTTGTCCGATAGAATCGGGCGGATGTCCCGATTGAAATCAACAGCCAGACATTGTGCACAGCAGACCAGAAAAAACGGTAAAATTGGCAGCGTTTTTGTCATTTGAGCGGTTTTCAAGAGAGCGCAGACAAGACCAAAAGTCACACTCTTTTTAAAAAATCCCGGGCTGTTTTTCTACATTGCCCCACTGTACCCTGTCAGGTTCCTCATTGTACCCTGTTGAGTGGCCCGGGCGAATTACCGGCGAGGTTCCTTCTCCTGCAGTTTCTTTTCCCGGGCGATGCCCCTCTCGCGGATACTGTCCGAGTGAAAGAACATATCCACATTGCTGAGATCTTTCAGCGCATTTGGCGGAACTTCGTATTTCGCACGAAGACGGTCCAACTCCCTATGAAGCCGCTTCACAATTTCGGTATGTTCCGGACTCTGATATACATTTCTCATCTCCTTCGGATCGGACTGTAAATCGTACAATTCCCACTCTTTTACATCGTAGAAATTCATCAATTTGTACCGGCCGTCATATACCCCTTCGTGTCTTTGCACCATGTGCCAGCCCGGGTATTCGTAGTAGTGATAATAGTGAGTTTTGCGCCAGTCGGAAGGTGTTGTTCCCTTCATTATCGGCACAAGACTTTCGCCCTGCATATCTGCAGGAACCTGGACCCCGGCGATATCGAGAAAAGTCCCGGCAAAGTCGAGATTCGAAACCAGATCGTCGTTTACTGATCCGGGTTTCACCTTGCCGGGCCATTTGACCAAAAGAGGAGTGCGGTACGATTCATCATACATAAACCGCTTATCAAACCATCCGTGTTCACCTATATAGAACCCCTGATCACTGGAGTAGATAAACACGGTATTGTCAGCGAGGTCATTTTGTTTCAGGAAGTTTTGTAACGCCCCGATGCTGTCGTCCACGGAGCGCACACAGCGAAGATAGTCTTTTGCATATCTCTGATACTTCCATCTTATGAGATCTTTACCTTTGAGTTTTGCCTTCATCAGCGCATCGTTTTTCGGTTGATAAGCTGCATCCCAGGCCGCTTTTTGTTCCGTGGTCATTCGACCGTAGCCCCGGCGTTTGAAATCCCCGGTATCATCCAGTTCTTTGACTTTCAGGTCGCGCCCCATCGTCATGGTTTTCTCAATCGTCATATCCTGCTCGCGGGCCGCCGTGCCCCGGCCTTCGTAGTTGTCGAACAGGGTGTCGGGTTCCGGAATAGTTATATCATCAAAAAGCGTCAAATATTGCGGAGCCGGATCCCAGGCACGGTGCGGGGCTTTGTGCTGCACCATAAGAATAAAGGGCTTATCTTTATCCTCCCGCTTGCGCAGCCAGTCAGTGGCTTTTTCGGTGATGATTTCACTGCAGTATCCCGTGACCTGGTATTTGCCGCCGGCATTGATGAAATCAGGATTGTAATAGCTTCCCTGACCCGGCAGAATATCCCAGTGATCAAATCCGGTA
>JARGOZ010000192.1 GCA_029213025.1 Verrucomicrobiales bacterium
CAGGGTGTCCTCGGCATTCGCTTTCGCCTTGGAGCGGTCAAACTGGTCGGTTAAGGTGTCGAGAATAGTGTATTTTTCCCCTTCGACCTTCGTTCCCGGAGGATCATAGCGATTCGGGTCTACGGAACGGTCCATCAACTCATCAATGACACCCTGGCGACGTCTTTTCGAATTATCCTGCTCCATTCGTCCAATCATGATCATGATGGAACCACCGTCGGGGAGTGCTTCCTTGACAAGCTGGCCACACATCCGGCCGGCGGTGTAGTTGTCCATCCCGATGTAGAGAAGCCGGTTCGAATCCGGGGCATCGGAATCGTGGGTGATGAGGGGCGTCACCTCGGCGGCCTGATTAATAATTTCCGTCTGATTGGAAGGATCAATCGGGCTGACTGCGATGCCGTCGACTCCGCGGGTGATGAGATCTTCCAGCATTTGTTTTTGTTCGGTAATACCTCCGGCGGGCATCAGAATCTGGGTGTCGACACCCAGCTCGGCTCCGGCGGTTTTTGCTCCCGCTTCAGCGATGGTCCAGAAATCTGCGACTCCGTTGGTGACAAACGCGAAGCGTTTGGTGTTGCTCCCGGAGGAGGACGAATCGTTTCCGCAACCCGTAAAAAGCAATGCCACAGCGGCGAGACCGGAGAAAAAAACAAAGCGATGCAGTTTCATAACGAGAGAGGCTACACAAAGGCAAACGGCGGGAAAAGACCTTTTTCAGGGATCGGTGGTTGAAATCGGAGAACCTGCCGTCAGATTCGAGGCAAAGTGCTATCCCATGAGTTTGCTACGTCTCGATTCGCCTATCGGTAAAAAAATCCAGGATTCCCAAGTGATCGCGGTGCTCGTGGTTAACGATGAAGAGGAAGGTTTGCGGGTCGCGGAGTCGCTGCTTCGGGGTGGAGTGGATGTCATGGAACTCACCCTGCGGACACCGGCAGCTATTGGCGCGCTGAAAGCGATTCAAAAGGAATTTCCGGAAATGACTTCAGGAATCGGGACCATTTTGCGCAAAGACCAGGTTGATGAAGTGGTCGATGCCAACGCGGATTTTGGCGTTTCACCCGGAGTGAATCCCGGCGTGATGGATTATGCGAAACAGAAAGGCTTACCATTCGGTCCTGGAATCATGACTCCGACCGATATCGATATCGCACTGGTGGAACACGATTGCCATCTGTTAAAATTCTTTCCGGCGGAATCATCCGGCGGCCTGGCTCATTTGAAAAATATTTCGGCTCCCTATTTGCATCTCGGGATCAAATTTATTCCGCTCGGGGGTGTCAGCCCGAAAAATCTGAGGAGTTATCTCGACTCCGACCTCATCGCTGCGGTTGGCGGCAGCTGGATCGCGCCTCGCGACATGATCACGAATCAGGACTGGAGCGGAATCGAGGCGAACGCCCGCGAGGCGAAGGCGATGGCGGCCGGGTGATTGGTGGTGAACCTTTTCCGACTCGACTTTTTTATTGAACTACCCAACATCCGCCCGAGGGTTTCCTAATGAAATTTTCGGTTGGAATCTTCATCCTGCTTATTTTTATCCCGATGTCAGTCCGGGCGGTCGATGTGAATTTCCATCAGGCCTACTACGGTAAGCATTGTCTTTCAGAGAGGTCTGACGTTGCGACAGCGCTTAATGCATTGCTGTTTGGTCCGCCGGAATTTAGTCACCTGCATGACAATCTATTATCTTTTGGTGAATCGAGGCTGGATAGGGCGCGATACTTGAGTCAGGAGTTCGTGATCTTCGCAGAGAAGGAACAACTGCCTCCTGTGGCTACATTTTCGAAATGGTATACACGGCAATTTGCGTCTCAGGGAAATATTCATTTGAATCTGGACTTAGTTTATCTTCAGGGAGGAGGCATACTTGATAACTTTTTTAATAGAGTCCGATATTCACTATCGAAAGATATCGGCGTTGTTCTCGTTTTGGATCATTATGCTGTGGAAGATACAGGGGAGGGAAGAATGAACTGGAACCGCCGGGGCCGTCATTTCGTTTTGGTAACCGATATGGTGCTGCGAACGAAAGATGCCTTTGGTTTTATGGTCGAATTAATAGATCCTTCCAATCCCAACGGGGAACTGATCCGGAGTTATGTTTTAAAACGGGTCGGTGATCCCAGGGTGAGAATGGGGCAGAGCAGAAGCGACGACCCATGGATCAACTTAACCGAAGATCATCTGACCATTCATGGTCACAATCTGGATACCGGCAGCCGTGCGTCGTGGGCGCAAAGACAGCTCGTAGTTCCTTCGTGGGCAATCATGTCGAAATCGGGAAATTTGGATTCCGAAGATTCTGATGCAGCAGAGTGAATCAGTTTACTCAACCACGGATCAATTTGTTTGCGATGCCCTCCCCCTATTAGCGACCTTTTGCGGAGGCATCTTAGATTGCCTTTTTACACGATAAGGCATCAGCCGTGACTTTATTCCGGAGCAGTTCGGGTTAAGGTCCTGTTATGCGTTTTATGCTCTGTTTTCTTCTGGCTGTAACGATGGTTTCGGCCGATGAAAAGTCATCCGTGGAAAAGCCTGCGGTTCGTAAAATCGGGGAGTATCTGTATCGGGTGGGTCTGGTGGAGTTCGATGCCAGGACCCGTGAAATATCATTTCCTGTGGTCGTGAATCAGCGGGAAGGCGGGCCGATCGAATACATTCTCGTCCACGAACACGGGAAAACGCATGAAGCAATTCTCACGACGAAGGCCCGTCCGATGGATATCCAAATCGCTCTCAAGCTTCTCAAATACCAATCCGGGGAAGGCGATGTTTTTGACAAATTACTGCCGGCGGAGGATCGAAAAATCCGCGGGGATAAATCCGCAGAACGGGGCGATGCCGTGGATGTCGTGGTATCGTGGAAAGAGGGAGACAAAGAAAAATCCTCTTTGATCAACCGGTGGGCGATCGACGGCGAAACCATCAAAGCGGAGGGCGACCCTGGGACGCCGATGCCTGATCATCCCTGGTATTACACGGGGTCTGTGATCATGGACGGCCAATTCCTCGGAGAGGTGGAGGGCTCGATCATAGCCCTGTATCTCGATCCGGTTTCTCTTTTAAACACCACAGTTCCCGGATCGGAAATCGATGAACGCTGGGGGGCTAATGCTCAGGAAATTCCGGAGATAGGAACCAAAGCCACGCTTTATCTGCGTCCTGCGAAAAATTAATTGTCACCTCAAAGCTGTAAACACGTCATTACTAATTAGATCTCATCATGAAAAAGATATTATCTCTCTCTCTGTGTTTTGCGTTTCCTGCGATGGGAAGCGCCCAGGACCGGCTCCAGCCTTCTCCTGATGGAGATGTTTCGCTGAAGTTGGAAATTACCCGCGCCATCGACAAAGGCGTTGAATATCTGAAATCCCAACAAGACCCGGAAACCGGAGCTTGGAGCGATACAAAACTGCCGGCTTTCACTGCTCTGGCGGTTTCAGCCATGCTGGGCGATCCTGCCAACGACGGGCAAAAGCCTCATTCTGATGAGGTGGAAAAGGGGCTCGATTTTCTCGTGAAAAATCAGAAAGCGGATGGCGGTATTTATGGAAAAGGTCTCGCGACCTACAACACGGCCCTGAGTGTGATGGCGCTTTCCCAATCGGGATACAAAGAGCATCTCCCGGTGATTGCCAAAGCCCGCCGCCTGCTCATCAATCAGCAACAGGATTATGACAGAAAAGGTCAGGTCGATAATCTGTTCGATGGTGGAATCGGCTATGGCGGGTCCTACGCTCACTCCGACCTTTCCAACTCCCACCTGGCGATGGAGGCACTCTACTATTCAAAAAAAGTCCTGGCTGACACGGAGTTCGATGAATCCGGTGAGTTTGATCTCGACTGGGATGCCGCCATTGAATTTGTGAGCCTCTGCCAAAATTCCGAAAAGACCGTGGAAAGACTCGGAGATGCGATCGGGCTCAGAAAAGAGGACGAAGGTGGTTTTGTCTATTATCCGGGAGATACCAAGTCCGAAGAAATTGAGCTCGAAGGTGGTAAGAAAGTCGCACTCCGCAGCTACGGATCGATGTCCTACGCCGGTCTGCTTGCATTTATCTACGCTGACATGGACCGGGGCGATCCACGGATCGGGGCTGCTCTCGAATGGTTGCAGGGAAATTACACGCTGGAAGAAAATCCCGGAATGGACGCTCAGGGGCTTTTCTATTACTACCACACGATGGCCAAAGCGCTGAGCATCGCTCAAATCAATAAACTTAAAACTCCGGAAGGCAAAAATATCAATTGGCGTGAAGATTTAGCCTTGAAAATTCTCTCAGAACAGGATAAAGATGGTTCGTGGATAAACGACGGGTCAAACCGTTGGATGGAGGATGATAGAATCCTCGTTTCCGCTTACGCGTTGCTGGCATTGGAACACATTTACAGGGGGCTCTAACACAGATAGACACCACCCTGGTTCCACCACACAGCCGCAAAAAGGCACATGTTCGTTTCGACGGGCATGTGCCTTTTGTTTTTTTTCGGTTCAAAACCGCTTCAGGATGACTGAAGCGTAGTTTTGCGACATCGTGGCGTGGCCTTCTTTCGGACCGAACGTGAGAGAGCTTCCCGCGATTTGCCGATGAAAATAGTAGGCCATCGAAGTGGTCACTATCGTGTCGGCGTCACCGCACCAAATGGAAACCGGCACGCTTTTGATATCAGAAATCTCAAATCCCCAGTGATTGCGCAGCAGCTCGACTTCCATCACCGAGCCGTCGCCGCCCTGACTCCAGGTGTTTTTCAAGTTCGCCACTGCCACGCGGTAGGTGCGTTCGTCTTCGATAATGTGCTTTCTATCAACTGCGGCCCATTTCCGGGTCAGTGCTTTGATGACCATCTGCGGTTTCCGGTGAATTTTCCGCTCATTTGTTTCGGCAATGGCTTTGCCGATGTTGGGATGCCTGGCGACGAGACGAATCACGGTATCGAGAGCGCCCGCTTCCACCCCGGGAGTGTCCAGAGGAGCATAACCGGATACAATCGCGAGGTGGCTGACACGACGGGGCATCCTCGCTGCACAAACACAGCCGTAGGCGGCCCCGCCTGATTCGGCAAATATTCCGAAGCACTGATCGCTGCATCCAATCGCGTCGATGAGTTCCTCGACATCGTTCACCCAGCTGCAAATCGTTCTTTTCCGGCAAAAAGTGGAGCCGCCCAGGCCGGGACGGTCGATCGAGATCAATCGAAGTCCGGATTTCATGACTGCGTTGCGGATAAATTCCGCTTCGAGACGGCTGCTGTTGACGCCGTGGAAGTAGAGCACCAGTTTCCCGTCGGGATTGCCGATTTCGCGGTAACAGAGATTTCTTCCATCCTTTAAACGGACGATTCTGTCAGTCACGAACGGGCCTTCCCCGGCGGCAATGAATCGACCGCCGGCAAGAAAAAAACAGAAGACAACGAAAATCCGCAGCGTGACCATTGCAGTACGTACCGGATAAAATAGATCGGCGAATAATCAATTGGTTATAAGAGAGCCGTGAATTTACCCACGTTGCGTCCTGGAAAAGCGGTTTTGCCTGTCTACGTTCTGTGATGCAGAATTTTAGCCATTGTACCCTGTTTGGTCGTCGACTGTACCCTGTTGAATCCAGGACTGCACCCTGTTGGATCGCGGTCTTTTTGTTGATTTCGAGCTTTTGCCTTCAAGCAGCGGATCGACCGAACATCCTTTTTATTATCGCGGATGATGCCTCCCGGGACAGTTTTGGCGCCTACGGGAGCACTTATGTGAAAACGCCGGGGTTTGATCGCATTGCGAAAGAAGGAGTGCTGTTCACGCAGGCCTACAATTGTAATCCCAAATGCGCTCCGGCCCGTGCCTGTTTGCTGACCGGGCGCTATTCGTGGCAGTTGGAGGAGTCGTGTAATCACAATCCATTTATGTCCGAAAAATGGAAATTTTATCCCTGGTTGCTGGAAGAGTCCGGCTATTCGATCGGATACACCGGTAAAGGCTGGGGACCCGGTATCTGGAAAGGCCAGGATGCGAGCCGATCAATGGACAAAGCCAACCCGGCGGGACGCCCTTTTAATGAAATTTCGAAAAAACCACCCTACCAGGGAATTTCTTCAGTCGACTACGCTGCTAATTTCGAAGCCTTTCTCAACCAGGCTGCGGAAGATCAGCCGTTTTGCTTCTGGTTGGGAACCAAAGAGCCGCATCGCGGATACGGGCTGGATAACTGGAAGCTCGATGGACGGGATCTGTCCGAAGTAACTGTGCCGGACTATTTCCCCGACAACGAAACAATCCGCGGCGACCTCGCCGACTACGCCATCGAAGTGGAATGGTTCGATACCCATATAGTCAGGGCGCTGGCCCACCTCGAAAAGAAAGGTCTCCTCGAAAATACGTTGATCATCGCGACCTCCGACCATGGAATGCCTTTCCCGAGGGTGAAGGGGCAGATTTATGACGACGGTTTCCATGTTCCTTTCGCCGCCCGCTGGGGAGAGAAAATCAAACCGGGCCGAACAGTGACAGACTTTATTACTTTTCCCGACCTCGCTCCGACCCTCATGGAAATTGCAGGTGTGCCCGCGCCCGGGCAAATGACGGGACAGAGCTTTCTGCCCCAGCTGGTAGCGCAAAATTCCGGTCGGATCGATCCGGACAGGAGTTTCACCCTGCTCGGCAAAGAACGGCACGACATCGGGCGGACCGACGGTGAGCTGCTTTCTGTTGCCTATCCCGCCCGGGCGATCCGCAACGATGATTTTCTCTACGTGCGGAATTTTGCTCCGCATCGCTGGCCGGGTTGCGATCCCGAACTGGGACTGCTCAATTGCGACAATTCCCCGACCAAAAGCTACCTCACCGGTTTAACAAAGGATTCTCCGGAGTATCACTACTACGAAAAGGCGTTCGGCAAGCGTCCCGGCGAGGAGCTTTACGATATGCAAGCCGATCCCGACTGCGTCACCAACCTGGCGGGGAATCCGCAATACCGGGAAACGATGGCGGCACTGTGGGCGCAACTTGAATCAAGCCTCAAAGCTCAGGGAGATCCGCGGGTTCTCGGCAAAGGAGATATTTTCGATTTTTATCCGAACCGGAATATCAGCCGTCAGCAGAAATTGTATAACCGGCCCGACTATGATCCGGTGAAGATTTTCGAGGAAAAATACGGAAAATAAAAGAAAGTGCAACTATGGTAAATATTGAAAAAGTAGTAAATGCAACTATGGTTTCGGTATTAAATCGGCGTTTTCCATAGTTTTGTCGGCTATCGCTTTGCTTTTTTTCGGAGAGGCAAAGGCGCAGGACATTTCTATTCAGGCGATTATGAACGCGATTGCCAGTGACTCAGGCAATCCGGGCGCCTTATACGAAAAGTATGCGACCTCTCTCAATCTGACGCTTTCCCAGCTTTCTTCTGCGCAACTCGCCAAAGTTTTCGAAGGCGGAGTGTCCGGAGCCGGTGATTCCGGGAGTGGCTCGAATGCTCCGGCCAATGATCCTGCAGTCGATCAGCCCCTGATCGACTTGATCAATGGCGGAGGGCCTCCCGGGCAGTTGAAAAACGCTCTCGTAGCTGCATCTCCGCTCTCGGAGGCAGTGCTTACGCAGTTTGCCGGTGCGGGCGCAAGCTTACCGGCTGGTATTGTGATGGGAGTGCTGATCGAAAATGCGCCACTTCCCGACAGTGTCTATCAGCAAGTGGTGGGTGGTTCGACCAGCCTCAATAGCGGTCAGATCGATACAATCACTGCGGCGCAGGGGGAGTAATTCCCTTTTCCGGCATCTTTGCCGATATTTTTCTCGCCAAAGCAATAGTGCTTTGTTAGGGTTTAAATCTCAGCTAAAAAGCATGAAAGCCCCGTGCGGCCATGCACGGAGCTTTCAGAGACTTTGTATGAGTCTAACGGAACGTTAAACAATACAAACACACACATTGATACTACGAATCAGCTCCGGAAACCTTTGGACGAATTTTTGACATTATTTTCCGGGCCACAAAAGGGAAAATCCCGAGGATGACAAAGGCGATGATCAGGCCCGGAGTCAGGATGCTTTTGCCGCCACTTGCCGCCAACGTTTCCAGATTGGGCAACTGCGATCCGGCGTAGGTGTAAACGAGCGTTCCGGCGAGCATTCCGAGCTGGCTGACCCACCAGAATGTCCAGGCTTTCATAGGGGTTAACCCCATCAGTAAATTGATCAGGAAAAACGGAAAAGCCGGGATCAGGCGCATCGTAAACAGGTAGAAGGGGCCTTCCTTTTCCAGCTTCCGGTTTATCTCATCCAGTTTTGAACCGTATTTTTCCCGAATGCTGTCGCCGACGACAAATCGACTCAGCAGAAAAGCCACAGTCGCGCCGAAGGTGGAGGCAAAGCTCACCACGAGCGTACCGAGACCAACTCCAAGGAGCTTTCCATAGACTATCGTGAGAAAACCCGCTCCGGGAAACGACAGGGCGGCAGTGAGAAAATAGAGACCAAAGGCACCGAGAGCAAAAAGGAGAAGATTCTCTTTTTTTAACGCTTCGAGAGCTGCTTCTTTTTCAATGAAATACTCGAGGTCGAGCTTGTCGCGATATTGGAGGAATACGAATACCGAAATCGCAACCGCAACCAGCGCGACTGCGATGCGGATCAGAGCCCTGGAAGAAATTTTCATAGGCTCACTGTTGGTTGAGGCTCCAGTCGTAGTCGTTGAATTTCACTTTGATGGGATTTCCCTGCATCCAGGGTTTCACATATTCGATCAGCGTTTTTCCTCCGCTGGTGAAATCGCCTTCGAACCAGTTAAAGATGGCCGACAAATACAGGGTATCACCCTCGATGCGGTTTTTCGTTGAATCGTTGAGAAAGACCCGAGCCTGGTCATCGAGCTGTGCGTCCAGCTGCTCTCCGGTAAACGCCCCGGTGCGCAGGGGAGGGCAGCTTACTGCCGCGCAGACGAGGGCGAAGTGAATTCGTTCTTCGGAGTATTTCTCCCGCAAAATACCGTGCTCGACATGATCGAGAGTGGTTGTTTTCCCGAAAAGTTGAACTGATTTCTGCTTCCACGGTGAACTGAGAAGCGAGCCGATCTTTTTGATCGATGTCACCGGGTAGTTGTCGATGATGAGCTGCAGAGTTTCGGCATTATAAACATTGATGAGAAAGGCGATTTGCTCACTTTGGGTCCATTTTTGAAAATCTTTTTCAGAAACAGCTCCGGTTGTTTTCAGGTAGGAATCGAGAGGCTGGCGCTTTTTCTTGAGTCCCTGGTAGTCGACCATTCCTTTTTCATCGACATAGGTTTTGAGAATCTCCGAGAGTGCCGAATGGCTTTGGTCGAAAGCGGAAGCCGCAGTGGCTGCGAGCAGGAAGATCGCAGTGAATAGAAATGATTTCATATTGGATGAGTCAGAGAGCTTCACCCAGTGAGGACGCCGGGGAAAGTGGCGTCTTTCAATTTTGCGGAATGGTTACGGAGCGGCAGCTTCCGAGGAGATGGCGAAAATGATCGCAGCGATCATCACGATTCCCATAATCAGGCTGATCGCGGAACCGATATATCCCATGACGAGTCCTGCCATCGTAATGCTGGATCCGCCGGAGGGACCGCCTTCGAGCATCTTTTTCCGCGACATATGTCCGCAAATGATGGCGGCGATGCCGGGAAACAGGCCAATCCCGTATCCACAGCTCATTAAAATAGACAGAATGCCGCAAACCATTGATGCGATACCAAGTCCGTCTGCGCCCTGTTGGGCCGGCGCCTGGTAGGATGGCGGGACATTCATTGGTGGCGCGGAAGATCCGGCGGGAGGAGCCGCAGAGACTTCGGCCGGATTAAACAACATCGGCTGAACCAGTGATGCCTTTTTCCAGTCCGGCATGGACGAATTCCAAACCAGAGTGTCGGGCTTGATGTTGCCCATTTCGATCATACTCGCAAAATTTTCCTCCTGAAAAGGAATTTGTTGATCGGATTCGTCTGCGTAATACCACTCCATTCGACGGATTTTCTACCATTAAACCTCAGGTCAGTCCATCTGATTCAGCGCTTCGGCCGGAGACGGAAGGGAAAAATCCGCGAGGATGACATTTAGAGGAACGTGTTCCTCCTCTTCGTTGTTTTGCTCTTTGAATACTTTGTCCGCGATCGCCTGGATCGTGCGGTCGAGATCTTCATCTCCGATTTGGGAGTGAAATTCTTCCGGAATAGCACTGACGACAGCGCTGAGGATTTCGTCTTCCCAGGTGAGGGTGGAATCTTCCATTGATTTCATAATTTCTGAGACAAGCTCGGGCATCAGCTCCTGCTCATCAAAAGTCACTTCGATTTCGTAGTCTTCGATCATGGTGCGAAGCGCGGCTTTAACCATCTTGCTGTCGACCCGGATTTTCTCCGGCAAATACCGGCAGTGATGGACCAGCTCCCGGAAAGCTTCCCGGATCGCTTCGTAATCGTTTTTGCCTTCCCCTCCATAAACCACCGGGTCACAGGGGCAGCGGGAACCTTCATCGGAGACTCTCAGGCAGATCGCCGTTTTCGGGTAATAAGGGCGGGGGCCGTTGTGAACCGCATTCGGCATGTAAAATGTGCCGATTTCCCAGGTCTCCCCGATTACCGGGTAGTGGGCGAGTTCGCACAGATTCAGCTCTGCGTCGTGTTCCGGCCCGAAGTAAATGTTGTGATGAGGCAGCACTTCCACGCTCACGTCCCAGTTTTTCGGATTCCGGGGAGAACCTTTTCCTTTTGGAGAAAAAACCGGGATGCCCGGCATATCGCCAAACGGATTTTTCCACGGGTAGAACTCCTTCTTTTTCGGAAAGATCTCTTTGTAAAAGCGGTCGAAGAGTTTGAAAATCAGGATCAGCCGCTTGGCCTCGTATTCTTCGATGTACCAGGGCAAATAGCCCGGGCGGTAGGAGCGAAAGCAGGCCAGAGCCCTCTTCCGACGGGGCTTTTTGGCGTGATTGAGATACAATTGAAGATCTGTTTCAGATGCGACGTCGTTATTGACGAAATCACATTCGAGCAACCGCAACCCCGGCAGTCCCGGGCTCATCTTCGGCGCGATCCCCTGGAGAGCGTTCTGCCAGAATTCGATTCCTTCCGGTGGCATATGACAGTGCAGCGAATAAACCGCTCCGGCCCGGCCGAGAACGGAAATCAAGTACAGCTCATTGGTATCGGGATCGCGAATCCCGAAAAGCTCGTTTTCATTGATCCGGTCCCACGGTTCCGCCGCGCGGAAATCCGCAGCGAGGCTGAGGAGTTCCTGCATCACCGGGGCACTAACATGCGGAGGAGTCGGCTTCTCGATTCGGTTCGCCGCATCCTCTAGACCAGGTTTTGGTGAAAACTCAAAATCCGGAAATAACTCCATAGATGACTCTTATAATCAAAAAACCGGGTAATTTCAACCTTTCTAAATAATTTTTGTTTTGGAAATTTTACAATTCAGGCCCGGGTGGCGGTCTAAATAGGGGGAATCAAGGCGCTGTTTCCGCAGCGAATACCGGATCAAGGCCAAAGATAAACTCGAAAACTTCAGCAGAAAATGTCTACTGTACGGATGCGGATGACTGAGTTGAGGAAAATGGTTCCTGACGAAACGGAAACACGCGGTTGGGTTTGGTATTTCGAACGGGCATGATGAATTTCCGAATATCTCTACTTCTTTTTCTCGGTTACTTTTTTCCGGTCACAGCTTTCCCGGCAGAACGGCCGAATATACTTTTCATCATGGCCGATGATTTGGGCTACGGGGATTTGAGTTGCTACGGAGCGGAGGATCTCAACACCCCGAATATCGATCAACTGGCAGAGGAGGGTGTGCTTTTCACCGACTTCTATGCCAACGCACCGACCTGTACCCCGACACGGGCCGGTTTTTTGACGGGGCGCTATCAGCAGCGACTCGGACTCGATAACGCGCTTACCTATCAGGAGATGGGGCGGGGACTGCAAGTGGGTGCTCCCAACATCGCGCGGGATCTTCAGCAAAAAGGCTACGTAACCGGTCTCTGTGGGAAATGGCATCTCGGCTATGATGAAGGTCGCACTCCGCTCGATCAGGGTTTTGATCATTTCTTTGGTTTGCTGGGTGGGAATCATCACTATTTCCAGCACATGGACCGGATCGGTGTGCCGGATCTCTGGATGGGTAGGGAATCTGTGAAAAGCGATACCTATACTACCGATTTGATCACGGATTGTGCGAAGAAATTTATCAGGGAAAATCAGAAAGCGCCGTTTTTTCTCTATCTCTCCCACGCGGCTCCCCACTTCCCTTTTCAGGGTCCGGAAGACCGCGATAAAGTTGTCGTGCCGAAGAAGAAATCCTGGCAGATCGGCGACCGGGAAACCTACATAGCTATGGTCGAGCGGATGGACGAAGGCATTGGCGAAGTTCTCGCGGAACTGGATCAACTGAATCTGCGGAAAAATACGCTGGTTGTATTCACCTCTGACAATGGGGGCGATGTCCACGCCCGCAACGCCCCGTTTTCCGGAGGCAAATCCACGCTGGAGGAAGGTGGCATCCGGGTTCCCTGTATCGCGAGATGGCCGGGGCAATTGCCGGAAGGAAAAACTCTGCAAGCATCGGCTGTTACCATGGACTGGAGCGCGACGTTTCGCCGGTTGGCAGGTATAGAAGCGGATTCTACAAGGGAAGACGGAATTGATTTGATGCCTCTTTTAACCAATAACGACTCTTCTCTGCAAGATCGCGCACTTTTCTGGCGGAGAAAATCCGGTCCGAAACGAAAGGTGAAAAATCCAGGCCGTGCAGTGAGGCGGGGAAACTGGAAGTATATAGAGAACTTTGACGAAACCGGAGAGACGCTGCTTTTTGATCTGAAAACGGATCCAGGCGAAAAGACCAACTTGCTGGAGAAATACCCCGGATTAGCGGGGGAGCTACGTAAAGAATTGGACCAATGGGAAACGGATGTTGCCTACCCCTGATGTGATGCGCGTTGGAATCATGGCTCTACTTCACGAATCGAACAGTTTTGTATCGAGTCCCACAACTTTGCGAAAGTTCGAAGAGGATATACTGGCAACCGGAGAAACAGTGCGTGAGCGTTTGGGGAATTCACGGCACGAAGTTGGCGGCTTTTTTGCACATCTTGATTCTACCGGAATCGAAGCCGTCCCGGTATTTGCCGCTCGCGCCTATCCGGCCGGGGTCATAGAGGCAGAAACATTTGATACGCTGGTTAATCGCGCGCTCAACGCTTTGTCCGATGCCGGTCCCCTCGACGGAATAGTGGCCGCTCCCCACGGTGCTACAGTCGCTGAAAATTATCCCGATGCCGACGGTTACTGGCTTTCCCGCGTCCGGGAAATGGTGGGTGATGATACACCTGTAATCGCAACGATCGATCCGCATGCCAATTTGAGTCAGCAAATGGTAGCCGCGACAGATGCCTTGATCGCCTATGGGACCAATCCTCATATCGACCAGGAGGAAACCGGGGAAAAAGCGGCTCAATTACTGGTCCAAACTCTGGAGGGTAATGTGAAACCAACTCAGGCTGCCGCTTTTCCTGACATGGCAATAACCATACAGAGTCAGGAAACTTCAAAAATGCCGCTCGCCGGTTTATATAGAGATGCGGAGGAAATATGTAGTAGCGAGGCGGTGCTGTCTCAAAGTATCATTTTAGGGTTTCCCTATTCCGATGTGCAGGAAATGGGTGCGTCCACTCTTGTAGTAGCGAATGATAACCCGCAGCTTGCTGCCGGGTTGGCTGAGGAAATCGCTACACGCATGTGGCAGCTTCGGGAGGATTTTGAGCCGCGCTTCACCGGCGTTGAGGAAGCGCTCGATCAGATCAATTTGGCAGAGCGAACTCTGCTGCTCGATATGGGTGACAACGTCGGTGGAGGTTCCCCGGCTGACGGGACTCATATTTGTGCCGCGTTGGAGCGTCGATCACTGGCTCCCGCGTTTGTTTGTCTGTGCGATCCGGAATCTGTCAAGATAGCGGAAGTGACCGGGGTGGGCAGAACAGTGCGCTTGTGCCTGGGAGGCAAAACGGATCAAAGCCATGGCGATCCGCTGGTTGTGGATTGCAAAATTCTCAGTTTTCATGAAGGCCGTTTTACCGAGCCTCAGGTTCGGCACGGCGGAATCGGGGAGTTTCATCAGGGGCGCACCGCTGTGGTCCGAACCGCAGGCGGAGTAACGGTAATGCTCACCAGCCGGCGGGTGCCGCCTTTCAGTCTGGAGCAGCTCACCAGCTGCGGATTGGCTCCGGAGGATTTCGCCATTATCACCGCCAAAGGTGTGATCGCCCCGCTGGCCGCCTATGGCCCGGTATGTGACCGGGTGATCCACGTAAACACACCGGGGTCCACCTGTGCCGATATGAAAAACCTGCCTTTCCGGCACCGCAGGACGCCGCTTTTCCCCTTCGAAACATCGGCGGAAAGCCCATTCAACAGGGTACAGTCCGCGACCTAACAGGGTACAGACGTTGACGCAAAAAACCGTTCGATCCTGCTTATAGCCCAACGGGCTTTCGTATCCCAGCCCGGGGTTGCGGAGCTACCCCGGGAACTACACCCGTCCACGCAACATACCCTGAAAGGGTTACGCAACCCCTTCGGGGTAGATTCACTTT
>JARGOZ010000193.1 GCA_029213025.1 Verrucomicrobiales bacterium
GACTGGCTTTATCAAAATCCCAATCCCTCCCCCTCGCAACTGGGCACCGGAGCGCCGGGCAATTTCGAGTTTACCGATGGATTTGTTCCCGATGTGGAAAACCGCATTTCAAAATATGATGCCTCCAACCGTCCGGGCATTCAGGTTGCCCTGACCTTTGATGACGGCCCTGCGGAAAAGACAACGCCCCGGGTATTGGATATTTTGCGCCAGCATCAGGTTCCGGCGACTTTCTTTGTACTGGGAAACAACGTAAAAAGAAATCCGGCGCTCATGCAGCGCATTCGGGCCGACGGCCACGAAGTCGGCAATCACTCCTGGGATCACAGCTCGGTTTGGTACCTGCGGGCGGACGACCAGATCGGGAGATCCAATCAGGTGATCGGCGAGTCCGGCGAGCTGCCGCGATTTTTTCGCCCACCCTACGGAGCTATGGGAAGGAGCCGCAAATGGCTGGCAGATAAGATCGCGAAAAAGTGGTCGATGGAGACGATTTACTGGTCAGTAGACCCGCAGGAATTCCGCCGTTCCGCGACCGATGAAGAGGTCATCCGAAATGTGGTCAGTGAAATTCACGATGGAGCCGTCGTCCTGATGCACGATATCAATACAAGAACCGTGCGGACTCTGCCGGAAATCATTCACAACTTAAAGCGCCAGAAAATCGAGTTTTTGACCCTGAGCGAACTCAAAGCTGTCAGCAAAGGCGAGGTATTGCCTCCCCGACGCGGCCCCGTTCAACTGCCACTGAGTTCCGGCCTGCCCTCCTACCTGACGTTGCCCTATCTTCCGGCCGATGCAGGAGGCTCCGGAATCAGAATTGAACTGGTCAATCACCAGCCCAAAATTCTTTCGAAAGACACGATTCGATCCAGGAGCGGCGGCGGCTGGGAACTGCCGGTGCACTCGGGAGGAGCGGTAATTATTCAGACCACCATGCTCGGTCCTTCGCTGGTCATGGTATTGATTGTATTGGTTGCCACGTTTATCACAATCCTGGCAGCTGCAACGCTCGGGAATCTGTATGGCTCATTTCTCGTGGCTATACTTGGACTGGGATTGACCCGATTCGTTCTGGCGATTTCCGCGGACCACGTTTTCCCTGATGATGTCAATCTATGGAATCCCAACCCGTTACAATCAACCGACTGGCTGGTGGAAAATACCACTACGATTGCTTTGTTTGCCCCGCTACTACTCTGCGGCCTCATCCTTCCCGCCATCTTCATCGGACTCCAGGATTCAATAGGGAACCGCTTGATCAGCCGGTTCCGGTTACGCCGGTGGTTTGGATTTTTAGCAGGCCTGTTTCTGCTGTTTTGCGGTCTCGCCTTTGTTTGGATCATCGGCAGCGGCGAGCGAATCGGACCGGTCCAGAAATCGGCGTTCTATATACCTGTGATCATCTTATGCACGAGTTGGATCATTGGCGTCGGCGGTGCCCGGGGAGCCGAATCCCGAACCCTAACTGAACGATGTTGGCCTGTTTTTGCGGCGCTGTTTTTTCTACTTGCCTGTATTCACGGAATGTTCGCCGTATTTCGCCAGGATTTGGGAGCCGTTCTGGTGTTGCTACCCGCTACCTGGCTGTTCCTCTGCTACGCTTCGTCCCAGGCCAGTTGGATCTGGCGTACCGCACTATGGGCGGTGGCAGGTCTGTCGGTTGTCTGGGCTTTCCGTTTTATTACCAGTTTCCTGACCGCCATCCACCTCGATGATTATCCCTTTGAAATCATACCGGATGTGAAGGCAATCAAAATCGTGATTGCGATCTTACTCGTGCTGGTAACACTCCTGGGGCTTCGCTCACTGCCCAATGCCACCGCCCGCCGGATCGGCCTCCCTATACTTGGAATCAGTGTAGCAATTGCCGCCTGCGTCCAGTTGATACCGATCAATCCGATAGCCAGAAAATTCATTGTTCCGAAAACCGAGAGTCGCAAGGAATCTCTCTACAGCCAGTACCTGCGATTCCGTTCCGTGGACCGGGATTTCCTGAACTCGGAAGGAACCCAGCGTGCTATGGAAATCAGCGAGGAACAAAAAATCGTTGATGTATATGCAATGGGAGGCTGGTTCGGCGACGGTTTCGGCACGCTGCCCTTTGACCGCTCCCGGTATAACTTTCTCAATGACTACGCCGTCAGCACCTTTGTCCGGGGACAGTTCGGCCTTACCGGTGTTCTCTCCCTCGCAGCGTGGCAACTGTCCCTGCTATTTTATTCGACGCGCCTCACCCTGCCGAGAACTTCCAGCCGGTCGCAGGTTACAGCCCGGCTAGCCTTCTGGGAAGTGGCAGGTAAACTGTCGTGTTGGGTGATCGGATTTATTTCGATCTATATGATCGTAAGTAACCTCGGATTCCCGTGGGCGCCGCTTACCGGGAAAAATGTATTTCTTCTCGGACTGAACAGTTCATCTGACGTGCTGGAAACTTCGATCCTGGTTTTTCTGATTGCTGCAGCAGCAACCAGTGTGCAAAAAGAAAGGAGATCGATTAAATCATGATTCGTGACCTGAGGCGTTACATGCGGAAAATGAGGAGAGGCAAGCTCCGGCGCAACACTCTGGAGCAGCGTTCGCGTTACCCGGCAGACCGGTTTGGAGGAATCTTTTTGTTCGTGGTGGGAGCCGCTGTGATCTTTTTCTCCGCCAAACAGGCATTAATCAAAGAGGAGAGTCTCTACGAAGACGGTCGGCGCGTTCGCCCCTCCCGCCTCGACCACGATCCCTACTATGAAAAAGTTGTCGGTCTGGTCGAGCAGGGACTTATCGACCTCGGCGAGCTGGCACAGGCCGCCAAAGATCCGGTTGAAAAAGATGCGCAGGAGTTTTCGTCCCTCATCCCCTACGGAGTCGACGAGAATCAGCTCCTTAAAGGCAAGAACCGGCTGTTCTATCAGAGAAGCCCACTGCGGGATGACATCATCCGACTGTTACAGGGGGCGGCCCAAAGTACATTCGGCTGGAATATACGAAGGGACCGACTTCATATTGATCGAAACCGCAGGAAAATCGGAACTCCATTCTATCGGGGGCACAGCTGGACGGGAAAACTTCTGTATCGATCTGATCATGCGATTCGCAAGCGGAAGGACGACGCTGTGGATGAATCGCAACTGGAGCTTCGGGTCATCTTTGACGATGAAGAGCAGATGTCACACAAACTCCGGATAGCGGACAAATACCCGGCTGCGGAGGACTGGGGATATGCAGAATTTGGAGATCCCTTTCCGGTGGAGGAAGCTCACAAAGGCTACCGTTTCAACGGGCGCCCGCGACAACCGGGAGACACGCCTCCAAATGTCCTCGAAACCTATGTAACCCAACAGGAGGATCAATTGATACTGAACCTCCTGATTCCGGGAACCACCTCTCACTTTTCTATACTTGCCAATAAGGGCTGGACGAAAAAGCCGGGACCGGCCGGGACTGTGATCCACTCAATCGCGGTCGGGGGAGATAAAATTCCCGAAGTTCGGTTCCGGAAAGAAGCTAATCCCGGAGAAAGCCCCCGACCACTATACTTCCGCGTTTTGACAGCGGCGGAAGCAAGAGAAAATCCCTACTACTGGCAGACCACAGCTACCTCGCAGGACGCGTTTTCTTTCTCCCACTTCCACGATGGCATTGCCCGGCGGGTCCGGAAAAACGACGACCTTCCCCACAGCCTGGAATTCCTGAAAAGCCTCGATGATTCGATCGCCCAGATTTTCCTCGAACAGGAGAGGAACGGTCGCATCATCGACAACACTCTCAAAAAGCAGGATTTCATTTTAACTATCGATCCCTCCCTGCAATCGAGTCTGGAGGGAGTGGTTTCTTCAGCCAGAGGCGGAAGGCATCTCGAAATCGCGGTTAGCCTGATGAATGAAAACGGCGAAGTTTTGGCGGTAGCCGATTCCGTATTTCCGGGGACCGGCGGAGCTGATTTTCTGTCCACCCGGCCCCGGTATCGACTCAACCGTAACTTTTGGGAACACCCGGTAGGTAGTTCCGGAAAACCCTATCTCTATACTTCCGGTATTCATGCCAATTCGGATCTGAGAAGTTTTGTGCTGCCAAGGAAATCATCCAGTATGGGATCGATTCTCGGCTACAGTCTGCCCAAAAGTACCATCCCCACCCTGCATACCAGCGGCGTTTTCCCCGGAGCCGGTTCAAAACGGAGCGATTTTGCTGCACAGGCTGACGAGGCATTTGCCCGTTCTTCCAATGCATTTTTCATGGCGCATATGCTTGCCGCCCTGGCATCGAAAGGCGACGGAGAATTACCTACCACACCGTCCAGAAGAGGAACCTACCAGGTCGGCGACAAAGTGCTACGGGAAGGGCCGGATCTTTCCCGCTTTTTGCGTAGCGACCCCCGTGTCCTGAGCGGGATGGTCGGTTCACCTTTTGTGCAGGCTCTGAATTCGGTTTTCGGTATTCGTGTCAGCCTCGGTGACGGCCCGTTCAGTCATGCCAACGTCGATGAAGGTTACCGGGAACTGGTGGATTTTTTCGCAAAGCTGGATTTGGAAAAAGAACAACTTACTCCATATCTGGCCGGCAGCGCCCCGGAACACAGTCGACTGGTTTTCAGTGACAACATGAGAATCGGTCACGACTTTCTCTATATCGTGATCGGCGGTGCCAACTTCGGGCGCTGGACCAATCTTGATATAGCACGCTGCATGACCAGACTGGCTACCGGAAAAGCAGTCCAAACCACACTGGTTCGGACGCCGGTAGGCGGACGAATGCCTCCCCCCGTTGAATGGCCTCCGATCGCCTTAAGCAAAGAAAATCACGAATGGATGAGAGAGCGCCTCCAGGCACCTGGACGGGGCACCGCCGGCCATCTGAAACGCAACGTGCCCGGCGGCTACCGTCTATTCGCAAAAACCGGAACTTTTCGAATCAATATCCCAAGCGCGCGCAGAGGAAATTACAACATGATCACCTTTTACCTCGAACCGGAACTCACGCCTGAAGGCGAGCCCAACCACTCCGGAAAAGGCGGGCTTTGTGCTGTAGTATCGGTCAATTCACCAACGGCAGGATTTAATGGAGGATTGTGGAAACGCGTCATCGACCAGGGACTCGTTTCGACAATGGTGAAATACATGGAAGGGAAATAGATATTTCGAAATGACACCAATCAGGGAAAAGTTAAAAGACTGGCTCTTCGGCCCCGACGAAAACAACAACCGGGGCAGAATCAAAAAGGACGACAGCTTTGATGAAGCGTCCCGCATGCTAATGGACACATTCCGTTCCTGGAATGTCGGCAATGTTCTGGATGAAAACGGACACCCCGAAAACTACCATTTTTCTCAAACCTTTCTCCGCGAGTTCGACAACCCGCCGTCCTCCGACCTGAGGCTGGTTGATGTCCGAAAGCAATACGCCCAGGCAGTCGCAGCGCACATCGTGACACTGCCGAAAACGATACAAATACTCCGGATGTTACTCAGAGACGGTGCGGTTTATGAAATCCTGATTGCGCTTCAACCTCAGACCCTGAAAATCTTTCGAAAGTGGTACGATGACTTTGATGCCAATTTCTGTCAGGAATTCGGCATGGTTATATCGAGTGCCATTGTCAAAGAAATGGTGGCCAAAGCCGTTTCCATTCTCAGCGAAGATGACGACGAATATATCGTGGAAAAACTCAGCCGCACCGTTGATGACGATATCGCCAAGCGGCTGTTTGTACAATGTCAGGTATTGAAAGATGTCGGCGGCGGGCTGTGCGAGGATGAATTTTACTACATATCAAAAATCCGCCAGAGAGAGCACGGCCATTCCAGTAACTTTTTGATCAAAGATACCTCGGCGATGAATGAGGAACACGAGGGATATCTCTGGACGGAACAGCACACGCCGATCACCAGGATGAAAAACGATTCCGGTGATTTCTCGCGCCAGATCTCCACGGTATCGAGAATGTCCTTCCCGGAAAACTACCGTTTTCATGTGGGCAACTATCCCTCGGAAAAATTGCTTCTGAGAATGATCGATATCTATCCGTCAACTGTGGGCAAAGGGCAGCGGCTCTACATCTACTATCACGAAACGCTGCCGCAGAACTCCGTGTCCCCGAAAAAGCTGATGAGCTATATCTCCGAGGCGACTGAAGGAAAGATCCAGTGCCAGTATTTCCAGGAAGACGCCAATGATATCCTGCAGTGGAGAAGCACCCAGGGAAGAGGACAAAAAGGCCAGGTCGAGTTAATAGCCTTCCGCAGGCCTGGGGAACCAAACTGGATGGTGCTCGACACCCCGGTGCGGGACCGACTGAATGTGGCCAGTGTCAATTTCTGCCCCCAGTTTCAACAGGAGGACGGAGCGGGCACTTCCGGCGTCATTCTCGCCAACCCTCTCGCTCAAATCGGACTGGCTATCAGCACTAATCCTGCGATGCGGGAAATGTGGGTCAATATGTCACCGGCCGAGCTGCACGGAATCCGCACCGGTATTTTTAATATCATTTTTGCTCCCTCCAGAGATCAGGGGGAACAGTTTATGTATCACCTTTTCCAGGGAACACTTGCCGACGGAGTGCAGTTCCATCTTGCCCCGTTCTCTTCGGTCGCCGATAAACACGGAAAGAAAACCGAACAGATTCTCGACACTACAATGGATGAAGCATTCCGTGTCCAACCTACACCCCACGCCGAAGCTATAGAGAAAAGTGGCGGAGGAGCGCACCACCCGTCCAATGTGGAGATCCGGGATATGAACTATTTCCTTATAGTAGGAAGTGAAGAAACCGGATATTTTGCTTTCTCTATCCAGGCAGGGTCCCGGGCCCGATACGGTTACTCACCGCAGAGTGTCGCCACACACGGTGATATTTCGCAGTCCCATACGATGATCAATTCGTTCTGCCGCACACTGGGGATTCAGGATCTGAAAAATGCTCCGGTGCAGGTCCGCCAGGGTGATCTGCTGATCGGGTCGGACAAAAAAGATGATTCCCGAATTTATGTTCGAGTGTATTACGGCGACGATTTGTCGGAACGAAAAGAAGCTCTCCGGCGTGCCTGGAATGTGATTTCAAATCCGGCCCACAACCTTTTACCCGATACGACTAAAAGGCATTTGCTAAGCGGAAGCTATAAGCCGCTTCGATCGACCGAAGAGGCAAAAAGCGCCTGCTGGGTTCTGACATCCCGGGAGCACCAAACTCTGCAATCAATTCTAGAAAAGAGAGGCCCGGACCTGAGTATTGATGATACCAACCGGCTGGTCGAATCAATCACCGACTTCTACGGTCGCGCTCTGCGCGCCGGTCTCTCCTTCTCGGACTGCTCAGTCGATGACATCCTCGTCAGTCCGGATTACGGGACAATGTGGCTGGCCGACTACGGGTCCTACCAGGATTTGGCGGAATGGCAACCTTCGGAAAATCCCGGTAAAGATGACTACCGCGACCCGGGTCTAATGTATTATCTACATCACGGCAAAACAGAATTCACTATTGAGGAAAAGTATCAGCTGCACGCCTACAACCTCGGCCTGTTGCGCTTTCGAATCTGGGGCCGCGGGGCGGTTCCTAAGTGGCCCAGTCTCGCAGACGAATTCTACCAGTCGCCCGACAGATATTTTCAATTTGTCTGTGATCAGACAATGGCGCTTTATGATTTAATCGGCGAATGGACTGAAAACGCGGTCTATCGAACCAATGTCAAGCAACGGCTCGACGAAGCTTTCCTGTTTAACATCAATGATCGACCCTATTCCTTTGTCGCACTAACTCACTAGCCGCATGATTGACCTCATAACGAAAGAGAACAGTTTTTACGCTCTCTACAATGAACCTTTCGGGGATATCCTGAAAGCGTTCTCTATCAAATCTTCCAGTCCGGCTCTTGTGGGAATGGTGGCAGACGCTCCCGCCCCGGTTGACAAAGAGGTAACCCAGATTGCGAAGAATGTCGTCCAGTTTGCGGTTCAGCGAATCGAGATTTCCGGAGTAAACTCAGACCCGAAGCAAATCGTAGCCGATATGCTCAACGAAATCGACCGCCAGCTGAAGGTAAAAAAACTCACCAACGGAATTCTTTGCTGCTCAGTGATTATGATTTACGACAGCAATTTGTATGTAGGAGGTGTTGGCGACTGCACGATTGCGCTGTGTAATGAAAGAGGAGCCCTTCGATTCTGCCACGACAGTCCTAATGAACCCCGCCCTCTCGGCGTGGAGGACTTCAGCATCGCACCCGCTGAAGTGATGGGACTGAGTTCCGATGCCCGCCTCGGCGACTTACCGCAACCTTACAGTCAGGACGGCGTGTATCAGTTTGAAAACGACCCGACTCTGAACATCTATATGTTTTCTGACGGGTTAACAAAACACATCCCCGATTTCTTCCTCGATTTACCAGGCCGAACCCCGGACAATGTATTTTCAAAAGTGAATCAGGATATCCCGAAAGACACCGAATCACTACTGGATGACATTTGCTTTACCGTTATAAAAATGCCGCCCGAGCTGGCCCCCAAACGGGCTCAATACCCTCCAAAGGCAAACAATTTCGGAAGAACTCCCGCCAGCCAATCTAAAGCGGCCGCAAAAAGCGATTCTAATTCCGGTTCGAAGAAAACCCGACCGCCGAAAGTGAAGAAAGAATCCAATGGCTCCGGATTTTGGGTGCTGTTCGTGATGCTGCTTTTCATCATGGGCCTGTTGGGAATATTCGGTATCTGGGCCATCAATGAATGGCTGAATTTCAAAGACCAATTCCAGGAAGTACTCGATCGCCTATGACAGTTGAAGAGTTGAAAAATATGCCGAAGATGAAGAAGATCGCCTGGGGTTCCTACGTTCTTGTGGGGATTTCATCTGTCTTCTTCCTCAGTGGACTGATTGTCGGCGGAGAGCCGATAGCCAACCAGTCTTTCTTCCGCTTCTGGGCGCTGGCGCACACCCTGACGGCGGGAATTATTGGAATCAAATCAATCGATGACCTGGGCCGCCTCCAGTCCTCCAACCTGGTGAAACTGACTGGATATCTCTATACTCTGACAGGTTTAATCCTCGCCATCGAACACATAGAGAGTGATACCGCATCGATTTTCTCCGGAGCAGGCGGCGCGCTCCTGAGTAGTCTGGTAGGATGGTTCTTCGGCGGCCTGATAGAACGCGAGGATACACCTTTTGTTTCAGCCGAAAGTATATCTCTGGCATTGGACCCAAAACTGACCGAACAACTCAACTCGGAACTACAGGCCACAGCAGATGTTCTCGGCACTTCCCGGGCAAGCTTGATTGAAGCGGAACAGGAACTGGCGCAGCACCGAGCTCTTCTCGAACAGGCCAATCAACTGCTGGAAGAAGTAAATAAATTTATCAGTGAAGATCCATCCCGGAGGCAGATCGAGGAATCACACCGGGATGAAGTGCTTCAGGAGCTTGTAAAACTTAATGGTCGTTTGTCGTAATCATGAGAGCACGGGGCATCAAACCGGAGAATGAAATTTTCCTCATTCTACTGATTGTTTTTATCGTAGTTTTCGCCCTCAAAAAACCGAGGTATGTCGATGCAGCTCTGTCTATCGACATCAAAGAAAACTTCGGCTCCAAGACGGCACGAATTACCGGGGACTTACAGGTCGAGTTAATGGATATCGCCCGAACCATTGACCGGATTTCACGAAACCACGGGTTCGACGGACTGGAAATTATCGGCCATGCCGATACCGCTCCCGTACTCAACCGGTCGAAACGTTTTGACCTCGACTCCGCTCTTGCCGCCTATCTGAAAGGTCAGCCGGGGCGCTTAGGTGGAAGAAGTGGCAACCTCGACCGGGCGGCTGCCATACTGGCCGATGATACAGCCTCCAACTCTGAACTGGGCATGGTTCGCGCGGTAGTGGTAACCCAGTATTTTCAAGAGATCAGGAATCAGGGTAAACTGTTCAAAAACATCGACTATTTTGTCCCCATGTCAGCCGGTGCCCTCGTCGATACCGACTACCGTCTCGATACCAACCCAACCGGAAAAGATGACTCAAAACGCCGGCGGATTGAATTCCAACTCTTCTCTACCAAAGACAGATCCCGGAACGATCTCAAAGAAGGGAACTGATGAGTTGGCTTCTAAAGCGGATTCGTTCCAGGCGCGAGTTGCGCCATCACCGCAAGGTGAAAAAATTGCAGAAAAAGCAACGAAAACGAATTCATGAGATCGTAGACAAATACAAAGATCTCAATTTTTTTGGTGCCCCGGACGCCGGAGATCTCGAGCGGGAAACCGGTATGATCGCCGACGCCCGGGAAAAATACGCCTTGTACCTGCTGCAACGGGTAGGTATCTATTTTATTCCGGATGACGCGCTGTTACTCGCCCGAAAGTACGGTCCCGCCTACGCCGCCGAGAGAGTCTGTCTGTGGCTGGGACTCGACTACCACAAAATCGCAGCAGTGGCACCACGGGTTGCCTCGGAAACAGCGCGGGCGACCAGGTATTTTAAGGAAATGCAGCTTACCTGCGATGCGACCGGCATCAGTGCCGACGCTCTGCTGCCCCACATTCATTTCGGCTCGCACGACACACGGGATGTCCTTTTTGAGAGCTTCCGGATCTCGGCGCGCATTATTGAATTATTCGATAAACTGGACGACTCGGTCAAAGATCATATCGAGTGGGATCAGAAACGTCCTCTGTTTATCAATGGATGGCAGGACATCGATACAGATTGCCTGCTGCAATTTTACAATCAGGGAATCCTCCTTTCCGAGTACCGGAAAACCCTAGACATAAACTCCAGCCTGCTCAATGAATGCAGCCAGAGCGACCCCGGCCTGATAGAGAAATGGCTGAGCGATGAAGCCGCGCCTACCTGGCAGAAAAACTTTCCTGAGTTCAAGACGATCGTTGTCCAGGTTCACCTCGCCAACCGGGTTCGTGAAGTAAACTACAGGTGTTCCAGAGAGTGGAATCGCATCCTTAAAACTTTAGTCGAAACGGAATTCAATTTTCAGATTCTAACGGCAGACCAAACGGAATAGCCTGCGCACCGCGCATCGACGACTGTACCCTGTCAGGTCTCAAACTGTACCCTGTTGAATGCGGGACTGTACCCTGTTGAACGGTGGCCTTTTTCGGCCAAATGAACTCAATGAATTCCGCGGTCGGAATCTTTCACGAAATCGATGATCTCTTTGACTTCGGAAGTCGGATTATCGAGACCTTCCAGAATTTCGAGGGCCTTTGAGGTGGTATGCTTATCGCGATAGAGAATCTTGAATGCCTGGCGGATCGATGCGACTGCATCGTCGGAAAATCCGCGCCTTTGCAGGCCTACGGCATTATGAGTCCGGACTTTGGCGGGATTCCCGTCAGCCATCATAAATGGCGGGATATCTTTGACGATTTTGGAGCAACCTCCGGTAATCACATGGGCTCCGATTTTACAAAACTGATGCACCGCGGTAAGGCCGCCGAGAATCGCGTAATCACCCATGATGACATGGCCGCCGAGAGTACCGTTGTTGGAAAAAATGACGTGATCCCCGACGATACAGTCATGTCCGATATGGCTGTAGGCGAGGAAATTGCCATGGCTGCCTATGATGGTAGCGTCGCCGGGGGATGTCGCCCGGTTCATGGTGCAAAACTCGCGAAAAGTATTGTTGTCACCAATTTTCAGGTAGGTCGGCTCTTTCTCGTACTTTAAGTCCTGAGTTTGCTGCCCGATAGAAGCGTAGGCGTAGAACCGGTTCCCTTTTCCGATTTCAGTGGGACCATCGACAGTTACGTTATTTTGCAGCCAGCAATCGTCGCCGATTTTTGCTCCGGCGTAGATCACACAGTAGGGACCGACTTTGACACCAGTCCCCAGCTCGGCCTTCGAGTCAACGACCGCAGTCGGATGAATTTCTGTCCCCATTCCGGTTAGTTATGGATCAAACCTTAGCTATCCACAACCGCAAACTTTAGTTCACCTTCCGAGGTAACTTCACCGTTCACCAGGCAACGACACTGGGCCGAGGCGATGCTGCGACGGATTTTCAAAAGTTTCGACTCAATGAACAAAGTGTCTCCCGGCATAACCGGTTTCCGGAATTTCACCTTATCGGCACTCATGAAGTAACCGACTTTCCCCTGGTGCTCAGGCATCCGCAGAAGGATGATGCTACCGACCTGAGCCATAGCTTCAATCTGCAGCACTCCGGGCATCACCGGGTGACCGGGGAAATGCCCCTGAAAATAAGGTTCATTGATGGTGACCTGTTTTATACCGGTACAACCCATGTCTCCATCGAAGCCGACGATACGGTCGACCATGAGGAAAGGATAACGGTGCGGCAGAATGGATTGCACCTCCATGGTATCGAGCACGCTCTCCCCGTAAGGGATTTGCACCGGCGGAATCATCGAACGAGTGTTCTGCAGCTCTTTGTCAATGAGCCTGGCCATCTCCGTATTGGGACCGTGGCCCGGTTTTACAGCGATGATGTGCCCGTTGATCCGCTTGCCGCTAAGCATCAGATCACCGAGGATATCGAGAATTTTATGACGAGCGAATTCTTCATCGAAGCGCATGGCCTCTTTACTCATCACCGATTCCCCTTTGACTACGACGGCGTTTTCGAGACTGCCGCCTTTGATCAGGCCTTTTTCGAGTAGCGGCTCGACATCTTCGTAGAAAACAAAGGTTCTCGCCGGGGCGATTTCATTTTCGTAAATTTCGGGAGTGATCTCGGTGGAAAAATACTGAGTCATGCGGCCGTTCGGGCCCACCTGAGTACAGGAAACACGAAGACCTTTGTCCGGAACGATGGTGATCAGCGACCCTTTGCCGTTGTCCATGTGGATCGGTTCACGAACCTCGAAAACAGAGCGGTAATCGTCCTGTTCCTTGATACCGGCCTGCTTGATGCACTCGACAAAAGGTTTTGCGGAGCCGTCACCAATGGGCGGTTCGTTGGCATCCATTTCGATGAGGGCATTGTCCACGCCCATTCCAACAAGAGCGGAAATGACGTGTTCGACGGTGTGAACTTTGACCGACCCTTCCGCCAGAGTGGTGGCCCGCTCAACGGTTTGCACTTTCGAGACATGAGCCTCGATGAAAGGTTGATCGTCCAGATCCACGCGACGAAATCGAATCCCGTGCCCTTCAGGGGCGGGTTTCATAGTCAGAGTCACCTGTTCTCCGGTATGGAGAGAGGTGCCGGTCATCGTGGAAGGTGAAGCCAGGGTCTTCTGTCTTACGGCAGACATAACGTGTTTCGGATTACAAAAGTGCAACCTCTAGCGCATAGAGGTTGAACAGTCCAGTTTTTTGAATGCTCGCAGGCAGAGAAGAGATTTTACTCTTCCCCTTCCGGAAAGTCGGGACTGATCTTTTTCTCAATAATCTCCGTCAGAGCGATATCAGCAGCTCCCATACGGTGATCGGTTCTAACCAGAGGGGCACGGCCCAGGTTCAATTGTTTCACCCTGCGGGAGACCAAATTGATTAATACAGGCGGCTCCGGAATTATTTTGGAGGCTTCGTCGACTAGCTCACTTCTCATATCAGTAAATCCCTTTCCTGACGACCCTTTGACGGCATTGCCCCCGGGAACTTCGTTTCCAGGAAAAGCAATGATATTGGATTCTTCAGCCATGGTGTGTCCAGGTAATCAGATGGGTAACGCGAAATTATTACATTTCTAACTTGCCACCGGGCAAGAAAAGCAGCTTCGATACACTAAATTTACGAAAAATCAACTGATTTTACGGAAGCAGCGTGCTTCCCGCTGCCCTTAACAGGGACAGCAGGACGCAGCTTGGTGATGCAGGCTGAAACCGTGTCAAATTGCTCTGACGGCCTTCGTCACATTACTGTTAATGCATTTGCGTTGCGTTACTGTCAAATACGAATATTAGCGGTCGGTTGAGATGGAACTTGATAAAAGCGCATCGCTGCGTTGGTTGACGCCCCATGAGCCGACAATGGATTGATACTTACCCTGCTCTCGAAGGTCTTGACGGACTGACACACGGATTTATCTGCCGAAATCCGGAGATCGATGTAAAAACGGACCGGGATACCGCGATTTCGCGGCTGAAACCGCATTTTGATGCCTGTCTCAGTGAAATGAAAGTCGAGCGAAGCCAACTGGCGACCGGAGAGCAGATCCATGCCGACAACATAGCGGTCTGCGGGACGAACGGGCCGGAGGCAACCCATTTTCCCGATACCGACGGGCTGGTGACCGGTTGCCCGGGGCAGTTTTGCGGGATCTATGTCGCCGATTGCGGTGCCGTTTTTCTTATCGATCCTGTGAAACGGGCCTGCGGACTGGTTCACTCCGGCAAAAAAGGTGCGGAACTGGGCATCGCGGGAAAAGCGATTCGGATGATGCAAAAGAACTTCGGCAGCAGCGCCGGGGACATTCTCGTTCAGGTGGCTCCCTGTATTCGTCCCCCGGATTACGAAATCGATTTTGCCGCTCAAATCCGGACTTCCTGCCTCGACGCCGGAGTAAC
>JARGOZ010000194.1 GCA_029213025.1 Verrucomicrobiales bacterium
CACCATCCCGAAGATCCGGTCGATTTCAAGGCGGTGCATGAGCAGCTTGCGCGGGGCGGTAGTCTCGTGCTGGAAAAATCCGGCGGTATGGTCGTAGGGACGAATATCGCAGTTGTAGAGCCACAGCTCGTTGCGGTCGACCCGTGCAAAAGATTCCGACATGTTGGCTTTGCCGGCGCGAATCGATTTCACTTCCGTGCCCCGAAGCACGATTCCGCATTCGTAGGTGTCGGAGATGAGAAAGTCCCGTCTCGCTTTTTTGTTTGTCGCGATGTCGCTCATGAAATCAGGTTTAAAGATACGCCCATTTTGATTTCTCCCAAAAATATTTGAAAGGAGAGTCACAGATTTTCTGTATACAGCAATAACAGGTAACCCACCTCATACCTCCTCCTTATTATCCCTCCGCACAAAAAAACCCGGTGCTGCTGACACAGCACCGGGCCCCTCCTCCTTATTAGATTAAACGGTAGATTCGGAAAAATTTACCGCATGTCCAATACTGAACTTTAGAAAAAAACCGGCTTCTTCCGCAAGGAAAAAGCCGGTTTTTTTGTGTAAAATGATGTGTGTTTCCTGGAAAACTTACAGAGTTTTGAGTCTGATATTTTTCCAATAAACATCATAAGGACCGGTGCCTTTTTTGATGCCGTGTACTTGAAGACCGATGTGGCCTTTCGGGTGCGTCTTGAAAATCTCTTCATCCGTCAGGTTGGCGACCTGATTTCCGTTGATCCATGTCTGGATGTTGTTGCCTTTGGCTACGATGCGAAATTTGTTCCATTCGCCGTTCTTCATGTGTTTGTGAGCGGCACCTTCACCTGGTTCTTTCGAAATCCAGCCGCGACCGGTGGCTTCACCGTAAACGTAGCCGGCCTGTCCGGGGCTGGCTTCGATCTCCACTTGAGGTCCGAAGAATCGACCGAGATTATTGTTTCTCTTCTTTTCGTCGGTGGAGGCTACATCGGCTTCCGATTTTTCGCGGGACCGGATTTGTACGCCGGAATTGAGGCTGTCGTGAACTTTGACTTCGAACTCCAGCTCGAAATCGCCGTATTGTTCCGCCGAGAGGAGAAAGGAGTTCGGGCTGCCCTCGACTGTTTCGCCTTTGATAGTTCCGTCGACAACAGAGTATTTTGCGGTTCCCAGAGTGGAATGTTTCCAGCCGTTGAGAGTTTTTCCGTCGAACAAATCTGTCCAACCCGCTTTGTCATCGGCATTAACCAGTGAAATGGCAATCAACGCTGCCCCGGCGACCAAATATGGTGCAATTTTCATAGGCGGGATTATTGCGGAGGAATCCGCGTCTGTCGAAAGCGTTATCGCGGGAAAAATCCAGCTAACGAACCGGTTGTTGCAACATTCGGGATAGAGTCCGGGCGACTTTCTCCACGAGGTGATCTTTTTTTGTCTGGCATTCCCAAATCACGCACACCTTCCAGCCCTGTTTCCTGAGCAGTGCCTGATTTTTCCGGTCCCGTTGGACGTTGCCTTCGAATTTTTCGAGCCACCATTCTGTGCGGGTTTTTGGCGTGGTGGTTTCTTTGCAGTTTTTGTGGCGATGCCAGAAACAGCCGTGAACAAAAATCACCGTTTTGTATTTGGGAAGCACGATGTCCGGCTTGCCGGGGAGTTTTTTGTTTTTCGGCCCGTTTACCGTGAAGCGATACCCCATCTGATGCAGGATGGAGCGGACTATCAGCTCGGGTTTGGTGTTCTTGTTGGGGATCCGGCTCATGTTCCATGAGCGGCGTTCCGGCGTGAGGTGATCAGCCATTTTTCCCCGCGTACGGTTCGTTATTCCTCTTCCTGCGGGAGCGCGGAACGCAACTCGTCCAGCATGGCGTCGATGATAGCAATTTGTTCCTCCGGAGCCCGCCGTCGCTGGATTTTATTCCAGAGAACATCGCGAAACGACTCCAGTAGCTCAAGGGGAGGCGTTTCGTAATTGGTCCAGTGTTCCTCGTCTTTGGGACGGGAATGGAAGGTCCAGACCCCCGAGTGATGTTTCGCCCGGTAGAAAATAAGCCGGTTATCTTCGTCCCGGTCCCGCCATTCGTGAGTGGTCATAGAATTTCTTTCAGCGTCTCGATACAACGTTTGTTTTCCGCTTCGGTGCCGACGGAGATGCGAACCCAGTCCGGCAGTTTGTAACCCCGCATCGCGCGGATGATGACGCCACGCTTGAGCATTTCCTGAAAAACGCGGTCTCCGTCGCCGACTTTTACGAGGATAAAATTGGCGAAGCTCGGAACGTATTCCAGACCCATTTCATCAAAAGCGGCACTGTAGAATTTCAATCCCGCTTTATTCATAGCCCGGGTGGCGTCCTGGTGTTCGTGGTCGGCCAGACCGGCGAGGGCACCTGCCTGGGCGATGGCATTCGCGTTAAAAGGTTGCCGGCATTTCTGCAGGATCGTGGCGATTTCCGGAGTGGTGATTCCGTAGCCGATTCGCAGTGCGGCCAGTCCCTGAATTTTGGAAAAGGTCCGCATGATGACCACATTCCGGCCTTCGTGGACATATTTCATCGTGTCCGGTGGTTCTTCGAGAAACTCGTAGTAGGCTTCGTCGAAGATAACCATGACGTGGCCTGGCACCTTGTCCATAAAGCGGTCAATTTCCTCCTGCCCGACCAGCGTTCCTGTCGGGTTGTTCGGATTGGCGATGAAAATCTTCCGGGTCTGCGGGGTGATGGCTGCGGCCATCGCATCAAGATCGTGAACAAATCCAGGGTCGGGCACTTCGATGGTATCTGCCCCGAAGAGAGTCGCCATCAGCTTATAAACGACGAAGGCATGCTCCGCGGCGATGACGTTGTCCCCGGGTTTGAGGAAACCGTGACCGATCAGCTCGATAATTTCATTAGAACCGTTTCCGAGAACGATATTTTCCCGTTGCAGGCCGAATTTTTCAGCTATCGCGGTGCGCAGCTTGTAGCCACCTCCGTCGGGATATATATGCGCGATTTCGACGGCTTTTTTCATCGCTTCGACAGCTTTTGGCGAAGGTCCGAGCGAATTTTCGTTCGAAGCCAGTTTAATGATATCGCCAGGCTCCAGACCGAGCTCGCGAGCGGTTTCTTCAATAGGTTTTCCGGGATCGTAGGCCACGAGGTCCTTGAGCCACGGATGGGCTTGTTCCAGTATCGACATAGTTTTCGTCTAAAAAATTACGGGGAAACGCGCTTCAGATAGACCTGAATGTTTTCGTTTCCGTTGAAGTGGTACCAAATGCTTTCACCTTCGCGGTGATAGACTTTTACGATATCGTTGGAATCGACGATCTTGATTTGATTAGCATCGGGGCGATTCACGATTTCGTAGGTTTTCTTTATTCCGCCATCGGACATTTCGGTCTCGGTAAATTCGAAGCGGACGTTCTCTTTAGCGGCGACCATGGCTTCAAATGACTTGCGAACGGCGCTTGCCGCCAACTCTCCGACGAGACCTCCGGCGGGAATATCTTTCTGATTATTCCGGGAAAATGCATCTACAGTTCTTTGTTGATCAATCTCCCAGGTGCCGATCAGCCAGTTCGGGTTCAAGACGGAATCGATCTTATCGCAACTCTGCAGGTAGAGTGCGCTGAACAGCAGGAGCAGGCAGAGACGGGAAAAATGCTTCATGCCATGAGGCTAAGCTAAAATAACGCGGTTTCAACCGGTCCGCTTCTGAGTCATCATAAACTCGTTGCCTTCGGGGTCGACACACATGGCGAGGTGCAGCGGGTCTTCCTTGGTGTCTACCGGTTCGCGGGTCAGTTCGCCGCCGCAGGATTTCAATTTCTCAATTCCCTCCCGGAGATCATCGAGCTGAAATGAAAGTCCCGTCCAGGTTCGTTTGCCCTCTCCGTCCGCATGAATTCCAATGGTCGCGCCGCAGACTTCGATCTCGCTCCAAACATCGGTGCGCAGAGTGATTTTCCCGCCGAAAAGCGACTCATAAAAAGCGAGAGCCCGGTCCATGTCCTGCGCCCAGATCGCATATTTTACTTTGATGACTTTCATGGCCCATCCTGAAGCCGAATCAGGGGAAAAACCACGAAATTTTCGGGAAAGTAGTTTGTACCCTGTTGGGTCGCGGATGGAACAGGGTACAGTTTCAGATTCGACAGGGTTCAATTAGACCAGGGAAGAATCGAAGTTGTGAAATTGGTAAAAGCTGGTGAGCCATCCCGGAGTACTTTCATTTCCGGAGAGTTCATCAAGCAAATCTTCGGCATCCTGAAACTCAAGAATCATTGTGCCCCCCAGTCTCAGCACGGCAGAATACTGAGACAGATTCTGCAAGATTGAACCTCCGATGGTGATTGACTGCAATCCGTTAATCCGGTCGATGTTGACAGGGGAGTAAAACAATTTTTCACCGGTTGATTTATTTGTCAGAACCAGCTCCAAATCTGAGTGTGCCTGGTCCAGTAGAGTAACCAGAGTCAGGCTGTTATCGGTTTCACTACTCTGAGCTGCAACTACTCCTGTAAGGCCATTGTCATCGAAGATGCCGACAAATGGGATTAACTCATTGCTGCTGACGGTTGCAATGGAATACTGTTGTGTCTGAACGCCGCCATTGCCATCAGATCCCTGAACGATTATGGGATATAGTGAACTTGAGCCGAAATCAAGTTTCGTCCTGTCAGCAACGGTGACGACCCCGGTTACCGGATCAATTTCGAAAGCGCCGTCCGCATCATCGATCAGGCTGTATGCGATGGTGTCCCCGTCGACGTCACCAAAGTCGGCGGTAATTCCGACTTCGTCTCCATCAGCGATATCTTTTGAGATCGAATTGGACGCTGTATTGGAATCACCGTTTGGCACCGGAGCGTCATTTACAGGATTCACCAGGATGCTTACCGTTTCTATAGTAGAGATACCGCCATCTTCATCCTGCACAGTGAAGCTGAATGAATCTGTGCCATTGAAGTTGAACGCCGGGGTGTAGGTGGCTTCTCCTGTTGACGGATCCACTGTGATGCTTCCTCCCTGATCGGTAGCTTTACTGAAAGTGCCGTCCCCGTTGTTCGTATACCCGGAAATATCGATAGTTAGAGTATCGTTTGCTCCTGCGGGATCCGTCGCGCCGGTGAGTAGATTCACGCTGCCGCCGTTGTCCTCATCTGTAATGATGGAAAGTCCTCCGTCTGCCTCCGGGTTTGCGTTGTAGACTGTTAATTCGAAGCTGGTGGTAGTAACAGCGTTTTCACTGTCGGTAGCAGTAATCGTTACTGTTCGCGAATCGTCGGGACCATCCCCGGGAGTGTAGGTCCAACTCCACGTGCCGTCGGTATTGTTTTGTATCACCGTTCCGGTTGAAGCTGTGATCGTTACGGTATCGCCGGCGGTATCAGAAAAAGTGCCGGAATTGCCGGTCGGGCTTCCTTCTGCTGAGGAAACTGAGTAACTGTCAGCGGAAACCAGAGGAGCCATGTTCACTTCTTCGTTCGTTATCGTTACGGATACTAATTGGACATCGGTATTAACTCCATCAGTAGCCGTTACCTCTACCTCATAGATATTGTTGGTGTCGGCATCCGTCGGAGAACCGAAGTCCGGGATGGAATTGAAAGTCAACTCCCCGGTATTTTCATCGATTAAGAAAGCATCTTTGTCCGCTCCGCCTGTCAGGCTGTAGATCACGGTGTCGCCATCGCCATCGGTAGCGACCACTGTCATAACGGTAGCTGTGCCTTCCGCTACCTCGACTGCGGCTTCTGACGTGATAACAGGTGAAATATCGTTTTCGTTGGTTACGCTGACCCTGATGTTTTGCACGTCGGTTGATAAACCACCGTCGGTAACGGTTATCTCGATCTCGTAGTCGTTATCACTATTGGCATCACCGGCGATGTCGAAGTCCGGGGAGGTCTTGAAGGTGATTTCCCCGGTGTTGATATCGAGATTAAATTGGCCATTGTCCGCACCTCCGTAGATTGTGGAGAACGAATAGGTGAGTCCTGATCCTTCCGCGTCTTTGTCGTCTGTGGTTTCGACATCGTAAACGATATTTGTCGTGGAGTCATTCTCGGCAAAGGTTGCCGTAGCAGTCGCTCCTCCGGTAATTTCCGGCGCAGCGTTGACACGCGGTGTTATTACAACGTTATCGAGGGCAAATTCATCGCGTGACCCCGAACCGTCGACATCATCACCAGTCCACAGGAGGAAGAAGGAATCCCCGTCAGCGAGATTCAGTTCGGTAAGTATCAGGGATTTGCCTGTAATTACCCAGGCGTTACTTCCATCGGCCGCTTCGTCAGAAGTAACGGTACTGTTGGCTACGTCTGTAAATTGGCCCGCTTCGGGAACGCTTCCGGCGTCTGCGGCTGCTGCAGTGGCGAACTGGAAGGTAAGTGAACTGGAGCGATCTTGATCGTTAAGAAAGGCTACATCAAAAGCCACATCCGCGCCGGTTAGAGTAGAGCCGGTTTGGTTGGTGATTTTGAGTATGATTCTACCTGGAGTGAAATCGCTTCCGCCGGGTTGAATGCCGAGCGCCGGGTCAACAGCGGAAGTATTATCGATGTCAAAGGCGTAGATTCCACCTGTTCCGGTGCCGCCGTCATTTTCGCCGCGTGAAAAATCACCGGTAGTGTACGTTTCTCCCAATGCTATGTCACCGTCACTCATGCCGGTAACCACCCATTGATCACTGTCGAGTTGTCCGTTGACCGGATCGGCTGCAAAGCCTGTGCCGGCAAATTCGGAGAAATCGAAAGTGACAGCGGAATCAACCTCTGTGAAGTGTTGTTCCGGAGCACCGGCTTCGCCCAGATAGGTTAGCACGACATCATTGCTATCGTAGTTCACCGTATAGTTATGTCCGTCGATGGTGACTGAAGTTTCGTCGGGGAAGCCGCTAAAGGCTCCGGTTATGGGTGTGTCTCCGTCGATGAGAATGAATTCCGTTCCAACCATGGGTGGCGTTGCAAAATCGAGTGAAAGAGTTGCGCCTCCGAGATCAACCGTTCCACTGGCGACTACCTGGCTATAGGAGGTATCGCTGTTGAGTTTGGCTTCAAAAGTGGAGTCAGCATCGAGTATTAATCCGCCTCCGGCGGTAAGAGTGCCTGGAGTATCCCCGGTCCCGCCGGTGACGGTGCCGCCGACACTGGTAATGGCACCGATAATGGTGCCGGTTCCACCGAGTGTGGCTCCAGCCGCTACGGAAACTGCACCGGCGGCGATTGAACCGTTGATGTAAAGTTCTCCTTCATCGACGGAGGTCGTACCGGTGTAGGTATTAACTCCGGATAATGTCCAGATACCTTCGCCGTCTTTGACCAGGTTTATTGTATTCGCGCCCTCCCCGTTGTTGTCAATGATTGCACCCTGAATTTCATTGGCATCAGTATTGGTTCCGCCCAAAGTCAGAGTTCGTTCTCCTACCCTGGATCCGCTCGCTGTTTCCGGAGTATTAAGTGTAGGATTGGTGAATATCAGTCCCGAGCCTCCGTTTGCACCGTTATTTTCAATAACTCCTCCGCCGGTGTATTCATTACTCTCGTTACTCAATGATATACCAATTTGAATCTGCCGGTCGGTAAAATCTCCGGATCCGATGTAGGAAAGGACACCGTCATCGTTTATCGCACCCAAAAAGATCTTAGTACCGGAACCTGTGGCACTGTTAACCTCACCATTAGCGATTGAAGTGATTTCCACAGTGCCGCCGTCGATTCTCAACGGATTATCAAAGGAGTTGTCATCGTTATTCAACACGATTGTGCCTCCGCGAATTCGGGGGTTCCCTGTTCCGGACAACAGCCCTGAGAAGATCAGGGTGTCACCTTCTCCGGCGTAGATTTCGAATGATCCCGAAGTTGACTCAAGCAAATTGAAGTGCCCGGTGAATTCAGCGGAGTTTCCGGTTCCGTCCGGATCGAAGCGAATTTGTTTGGTTGAACCGGCGTCCTGAATAACAAAGTTATTGCCAATTACCATTCCGTTGCTGTCGAGGATGAGCTGAGGAGTGACTCCGTTATCATACAGTAAAACGGTTCCCGAACCAAGTGCTGTATCCGTGCTGATGTGCAGTATTCCCTGAGTCAGGTAAGTATCACCGCTATAGGAGTTTGAGGAATTGATGGTAACTTCTGCGGTGCCCTTTTTTGTTAGAGTGGTCGATCCGGAAATTGATTCTCCATTACCGTTATCATTTATTACATAGGCTATGTTGTCGTTGGAGAATGTGATGGATGAAGGTTTCACATCTTCCATCAACACGATGGTTTGGTCGCTTGAGGGTGCATCGGGTTCGATTAAACTATCGGAGAATTTTATATAATCCCCGTCTGTATATTTCGAGTCATAACTGTTTGACCAATTGTCTTCCTCATAGTTATCCCATTCGGTGGGAGCATCCAAATCTGTTCCTGTCCAGGTGTTGATCTTGAAGCTGTTGATCACCGTTACCGTGATAGTTTGCAAATTAGTGTTGGAGCCATCGGTGGCAGTTACTTCGACTTCGTAGATGTTATTGGAGTCGGCATCCGCCGGAGAATCGAAGTCCGGGGTGGAATTGAAGGTCAACTCTCCGGTGTTTTCGTCGATTGAGAAATCTTCCTGATCCGCACCGCCTGAAAGGCTGTAGGTCACGGGGTCGTTGTCCGCATCGGTAGCGACCACGGTTGTTACGGTAGTTGTTCCTTCCACTACATCAGCTGTGCTTTCTGACGTGATGACGGGTGAGTTGTCATTTTCATTGATAACCGTGATCGTGATTGTCTGCACATCGGTGTTGGTTCCATCGGCAGTTGTGATTTCCACTTCGTATATATTATTAGTGTCATCGTCCACAGGTGTTTCGAAGTCCGGGGTGGAATTGAAGGTCAACTCCCCGGTGGTTTCATCGATTAAGAAGGCATCTTTGTCCGCTCCGCCTGTCAGGCTGTAGGTCACGGTGTCGCCATCGGTATCAGTGGCGACTACTGTCGTCACGGTAGTTGTTCCCTCCGCTATCTCGACTGCGGCTTCTGAAGTGATAACAGGTGAATTATCATTTTCATTGGTTACGCTGACCGTGATGTTTTGCACGTCGGTTGATAAACCACCGTCGGTAACGGTTATCTCGATCTCGTAGTCGTTATCACTATTGGCATCACCGGCGATGTCGAAGTCCGGGGAGGTCTTGAAGGTGATTTCCCCGGTGTTGATATCGAGATTAAATTGGCCATTGTCCGCACCTCCGTAGATTGTGGAGAACGAATAGGTGAGTCCTGATCCTTCCGCGTCTTTGTCGTCTGTGGTTTCGACATCGTAAACGATATTTGTCGTGGAGTCATTCTCGGCAAAGGTTGCCGTAGCAGTCGCTCCTCCGGTAATTTCCGGCGCAGCGTTGACACGCGGTGTTATTACAACGTTATCGAGGGCAAATTCATCGCGTGACCCCGAACCGTCGACATCATCACCAGTCCACAGGAGGAAGAGGGAATCCCCGTCAGCGAGATTCAGACCGGTTAATGCCAGGTCCTTGCGGGTCACCTCCCAGGCAGGGCTGGAATCGGTGGTTTCACCTGAAATGACCATACTGTCTGCTACATCTGTGAATTCTCCTTCTTCCGGAATCAGGCCATCAGTCGACGTCGCATACTGGAGAGACAGGGCGTTGGACCGGCCTTGATCGTTAAGAATTGCGATATCAAAAGCTACGTCAACTCTGCTCAGGGTAGCGCCCGTATTGTTGGTGAGTTTAAGCACAATCCCACCGGGAGTGAAGTCACTTCCGCCGGGTTGAACTCCGAGTGCCGGGTCTGTTTTTTCGGGGTCATTGTCTATATCGAAGGCGTAGACCCCTCCCGTTGTAACACCGCCGTCGTTTTCACCTCTTGCGAAATCATCCGAAGTGTAAGTCCCTCCCAATGATCCGTCATCGTAATCCATGCCGGTAACCAACCATTGATCGCTGTCGAGTTGCCCGGCGACAGGATTGGGAGCAAAACCTGCTCCGGAAAAGTTATCGAAGCCGAAAATGACTGCCGTATCGACGGTTGTGAAATGTTGTTCCGGTACGATTGCTTCGCCGATATAGTTGAGCACAACATCGTTGCCATTGTAGTCGACGGAATATAGATGATTGTCGACCGTTACGGAGGTTTCGTCGGGAAAACCGCTGAAGGTTCCGGTGATTGGTGTGTCTCCATCGATGAGAACAAATTCCGTTCCTGCCGGAGGAGTAGTTTCGAAATCGAGGGACAGAGTTGCACCACCGAGGTCAACAGTGCCGCTGGCGATTACCTGGCTATAGATCGAAGTGCTGTTGAATCTGGCTTCGAACGTGGAATCGGAATCGAGGGTCAATCCACCGGCGGCGGTAAGAGTGCCGGGAGTGTTTCCGGTTCCACCGGTGATGGTTCCTCCAACACTGGTAATTGCACCGTTGATTGTGCCGGCACCACCGAGGGTCGCTCCTGAGGCTATGGAAACTGCACCTGCGGCGGTTGACCCGTTAATATACAGTTCGCCTGCGTCGACGGAAGTTGTGCCGGAATAGGTGTTATCACCTGACAAAGTCCAGATGCCTTCGCCGTCTTTGATTAGATTTACCGTATTCGCACCATTGTCCCCGTTATTGTCCAATATGGCACCCTTTATTTCATTGGCGTCAGTATTGGAGCCGCCCAGTGCCAGGGTTCTCTCTCCCACGCCGGTGCCGCTTGCTACGTCCGGTGTGTTCAGAGTCGGATTGGTGAAGATCAGTCCTGATCCCCCGTTAGCGCCATTATTTTCGATCGCTCCCCCGCCTATAAATTCTCGCGTCGTTTCGCCGGATAACGCGATTCCAACTTGTACCTGCCGATCAGTTGAATCTCCTGAACCGGTGTAGGACAAAGTTCCGCTATGGTCTACGGCACCCAAAACGACTTTGTCGCCGGAACCGGCGGCACTGTTTACGCCGGTGTCGGCTATCGAAGTAATTTCCACGACTCCACTGTCGACTCTCAAAGGGTTTTCAAAGGAATTGTCACTATTGTTAATTATGACAGTCCCCCCATGGATTCGGGGGTTTCCCGTTCCCGCTAATACTCCGGAGAGTATGAGTGTATCACCGTCTCCGGCATAAAATTCGAATGCACCTGTAGTTGTCTCCAGAATCGTAAAATCGCCGGTGATTTCGGCGATGTTTCCAGTTCCGTCCGGATCAAAAATGATTTGTTTGACCGAATTAATTTTCGTGATGATGAAATCGTTGTCGATAGAAAGGCCATTGCTACCGAGTATGAGTTTCGGGGTGTCTCCTTGATCTTCAATCGTAACCGTTCCGGTTCCCAGGGCTGTATCCGTGTTGATCGTGAGGATTCCCTGATTAAGCACAGTTCCGCCTGTATAGGTATTCACCGTGTTGATCGTAACATCCGCCTGACCGGATTTGACCAGCGCAGTTGAGCCGGTGATTGACTCTCCATTCCCGTTATCATTTATTTCATAGGTGATATCATTGTTGGAAAATGTAATGGAAGCTGGTTCCGCGTCTTCCATCAATATGACGGTCTGGTCGTCTGCTGGTGCATTTGGGTCGGTATCACTGTCTGTGAAAATCACATGATCCCCGTCTGAATACTTCGTGTCATGACTATTCGACCAATTGTCTTCCTCGTAATTGTCCCATTCGGTTGGTGCATCCGAATCTGTGCCTGTCCAGGTACTGGTGTCGTAACCGATAGAGAGTGTTATCACGCCAGGTGAGGATTCTTCAAAAACGGCAAATGAAAATCTTTCTGAAAGAACAACCGACGGGTCGAGCACGAAATTGGCTGCAGAGATGTTGGAAGTTGCTGTATCGAAATTCAGAATTGTGATTGGATCTCCTTCATAACTGTCAAGCTTAACGGAAATTCTGTCGTTCTCACTGTCTCCCACGGTTACCGCTGCTGCGCTGAATGCGCCGGTGGAGTCGGCTGCGATTGTCGAACCATCGGAAAACAAAATTGAACCCGACGTTTCACCACTTCCTCCGAGGGTAGCTCCACTCGCAACCGAAATATTGGTAAGGTTGGTTCCATTGAGATCAAGACGGCCTTCACTGATTGTCGTGGTGCCCGTGTATCCGTTGTCTCCGCCAAGAACCCAGATTCCTTCATCCTGTTTGATGAGGTTAACCAGTCCGCCGCCATAGGTATTGTTGTTGTCAATACTGCCAGCTATCAGATTGCGACCTGTATTTGTTCCGCCGAGGGTTAAGTCTTTGGCGGATTTGTTTTGGTCGTTGGCATCGTTAAAACTGGTGTTTGAAAAGGTGACTACGCCTGATCCATTGTTAAGGATAGTGCTGCCACCATTATTCACAGCGTCGGAGGAGTTGTTACCTATGGTTAGCTGGGATTCCACCGATACATCCTCTGTGCCAATGAGTTCCAAAGTTCCGGTTACCGCTTGGTGCCCAAGGCGAAAATATAGCAGCCTTGTGTTATTCAGATTGGCTGCATCCGTCTGAATTGTACCTGCGTAGACCGATATCTGTTCAACGGTGGTTTCACTTCCAATAGAGCCATTGAGCACAGCCGTGCCCCTGCCTGTGAAAATGAGGAGCGGTTCACCTGTGGCTCCTCCATCGATTTTGCCATTGATGACCAGAGTACTTCCTGCGACTCCCGTATTAATGACATTGTTGCCTGCTGTGCCCAACACTATGTTGGCGTTGATCGTCTGAACCTGGTCAATATCGTTTGAGACGCGAATATCTGAATCATTTGCCAAAGTGAAAGTTTGTTCTCCAATTTCCCCTTCACCGATAGTGAAACTGACACCGGTTCCATCAAACTGAAGAGCGTTTCCCACGGCGGCAAATGTTGTGCCACTGCCGACATCAATGGTGACTTCCGTAGTCGCCGAATTTAACGCGGTAACTGCATCTCCATCCAGTATGACGACCTCGGTATAAACACCTTCTGTTGAAGCTGGTAGAGTATCTCCTGTGTAGTTCGTCCCGGTATTGAGATCTCCGCTCACTCCCTGCCCGGTTGTTCCGTCTGCCGCCCCGTCAAACACGGCGTAATGAACATCTTCGAGGCTACCTGCGACTGATTCGTCGGCTTCACCATCCGCAGCGATTCTGCGTTCACCTTCATCAAACAAGCCGTACATCACGCTGGTTTCGCCGATTGAATCGTATATATCCTCGAGGCCCAGTACATGGCCCTGCTCGTGCATGAGTACACTCAGCAAGTCCACCCCGAACTGGGCAGGTTCTTCAGTCCTGACAGCTGTAGCACTAAGGACGATTCCGAACTCCTCATCCTGAAACGGAGTGGTGTCGATAAACCATCCTTTGCCGGCGGCGTTGATATCAATTTCTATCTGGTAGCCTTCTGCTGAACCCAGTATGTCTGCTTCGAGGTCGACTATGTTGTAGCTGATCTGTTGTAAGGCATCCAACTGCCCGGCGCTTATTCCGGCTTCAACCCAGCGGCCGGTTGCCGCTTCGGAAAGAATGGCTAACTCGGCACTGGTGAGATTGTTCAGGCTGGTAAGGATTACCGACTGATCGGTAGACTCCGGAAATGTATCAGTCGAGTTTGTTTCAGACGAACTAAAGAAGTTTTCGAGGGATTCAAATTCGGCATTTTCGGACGATAAATTTTCGGCAGGGGACTCCTCGACGGGCGCCTCAACCGGGGCTGCGGAATATAGAATCCGCGATTCGAGTTGTTCAGCCACATATACACGATCTTTCCCGGCTGAGTCGGATTTACTGTTTGTGATCTTCATCATCGTAACTAAAGATTTTGACAATTGAATTCCGTGATTTCTCTCTGTTGCATACTGTCGAACCCTAGCAAAATACCTGCCAGTTTAGCGGGATGCGGAAGATCAACTTACGCGTTTAAGTCATTTGGCGGTGGCGTCGATTTTTAGTGGATTCGTGTTTTACGATGATAGAAAAAACCTCGCTGGCTGTTGTCGGTGGATAGAGATATATAGCAGAATTTTTGAGCTTATATTCATAGGGAGCAGGTTACGCCCGGGGGCAGATCTCCGGGTTTACAATCGCTTTCTATAGATTCGCCGGAAGCGGGATTTTTTTTGAGAGCCGGATTACACGCCGAAAATTCCCGAAATAATAGTGGGTTTTTTATTTTCCGAGGCGGTCAAAATTCTGCCTTTTTGATTAAAAACTCCCGAATTATGGTTTGCCCATATCAAAAACAGATCACCTGAGGCAGAGAAAATCTACCGCAGTGATCTGATACGACCTGACCCAAAGGTGCGCCTTTGAGAACCTGCCAAAAGTGGCGGGATTCGATCTTTTTTGAACTGTACCCTTCCATGAGAAGGTATTTTTCAAGTTAATTCAAAAAATTAATTTTT
>JARGOZ010000195.1:0-272 GCA_029213025.1 Verrucomicrobiales bacterium
TGAGTTCCCGCAATGTGGAAATGGCATTTACCAGAGCGTCCGGCGTATGGGCGTAATCGACAAACACCCGATAGTTGATCTGCCGCCCGCCAACAGCCTCAAGGCGCCCGGGAACCTGTGGGCAAGTCTCCAGATTTTTAATCGCCTCACGCAAATTGAGTTTGATCCCTTTTACCGCAGCCAGCGCGGCCATGGTATTATAGACGTTAAAATTGCCAATCAGGGGAGTCTTGACGAGACATTGCCGCCCTTTCATCGACAATTTGAACTGG
>JARGOZ010000195.1:282-14274 GCA_029213025.1 Verrucomicrobiales bacterium
GGTTCCGTCAAAGGTCGACTTAATATCAGATGCCTGAAAATCGCAGCTCGCGGACCGACCAAAACTAATCATCTCAGTCTTTGAGATTCCGGAAGTCTTTAACAAACGGTCACCATATTTGTCGTCTTTGTTGATCACCATCACCCCTTTCTTCCGGGGATCTTCCTCCATTCTCATGAGCAGGAGTTTTTTCGCTTCAAAATAGGCATCCATCGAACCGTGATAATCGAGATGGTCCTGGCTCAAATTGGTAAACACCCCGACATCGAAATGAACTCCCGTAGTGCGATGCTGGCTTAATCCGTGAGACGACACTTCCATCACCGCACCGCGGCAATCTTCATCCCTCATTTCGCGAAGAAGCATCTGCAATTCGGGAGATTCCGGTGTGGTGTGGGGAGCAGGAACTGTGCGGTCACCTATGACATATTCAATCGTTCCGATCATCCCGGCGCGGCGCATATTGCACTGCAGGAGATGGTGAATAAGCAGAGCCGTCGTGGTTTTCCCGTTTGTTCCTGTGACTCCCAGAACCGGCATTTCCATCGAGGGATTGTCGTATAAATTCGCAGCGGCGAGACCCATCGCTTCGCGGGCATTGCCGACGTGCAGCCAGGTCGCACTCGTCGATGCCGGATAGGGCTGCTCCGAAATAATGGCGGACGCTCCGTTATCCAGCGCGGATTCGATGAATTCGTTTCCATCGGAGTTCACCCCGGACAGAGCACAAAAAACCGACCCTTGTTTCGCATTCCGGGAATCAAAACACACATCATCAATTTCAATATCGAGCGATCCCGAAACTGATTTGATGTGAATTGTATTAATAATATCTGCTAGCTTCATTCTTCACGTGCCACGGCAAGATTGGACTTATCCCGCAGCGACGTCAATTCATCAGGCACATCCGGTTTTATTCCAAGGATTTTTACTGCCTCTTGAGCTATTGATTTGAATGCCGGAGCGGCAATTGTTCCGCCATAGAGGTCGAGGTCTTTTGATTTGGGATCATCGATCACAACAATGCCGAGCAGTTGAGGATTATCAGCGGGCAAAAAGCCCACGAAGGAAACCACATACCGACCGTCGACATAGCCCACATTCTCAACGTGTTTCCGGGCTGTTCCGGTTTTCCCTGCGACCGTATACCCCGGAATGGACGCTCTCCGCGCCGTTCCGATTCTCAGCGCCGATACCATACAATTTTTCAAATCACGGGCAGCTTGCTCGCTAATGACCCGGCGCTCCCGGTTGATCGCCGATTTTCGTAGTCCCGAAATATCGCTGTCGGTAATCCCCTTAACGAGCACAGGAGATTTGTACAATCCTCTGTTTGCCACCACTCCGCAGGCAGCAGCCATTTGCAACGGAGTCACCATGACTTCATACCCGATCACCTTGGATGAAAATGATGGCCGGGTCCATTGATCGACCGGAAAAATCGCTCCGGCACTTTCGGCAGTCAGAGCGATGCCTGTTTTTGTTCCAAATCCGAACAGTTCCATGTAGCGATGGAAAGCCTTCTCCCCCAACGGTTTCGCAACCATGTAGGAGCCTATATTGGAGGACTTCGCGAGAACCATCTCCGCTGTCAGTTTTCCAAAAGGGGCATGATCTTTCATGACGAAACCTTCTTCGTCGTACTCGCCATTGTGACAATCAATCATCGTATCCGGTTTTACCAGTTTTTGGTCAAACGCCGCACCAAACCCCACGATCTTAAAAGTCGAACCGGGTTGATACACATCTGCCACTGCGATGTTCCTCCTCTCTCCCACCCGGGTTTCGAGATCAAAATGGGGCCGGTTCGCGAGGGCCAGAACCTCACCGGTTTGCGGATGCAGCCAGATTGTGGAGATCTTTTCCGGTCGATACATCGTCATCAACTTGCTGACCTGCGTTTCCACCTCAGCCTGAAGGGCCATATCGATAGTGAGATAGACATCCCTGCCCGGAATCGGCGCGATTGACGCCTTGCGATAGGCAAGAATTTCCCGGCGACGACGATCTCGTTCGCAAACCTTGTAACCGTCAATCCCGGTCATTTCCGCATCGAAAACCCTCTCCACCCCTTCCTTGCCCTTTTGATCGGCGCCCACATATCCAATTACATGAGTCAACGACAGCGGACTGGGATAAGTTCTACGGTGAGTTTTGCGGAGATAAATCCCGCCAATAGCCGCATCAGAAAGCATTTGCTGAAGTTCTTTTCTGTAGTCTTCTTCAATATTGCGCGCCAAAACCAACTCACCTTTCTCACTGGATTTCAATTTGCGCGCCAGATCCGCTTCGGAAATCCGTGTCACTCCGGAAATCACTTCCACGACGTAATCCATATACCGGATCTGAAGCTCGCCGGGATCATAACTGTGCCGAAGAGCACCCGGTTTACCTGATTCCTTTTTAGCCAGACCTACTTTCGCCAACCCCGGATCCCGCAAATGAACACAGTCGACCACAAGGTCATAAACGATTTGACTGGTAGCCAGCAACTCACCGTTGCGATCAAAAATTCTGCCACGGGGAGCTTCAAGAACCTGCTCATACTCATAGTGAGCCCTCGCGCTTTCCGCCAGATCTGCGCCCCGGTTCACCTGAATCCAGATCAACCGTACCGAGAGAGAACCGAGCAGCAGCAAAAGAAAAACACAAACGCTGATGATTCGTGACTGTTGATTCTTTTCCACCGGTTATTCCTTCGCCGCCGTTGCATCAATTTTCAAAATTCTCGAAGGATCAATCGGCTGGAGATCACTGCCAAGCCACTTTAATCGCCGGGACAACTCAATCCGATCTCTCGCTCCGGCAATGCGGATCTCCCAAAGCTGCATTTCATGATCCAGCTCGGCAATCTCGATCTCAACCTTCCTGATTTCATCCCCACGCTTCACGTGGAGATTTCTGAGAAACACAAAAGTTCCACCCACAATCCCGAGAAGCAGACAGAAAAAAACCAACCGGAAAACTGCGGCAACTCGAACAGGATTTCGGTAACGGTTTTTCTTTTCCATTTCTTTCTACACTTTTATCGCGACCCGCAACTTTGCACTGCGCGACCTGAAATTAGCATCCACCTCATCATCTTGAGGCGCTTTCGGTTTTCGATGAGGTAAATCGAGACAGTATTGCGGATTGGGCTTCGGCTCAGGCCACTCGGGACGATCCAGCATTTTTTCACTCCTCGCCCGCATAAACTGTTTCACAATCCGATCTTCCAGAGAGTGAAATGTAATCACTGCCAACACTCCACCCGGCGGCAATACTTTAAGTGCTTTCTCCAAAACCACCTCAAGAACGCCCAACTCGTCATTCACCGCAATCCGCAGCGCCTGAAAAACTTTTGTCGCCGGATGATTCCGCCCGGTCTTGTGAATCACCTTCGCAATAACATCCGCCAACTCCGAGGTTCTCTCGAACTTTTTCACCGCCCGGGCCTCGACAATCGCCTTCGCCGCATGGTACGCCCGGTTCTCCTCACCGTATTCCCGAAAAATCCGGATCAACTCCTCTTGATCAGCGGTATTCACAAGATCAGCTGCAGTCATCCCGCAGCTTTGATCCATCCGCATATCCAGAGGACCATCATTGCGAAAAGAAAAACCCCGCTCTGCTTCATCGAGTTGATGAGACGAAACGCCTAAATCAAGAAGCACGCCATCCACATGATCCACACCCACCGAAGCCAGCAACTCATCCATCCGGGAAAAATTGCCGTGAACCGGAAGAAAACTGTCACCATATTCAGAGAGCTTTTTGGACACATATTCAATTGAATCCAGATCCTGATCACTCCCGATTACATGCGCACCGTTGGAAAGAAGCAATTCGGTATGACCTCCGCCGCCAAGCGTGCCGTCATAAAACTGCTTTCCATGCCCGGGTTGCAAAGCCTCAAGCACCTCCCGAGCCAATACCGGCAAATGATAAAATTCCATACGATTCAACCGGGAAGCATTCGTCCACTCATCAAGGCGACCGGCTTCCTGAAGTAACTCTTCCATCTCTGCATCGCTCGTCAATGCCACCAAACCATCTCCTCCCCCGGGCAAACAATCCTGATTTCTGTCGGAATCTTCCAACCAGGGCCTGATAGAAATGATCATAGTTATTTTGAAGCAGATACGGTAAAAATTAAAAAACGCGACTGGTCATAAACACGATAATTCCCAGACGCGAAGTGCTAAGACTATATCATTCAGGAATAAATTTAAGCAAGCTTAAAACTAAATTTTTCTTAGTATTTTCAAGCTGACGCAGTAAACCCCAACTACAGATTTACCCATGTATATTTACATCGCGAAAACAGGATATTTCGAAAGTATAAATATATATACACAAATTGCCTGAGGGAAAGAACCCTCCAAATCGATTTCAGCGATCCTATTCCGCAGATATATATCCCATCGCCTGCATCCAGTTACCGGCCAGCGATGACCAACTGCGAATTTCTTCATTCGTGTTTTTCAAACCGAAACCATGTCCACCTTTACCGAAGATGTGAAGTTCCGCATCCCTGTTATTCCTTCTCATCGCGAGGTACAAAATCGCGGCACCCTCCACCCACTTCCTGTCACCGTGGGCAACTACGATGAATACAGGGGGAGTATCCCCGGTAACCTTTACTTCCGGTGACAGTTCATTCGGGGACTTTTCATCCTGAAGATAGGCAGGATAAACCAGTATTCCAAAGTCGGGCACACAGGAAACCTTTTTGTATTCATCCGCCTCTGTATAGGTTCGTGCACCATCGGAAGTAACCGCCATGGCGCTAAGATGCCCGCCGGCAGAAAAACCTAACACACCAACCTTGCCGGCCATTCCTTTCCAGCCTGAAAGGGAACGAATCATACTTATCGCCCGATGTACATCCTGCAGCGGAGCATCATGCTTTTCCAACCCGCTTCTACGCGGCACTCTGTATTTCAAAAGCACAGCATTTACACCTATAGAATTGAGCCATTCACATACTTCTGTTCCCTCATGTGAATAGGCCAAAATGTTATATCCTCCCCCCGGGCATACCAGGACTGTGGTTCCCGAATTCCCTTGCTCCGGAGCCGGGTAAAGAGTGATTCCCGGAACCGATACATTTGACATGATCTCGATCCGGTAATCGCCCTTCAATTCAACCGCTTCATCCGGGAGCGAGACATCCGCTTCTCCAGGCACCTGACCGGCCGGCCACAGAGGGATGAATTCCGAAGGTTCTGAAAACGCACTTTGCGTAATGGACATAACAATAAAAAACAGAGTAACAATTCTCATAATTCACCGGATAATTACAGAAAACATTAATCGTGACAATCGCAACCTCTTCCCGGACTCCGCCTCCGGGTGATTTTGCGGTGATTCAACAGGGTACAATCCCACATTGTACCCTGTTGAATCTGAAAAGATTGCCAATCATCGCCAATTTTGTTACATGACGGGGTATGTTCACGATAAGGACCATGCAACCCCGCGACTTCGATGCGGTCGCCGAATTGATCTATCTTTCAACAAACAGCTGGTACCAGGCGAATCGAGGCTACAAAATTTTTCAGGGTTCCCCGGATGATTGTCGGCTTTTTTGCGACGTATATGAAGATCTCGATCCGGGCTGCGCGATGGTTGCTGAACACGATACAAAGAAAATTATCATCGGTTCCTGTTTCGTTCACCCGAGGGAAACGCATATTTCCGTCGGAATCGTAAACGTTCACCCCAGCTATTTCGGCGATGGTGTCGCCGGTGCCCTGATGGATTCGGTGATCGCTTTTGCGGAAAAGGAAGGTCAGCCGGTCCGGCTCATTTCCTCCGCCATGAATCTTGATTCTTTTTCCCTCTACAGTCGAAAGGGCTTTTACCCTTTCGCGGCCTACCAGGATGTGATGTTTGATGTTCCCCCGGATGGAGTCAAAGCCCCGCAAAAAATTGCAGGCATCGAAGTCAGAGAGGCGGACCCTCACGATCTGATGGCTATGGGCCACCTCGAATTCGAGGTTAGCGGAATTTCGCGGGAGCAGGACTACTGCTATTATGAGGAGAATCAAAGCGGTATTTGGCAGACTCTCGTCGCCCCGGATAAAAATGGTGAAGTAGATGGATTTCTCGTTTCAATAGACCACCCCGCCAGTCGAATGCTGGGCCCCGGAGTGGCCCGGTCGGCCGAAGTGGCGGCAGCTCTGGTCCACAAACAGCTCGAAAGATTTAAAGGAAAAAAGGTGGTGTGTCTCGCCCCCGTTGATCAAACCGATCTGGTGAAAGCTCTTTATCAAATGGGAGGCCGTAATGTTGAAATCCACTTCGGCCAGGTTCTCGGCGAAGCACAACCGGTCGATGGCATTGTGATGCCGACTTTTATGCCGGAAACAGGCTAGGCCGACCTGCAGTTTTCCATAAATCCCGTGCAAAACAGTCAAATCAGTGGTAAAAGAGCGCTTTTACTAGTTTTTTTCACTCACTTCTCATAACACGAGGATTCCACTTATGTTCCGTAATATACCGTTTAACCGCGTCAACTGGTTTACCAGTTCATTTCTCATTATCACATTTTTTGTTGCCCTCATCGGCACGCCTTTGTACATCATTAACTTCGGCCTGGACCCATTCTTCATTGTGATGTTCCTGCTTTATTTTGCTGCTTCAGCAATGGGAATCACTATGGGATACCACAGACTTTTCGCTCACCGTGCTTTCAAAGCGAGCGTGCCAGTCAGACTAACCACCTTAATTTTTGGCGCCTGCGCTTTTGAAGATTCCGCCCTGGACTGGGCATCAGACCACCGGAATCACCACAAACACACTGATCATGAGGAAGATGACCCGTATGCCATCTCCAAAGGATTCCTCTGGGCCCACATCGGCTGGATCTTTTTCAAACTCTACCCGCGGGAATTAAATAATGTTTCCGACCTGCGCAAAGACAAGCTGGTCATGTGGCAACACAAATACCACTACATCATCGGTATCGTAGTGGGCATCCTTCTGCCGACTTTACTTGGCTACTGGTACGCTGGTCCCGGTGGAGCATGGGGCGGCTTCCTGTTTGGCGGGATCACGAGGGTAGTGCTGGTTCAACATTGCACCTTTTTGATCAACTCCCTTTGTCACACTATGGGCAGACAACCTTACTGCTCGCAGGGAAGCGCCAGAGACAGCTTTCTCATGGCGATTTTCACCTTCGGCGAAGGCTACCACAATTACCATCACACTTTCCAGCACGACTACCGAAACGGTGTGAAACCGTGGCAGTGGGATCCCACCAAGTGGGCGATTTGGACACTGTCCAAACTGGGTCTTGTTGAAGATTTGCGTCAGGTTGCGCCGGAAAAAATCGTTCTTGCCGAATTGCGCGAGACCCGGAGAAAAGCCGAAGAGCGGCTTCGCCTTATCGACGAGAAAAAGGCCCAGGGAGACTTGCGCGACTGCCCGGTTTTGGAATCCGCAATCGATCATCTGCGTTCGTTGGTCCACAGCCTTCAGGAGTGCTACGACGACATTGAAGAATCCTTTTCCAAGCGCCTCTCCGTTTCCCGCTATGTTCTGGAACGCTCGCGCCTCAACGCCAGTCAGGTTCTTAAGCAGTTGATCGCAGTTGATAATCTGCAACCTATGGCTGCTTAGGTTCACGGGCACCATATGACTGAAAACGGGGGCAAAATGATTTTTCGTTACCCGGATGGCAAAAAGCCGTAAATTTTCTTTCCGCAGGCTGGCCAACAGCTTTGGCTACGCCGGGAAGGGAATTGCTTGGGTCTGGCATAGCGAACCCAATTTCAGAGCCCACTGTATCGCTGCAGGAATTGTTTTGATTCTCGGCTTTTTGCTGAAGATCAGTTTTTCGGAGTGGATCGCATTGGTCCTTTGTATTGGAATCGTAACCGGAGCAGAGGCATTTAATTCCGCATTGGAGGCTCTGGCCGATGCAACCCATCCGGAACAAAACCCCATGATCGCAAAAGCAAAGGATGCCTCCGCAGGCGCAGTTTTGCTCGCGTCCCTTGCAGCCTCAGCGGTGGGTGCGATGATCTTTTTACCAAAGCTATGGCAACTGATGAAGACAATGCTGTCCCGAAGTGGATAGAAGAACTCAAAAAATCTCTCGATCCGAGTTTGATTTCAACAGAACGGGAAATTTGTGAGGAATTCGGAACTGATCGCTGGCATGCAATGGCCAAACCGGATGTTGTGGTCCAGGCGGAAACCACGGAACAGGTTCAGGCAACCATGCGCTTTGCCTTTGAGAACGAAATCCCCGTTACCACACGGGGTGCCGGCGTCGGCTACGTAGGAGGCTGCGTTCCGCTTCAGGGGGGAATCCTTCTGTCAGTGGCCAAAATGAACCGGATTCTTGAAATCAATCCCCGGGATGGTATAGCCGTGATTGAACCAGGAGTGATCCTGCAGGATCTCGTTGAAGCAACCGGTGCCCGGGGATGGTATTACCCTCCGGACCCGGCCAGCCTGAAAGAATGCTCAGTGGGCGGTACTATCGCCACCAATGCCGGCGGTCCGCGCTGCTTAAAGTACGGTGTCACCCGCCACTATGTTCTCGGCCTCGAAGTGGTACTTCCGAACGGAGAGTTGCTCATCACCGGCGGTAGATGCCACAAGAACAAAACCGGGCTCGATTTGATCGGTATGTTTGTGGGATCGGAAGGTCTTCTCGGTGTGATCGTAAAAGCCACTCTTCGAATTATTCCGCTGCCGGAAAGCCGTATGATGCTGACCGCGACTTACCCGGCCTTCGCGGACGCAGCCAAAGCTGTTGAGACGATACTCAATTCCCGGTGGCAGCCATCTGCCCTGGAAATTACCGACGGTTTCACTCTGCAGGCTGCACGGGACTATCTCGGTGCAGACACACTGCCGGAAGGTGATGCTCATTTGATTGTGGAAATCGATGGCAGGAAAGCTTCTCTCATTTCCGATTTGCAGGAACTTCACAAGCTGATTGATTCAACCGGCGCGTTGTCGGTTGAAGAAGCCCGGAGTGATGAAGAGTGTGAAGCTGTGTGGAAGCTCCGCCGCGAATTTTCCTACTCGCTTCGCGCTACCGGTCTGATCAAGTTGAATGAAGATATTGTGGTCCCCAGATCAAGACTCGTTGATTTGGTAAATTTTGCGCGAAAGCTTCAGGAAGATACCGGGATTGCCGTAGCCTGCTTCGGCCATGCCGGGGACGGAAATATCCATACCAATCTTATGGTGGCGGATTACGACACGAACAGAAAAAATCGTGAAAAGGCGGACGCAGCACTGGATGTCCTGTTTCACTGGATCATCGAAAACGAAGGCCAGATAACCGGTGAACACGGAGTGGGAATTGCGAAAAAGCGATGGTTCAAAGATGCCGTATCGCCAGCTTCATTCGATCTCCATCGCCAACTGAAAATGGCAATCGATCCCAAAGGAATTTTGAATCCGGGAAAATTTATTGAGCCGTAAGCGGCAGAACCGCCCTTAATGCAGGTCCGCCTCCAGGATCTACTCTTCCATTTTCTGAATTACGCGGGAAATCCAGGCACCGGCTTCTTTTTAGCTTTGGTTATGTACGGAGGACGCAAATAGTGCGGCTCAACCGACACTGCGCCGGCTTGTCTGTCGCTATCAACTACCACCGTGCGCTTCGCCAAATTTTCGGCAGTTGGGAAGCGGTGAACCACACCTTGAAAACGGTCTGCCACCCATTCGTCCATCGAAAAAACGGCATTTATCTTCTTCTCTGCCAGAGCTGCCGGAAATCGCTCTTCATCGACCAATTCAGGCTCCCCCTGCATTTGCCCCGATTTAATCGTCGCAATAAAAAAGGACTTTCGTCGCGCATCGCCCACCACCAGAAAGTCCCCCCCGCTGTCCGAATAAGCTTCGAGTGAAGAAACTCCGACAACCGGTATTTGCAGAGCCAGGCTGATGCCGTTAGCGGCGGCAATTCCCACCCGGACGCCGCTGTATGAACCTGGACCAAGCCCGACAGAAATGAGATCCAACTTTCTCCCGCAGAATTCCAGAGCTTCCGCAATCGGTTTGAAGATGTGGGAATTGTGACTCCGGTCTGAGGTAAATTCATAGCTCCACACTGTTTCTTCTTTTTCCCGAAGGCACAATCCGGCATGCGGAGTTGAAGATTCAATCGCCAGAATCATAAGAAAATGACTATAAGAAATCCGCAGAGCTTTGCAACCCTGCGGATCAAACGTTCAAACCGTAGCCGACCGGCTTAGTTACCCTTGGCGATCTTTTCAAGATCCTCACGCGGCAGCCCCATCGGTGCATCTACCGAAGAGTACTTTGCCCGTGCCGCAGCGGCTTGCTCAGGCGAGATGGCAGATGCCTTGTTGCCAAAGCTGTTTCGAGCGTAGGTGAGAACAGATGCGATCTGATTGTCATCAAGACCGGCGCCAAGAGCCGTCATTTGACCAAGGAAAGGACTGGTAGGAACCTTATGAATTCCTTTTATAACAGCAGCCAGAGGAGCCTCTACATTCCCTAGCAGCAATTCCGAACCTTCAAAAGAAGGAGCCATTTTCTGTGGACCAACCTGCATTCCTTTCCCGTCCATGCCGTGACAGGCTGCACAGGTCATAAAACTGGTTTTCCCCAGTGCCATTTGATCCGCAGTGGGAGGACCGTTATCGACGAGAAGTATTGATCCGTCGGCAGCACCAGCTGAGGCAGCAGGAGAAGCCTTCGCAGCAACAGCGGCCACAGCCTGAACCGGTGCGGGTGGTGGAGCTTTGTAACCTCCACCCTGGATGAAGGCAGCCCCGACAAATCCCAGCATAATCACTAGTGACAGCGGGAACAGAACGAGTAAAATTTTCCCGATTAACGAAGCTAACGGGTTTTCAGAATCTTCAGTATGGTGGTCGCTCATAGTCGGCGTGAAAAAAGCCTGAAATTACAGGAAGTCAATATGGAATGAAGGCAGATTGCTTACTCTCTCGTTACGATGCCGGACTTTCAGGGGATGGAAAATTGTCAAAAAATCCGCACCCGGGTCAAATCCTGGGTGTCGATCATGCCGACAGGCTTCGATTCATCATCTAAAACCACGAGATCATCGATACGATGAGATTCGAGGAGTTTAAGAACTTCACCTACGAGTTGCTCACTCTGCGCCGATACCGGGTCCGCAGTCATAAAATCGCCAATCTCCCGATTGGCAATATTTTCGTCGGTATGGAAAGCTCTGGTAAAATCCCCCTGGGTAAAGATCCCTACAAGTTTATGCCCCTCGTCCACAACAATGGCAGCGCCAGTGCGAGCCTCGGTCATTTCCCGCAGAACATCCCGAACCACGGACTCCCGTCGGGTGGTCACCAGCTCACCTCCGGTACGCATGATGTCTTTTGCTTTGGTCAATAAAATATGCCCTAACGCACCGCCGGGGTGGAGTTCGGCAAAATGTTCTTTCTGAAATCCCCTCGCTTCCAAAAGGACCATCGCCAATGCATCACCCATGGCGAGGGTGTTGGTAGTGCTCGATGTTGGAGCCAGATTCAACGGGCAAGCCTCCCGCTTCACTTCAATGTTCAAAATGCAGTCAGCGAGCCTCGCCAACTGTGATTCCCGCCTGCCGGTAATGGCGATAAGACTCGCCGCCCTTCGCTTCAGGTGAGGCACAATATTCAGCAGCTCCCGGGTTCCACCCGAATAACTTACCGCTACCGCCACATCCCCCCGGTCAACCAGCCCGAGGTCCCCGTGCAATGCGTCCTGGCAATTCAAAACCACAGAAGGAGCCCCGGTTGAATTGAATGTCGCAGCGATTTTACCGGCTATATTTCCCGACTTCCCAACTCCGGCAATGACGATCTTGCCCTGTTGCTCCACACTCTCTTTCAGAATATCCACGGCGCGAACAAACGAGTCATCAAGATGGTCGTGGAGCCGCTGAAGTTCCGAAATCTCCAGCGAAAGTACTCGTTTGGCTTTGGCAATGTAATCCATTAGTTGTGAATACGGGCAACCGTCATGCTACAATAGCAGCCGCGCCGCTCCATAAAAAAAGCGGAAGTAACACTTCCGCCTTTTCAAAAATTACCAAAATGAAAAATAACCTGTGATCTACATGAGATTCAGAGCACGGGCTCTTTTGATCTCACGAGTTACCTTCCGGTGAACCTTTGCAGATACACCTGTGGTTCTGCGCGGGTAAATCTTACCTGACTCTGTGCAGAACTTTTTCAGAAAGTCGGTATTCAGGTAGGTGATTTTCTCGTCGGGAATATCAAGACGCCTGCGTGGCATCTTGCGGTTTGCCCGGCGGAAATTGATGGCTCTTTGTTCAGTTTTAGGTCCCATATTGGAAATTGGTGTAACTCACCAGGTTATTTATCTCTTCTCACGATGAAGGGTGCGACGCTTCAGATAGGGATTGAATTTCACTTTCTCAAGACGCCCCGGAGTACGGAGACTTTTCTTGTTTCTCGTCGTGACATAAATCGAAGGGCGGGCTCCCTCCTCTTTAGCCTCGGTGCATTCCAGAACTATCACTTCACGTGGCATAACAAAAATTATTTTCTTCGGTAATAAAAGGCGGGCATTCTACGGTTCGATTCTAAAATTTCAACCGTTAATTTCGCCGCATTTCCCAACCTTGCTTAATCAATTATCAGAAACGGTCTTTTCCTTTTCATCAAGGCCGAAAAGTGAGGTGACCGGCTGGCGATGGTATCCCCTCGCCTCTTCCAGATCCAGCTTCTCCTGACAAGCTACCGTTCGGCGGGCGAAAGGCATCGCTTCGAGACGCATCTGGGGAATAGGTTCCCCGGATATATCGCAAATCCCATACGTTCCCATATCGATTCTTTTCAATGCTTCATCAATTTCCTCGAGAGCATCCTGCTCCTGGGACAGAAGATTTAACGCAAAATCACGGTCGTAGGAGTCACTACCGGCATCGGCCTGGTGCATTCCGAAAGCAGAACCGTCGTCTCCGGCTCCACGCAGAGTGTCCCGGGCGACACCGTTCATCTGATCGACCAGGTTATCCCTTAAATCGAGCAACTTTTGCTGCTGCTTTTTCAGGAATGCAGCGGGCAATTTTGCAGGTTTGCCATTGGATCCGTTTACTGGAGCTGCCGCATTCAGCACGGGTTTGGCCAATGAGGGAATTTTCTTTGCCACAGCCACTTTTTTCACAGTTTTCCGCGCAGTGGTTTTCTTTTTCGAGGCAGCTTTTGAGGTTTCGCCGGATTCGGCAGTCGCTTTTTTCGTTGCCGATTTTGCAGTCGCCTTCTTGGCAGGACTTTTCCTGGTCGTAGCTTTTTTCGCCATTAAATGATATGCCTGTTTGTTGTTTTGGATTGGTAGAGGGTACGAATGCCGATCCTCCTAAGTTCAAGGCCGCATACGATCTTGGAGAATTTCAAATCCGCAAGCAGAAATTATTATCATAACTATAACACCTAGAACGGCCAAAGTTTCGGAATCAGAAAGCTGGCCGTAATCCAAAGAACGAGAGCAAGTGGTAGTCCTACTTTTGCAAAATCGGTAAACTTATAACCTCCTGCCCCATAGACATAGGTGTTGGTTTGATAGCCGATCGGGGTGACGAAACTGGCCGAAGAAGCAAACATCACAGCGATCACAAATGGACGCGGATCATATCCCAGTTCCAATCCGATACCGATCGCAATCGGGGTTAAAAGAGCGGCTACCGCATTGTTACTGATCATTTCAGTTAGAATTGCAGTGAGCAGGTAAAGAGCCGCCAATACCACGTGCGGACCGTAGCTTTTGAAGGTTGTTGCCACTCCCTGTGCCGCGATTTCGGCTACGCCGGTTTCGTTGAGAGCCATCCCGAGGCCGAGCATACCGAAAATCATAAAAATTACTTTCCATTCCACAGCCTGATAGGCCTCTTCGGGATCAATGCAGCGGGTAATTAGTGTAATGAGGACAGAAGCAAGAGCCAAAAACGGGATAAGTGCAGGGACCAGAGCTCCCCCGATCATAAACAAAAGTAGAGCACCGATAGCGATAGGAGCCTTGCCTCTTCTCACC
>JARGOZ010000196.1 GCA_029213025.1 Verrucomicrobiales bacterium
ATCGCCGGGCTCCTGGTGGTTCGGGGCTTGCCGGACTTGATTTGCTTGACACTAACAGCCGGGGCTGGCTCGTGTGGGTTCGAATCGTTAACAGGGGATGCTACGATTGGACAGGGCGGACATGGAGGGAAAGGGTCGGCAAATTGCAGGGCATCATCCATTACGGAATTACGACATTTTTCGAGGTCGTTCGGATTGGGGCGTAAGCAATCTCCATTAACGATATGTGGTTGTATGAAAATCAGCATTTCCTCCCGGATCGTACTTGTGTCGGTACTGCCCAGCGCTTTGCCAAGGAAGCGGATGTTTCGAATACCGGGGATGCCGGTTACTGTTTCTTCATCGCGCTCGGTTATCAGACCACCGAGAACCATAGTTTCTCCATTGATCAAAGTCACCGTGGTGATTAATTCCTGAGTGCTCAAGGTAGGGATTTCGTTACCGGAAATCGTTTGGCTTCCGACGATGTTATCATTTACCTGAGCGATTTTCAGAGTCACCTGATCATCCGAATTGATGAGGGGGATGACTTCGAGTTTCAGCACTACATCTCTAAATTCGATATTGGAAGCAATTGATCCGGGCACTCCGTTTACGATATTTCCGGCGGTGGTTAGAGTGGATGTTGGAATGGCGATCCGCTGGCCGGAGGAGATAACTGCCTTTACGTTATTCTGGGCGTAAACGCTCGGACGCGAGAGGATCTTGAATTTTGTGTCCTGGGCGAAGAGTCTCAACATACTGTCAAGAGAAGCGTTATCGGTCCCAAAAAGAAATCTGCCATAGAGAGATAATCCCTGGAAAGCACTGGGAAAGCCTGTGGAATTAGTGAGACCACCGACACTCGGTTGAACTATGCCTCCGTTAAACATTGATGCTGCACCGCCAACCCGGTTTCCGCTGCTTGTCTGATGGGCGGCAAGACTCTGCAGGGCGTTAAGCGAGTAATTGACATCATCACCTATTGTGAGTTGTCCAATAACGGTAGACAGATAGACCTGTTTCGGCTGAACATCGATCTCTTCGATCAATTTCTGGATTACGCATATATTTTCAGGGGAGCCGGAAACGATCAGACTGTTGGCCTGGGGATCTCCTATCAGTAGGGTATCACCTACCATATGGGTAACGGGTGTTCCTACATCATCGGGACTGTTCAATAAATTACGCGCGGCTGCTGAGCCCTCTATAGCGGAGCCGCCGGAGGTATCGGTCGTGTCCTGAAGGCCACCCGTGCTCTGGGAGTTAGTTGAATCGAGAAGGTCTTCTCTTTGTGCGATATCCGTTCCCCGGGCCAGGGCATTGTAGAAAGAAGGCATGTAGTCGATCACGGAAACGTATTGGAGTTTCTTTTTCAGGAACGTAACGTTGTCACTCGGTTGATCAAAGGTTCGGATTAAGTCTTTAACTACATCAAAATCGCGCACCGGAGCGGCTACGAGAATGCTGTTGGTTCTTTTGTAGGGTACCACGGTAATCCCCATGGAGGTATTTCCATTGACCACCGCTTCCGGAACTGCCTTTCCGTTTTCTCCAGGCGGAGCGACCGGTGCCGGCTTAGCGCCTGCGTTTTCGTTCTGCTGATTGAACATGCCATTCAAAATCTCAGAAACCCGTTCGGCATCAGCTCTCTCCAGTTTGACGAATTCATGGATGATTCGACTTGGGGGTGTGTCTACATGGTCTTTAAAATTCAGAAGCATTCGAATGACCGATGTGCTTTCGGTTATAATTACCGAATTGTTGTTGTCCAGTGGAGTCATCGCTCCATAAGGATTTAGTGATACGATCTGGGAAAATGTTTTTATCGCGTCGGTGGGGGATACGTGTTCCAGCTTCATCACGAAATTCACCACTTGCTCGGACTTGGGGAGAAGGGCTACATCCGCAATTACCGGCAACTCGTGGGCGCGGAGGCTTTTGCCTCCTGAGTAGTTGATGATTTTCAGCGTCGAATCATCCACCGGAAGAATCGCGTAGCCATTTAAAAGGAGGGCGCTGTCAATAAATCGTATCGCTTCGTCTTTTGTGAGAGTCGATTCACTGACAACCGAAACGGTCCCGGATTCGAGGTTGGTATCCCGGATGATCTTCTTTCCGGTCAGCTTTTCGTAATACGGAAGGATCGCTGAGATTGGGGCATTGGGGAAATTTACGAGAAGAGAGTCATCTCCTGATGAGGCCGTAGACCGGGGGGCCTGCATCTGGGCATCAACACTGCACTGGATTGATGACAAGAGTATCACTCCAAGCAGTCTGAGAAATTTGGCTAAGTTGAGTACCATCTAAGAGAGATGTTAAATAAACATCCCAAGATGGTTAGGTGAAATTAAATGTCAAGAGTTTTAAGTTTTTCAAATTTTAACGGTATTTTCTTACCACGAACCACCTCCGGTCCATTTTTGTATGGTGGGCCTGTCTTTACCTGCCTCCAATCCCTGACCAGTTTCGACTGAATCCGTCTTTTCCTGCGTGGATTTTGCTGATGAGCTGGTACCAACAACAATTAGTCCCTCTTCACAGGAGAAAACCGCTTTGCAGTTCTGAGGGTCGGTAAAATTTTCGATTCGGAGCAATTTGAGCCCTTCCGGCAGGGATTCCCCCACATCAAGAGGCAGGAAGACAGTTCCATTTCGGTCGGCGAAATAGGCCGTTTGTTTTCGATTCATCGATGAAACGCCAACGAGTCGGAGGTTTTCATTCCAGAGAGGAGGGACGTAAACGGAGGTTTTTTCGGGATTCTTTTTCGCCGTGCGAAGCTCCTCTCCGCTAGCTGGTGACCCTAACACAATCATATATATCATAAATATGATGCAAAATATAGAATGTGTAAGCATTCGGGTGGGCATGGCGCTTGTCTCTCTTTTGTTGTTTGCTCATGTCCATAATGTTAGAAAAATAGCAAAACTGCAAACAAATTATAAAAAATGCGTCTAATTTTTGTTATTTTTCTTGCAAATGTGAGCCGGAATTGTAGAAACTATGATATATGCGTTGAATATACCCATGAAACCACTTGTATCACGAACGAAGAAAATGGCAGTTATTATGTTTTTGATAACTGCATCACTGTCGATTCAGTCTTTTTCTCAGGAGGAGCCTGCGAATCCTGAAGAAGTCGAAGAGCCGCTAATTGAATCACTCAAAAAAAGAAAAGTACCTGAGCCAAAGGACCTTCATCTTTTTATACAAGACAAAGGGAAGGCTATCGAGTTGGGTAAGGCTTTGTTCTGGGACATGCAGGTAGGCAGTGACGGGTATACATCGTGTGCAACCTGTCATTTCCATGCAGGGGCTGACAGCCGGTCGAAAAACCAGTTGAGCCCCGGCCTGGCTGGAGGGGACGAGGACTTTTTCGCTCAAGGGTCTAACTACATGTTGGCGAAGTCGGATTTCCCTTTGGACAGAGGCTCGGACGAGGGACCGGACAAAGGCAACAATGATGTCGTCAGTTCCCAGGGTGTGTTCCTGGAATACTTCGATGGACTTGATCTACAGAACAGAGAAATCCGCAATCCCCAGCCGGACAATATTTTCAATGTTAACGGGGTAAATACCCGTCGCGTCGAGCCGCGCAATACTCCTACCGTAATCAATGCTGTCTTTAATCTGCGTAACTTCTGGGATGGTCGTGCCCAGGATCGTTTCAATGGCGTCAACCCACATGGGCGTCGCGATAAAAATGCCTATGTTTGGAAAGCTTACTCAGCTGATAATCTGGAGAAAGTTTCGATTGATTTAAATAACGCCAGTCTAGCCTCTCAGGCCGTGGGGCCTCCTTTGAGCCATTTTGAAATGTCTGCCAAAGGCAGAACCTTCCCGGAAATCGGAAGGAAGCTTCTCCATTGTCGGCCTCTTGCAAAGCAGCAGGTCCACAAAGAAGACAGCGTTCTTGGAGCCTACAGCCGGTTGCCATATAATGGCATCACTTACCCTACCTACAGCGATTTGATCAAAATGGCGTTCCTTCCTGAATGGTGGCAGGGGGAAGGCACGAACTGCGACGTAATCACCGGTGAGCCCAGAGCGGATGCATTGCTGTTCACGCAAATGGAAGCAAACTTCAGCCTGTACTTTGGTCTGGCTATTCAACTGTATGAAGCAACTCTGGTTTCCGACCGGACGCCTTTTGATAAATATGTGGAAGGTAAGACGAATGCTCTTACCGATCAACAAGTGGAGGGTATGAACCTGTTTTTCGGTGATGCGAAGTGCGGTAATTGTCACGGTGGCGCCGAATTTACCAAGGCTACAGTAAAGCACGCGAAAAAAGAGCGTCTCGAAAGAATGATTATGGGAGATGGTCAGGAAGCGGTCTATGACAACGGATTCTATAATATCGGTGTCAGACCCACGGAAGAGGACCTCGGTGTTGGTGGTAGAGATCCATTCGGTCTGCCTCTGTCTGAAGCGCGTCTCGCCCAGGAAAAAGGAAGTAACAAATTCAGACGGATCATCGGCTCCAGACCGAATATTGATGTAGACCCTCAGGAGCGCGTTGCGGCAGATGGTGCCTTCAAGACTTCCGGTTTGAGAAATATTGCTCTGACGGCACCGTATTTCCACAACGGTAGTGCCAGGACGCTTCGCGAAGTAGTGAGGTTTTACAATCGCGGCGGTAACTTTCCTGAGACAAATATCGATAACCTGGACCCTGATATCACGCGGCTTAATCTCGACAAGTCGGAGATCGATGCGCTTGTAGCATTTTTGGCGGCGCTTACAGATCCCCGGGTGAAAAAGAGAAAAGCTCCTTTTGATCACCCGCAACTGTTCATCCCGAACGGGCACCATGGTGATCATCTCAATGTGTCCGACGATGGATCCGGTAAAGCGACAGAGAGTTTCAAGGAGCTTCCGGCTACAGGTAAAAAAGGTGGTATTCCTTTCAAAAATTTCCTTCAATAAAATTTTCGGGGAGTTTACCTCCCCTCCGACTACCAGTTCCGGAGACTCTGCTCCCGCCAAAAGATTCAATTTTGGCGGGGCGGAGTTTCCTGCTTTTCAATTGTTGGTTTGTAGAGAAAAGTACCGGATATTTATCATGAAGCGTTGTCTGAGCACTCTGTTACTTTTGATTGCTGTCTCCGCAGCAAAGGCGGAGGAGCCCAAAGCGTTTTCGGTAAACCGATACAGTTTACTTTGGCAGTCGAACGCGTTTAGAAAAGCTCCACCGCCAAAGCCGCCCAAACCGAAAAGGGACCTTGCCCGCAAGCCTGATTCAAACTGGCAGGTGGCAGGCATTTTTGTTATTCAAGGCAAGCAGGGTGCGGTGGTGATGAATTCCAAAACGAAAGCTGTTGAGCAAATTAGTTCGGATTCTGAAAGTCCGTCCGGTTTGCGCCTGCTTCGGGTTCACGATACCAGAGTCGGGCAGTTGCCAAGGATCGAGGTGATCGAAAACGGCCAGAGAATCCTGTTGACCGGCATTACGCCCCGCCCTGTGACGGCAGCTAAACCGCCAAAAAAGGGCAAATAACCGTGCTTTGCTCGTCAGTTTCGGTCGGTGATTCTCAATGTTGAAATATTTTACAAATTTAGAGAGTAAGTATTGAAAATATAAAAAATGTAGTCGATAATGATTCAATTCGATTACAATGATCTCTCAGTTACAAGAACTGGCCTCCCGGTCCATGTGCAGTAATCCTGCGAAGTTGGAAGAAATTCTGTCTGATGTTCAACCGGGGAGTGGGTCTCTGGTGTTGAAACTTATCGGTGCGGAAATCTGTAACGAAGAATTATTTCTGAGGCAGTTGGGCGAGCAGTTCGGGTTTCCCTACTGGGAGGGATTTGGTGATCTCAAGCAGGAGGAGGCGGCCCGGCTGAGGTCGTTCCTGCCTTCGGAATCGGCCCGGCGAAAGGGAATCGTTCCGGTCGCTGTCGTGGAAGAGGAGGATGCCGGGCCGGTTCTGTATCTGGCCTCGAGCGATCCGTTTGATCTGGACTCTCATTCTATAGCAGCCCGGGAGACCGAGATTCCTTTTAACTGGATGGTGGCGACCCGCGAAACGATTCGCGAGGGCGTTCAGTCACTATACGGAGTGGGAGATGAATTACTGGGTGAACTGATTGATTCCCGCCATTCGGACCGGCTCTATTTCGAGGGCGAAGAGTCGATGGTGATCGATGATAGCGACGAAAATTCAGCTACTGTGATTTCTTTCGTGAATGAAATCATACGTGGTGCTCTCGAACAGGAGGGGACTGATATACACCTCGAACCCTGGGGGCGCAGCCTGCGGGTGAGATACCGGATTGATGGAAAATTGAAGGATGTCGCCACTCCGGAAAATATGGGTAGCTTTCAGTTATCGGTAGTCTCCCGAATCAAAATTATGGCAGGGTTGGATATCGCTGAGCGACGACTTCCTCAGGACGGCAGGATTCATCTCGAACAGGACGGAAGACCTATAGATGTTCGCGTGGCGACGATTCCATCGGTAGAGGGGGAAAGTGTCTCGCTTCGTCTCCTCGGTCAGGAGGTTTTCGATCTGGAAAAACTGGGTATGGATGACGATATGTTGTCGCGGGTGAAAAACCTTTTGGAACTGCCGAATGGTATCATTCTGGTGACCGGGCCTACCGGGTCAGGTAAATCGACATCTCTCTATGCGTTTCTTTCAGAAATCAATCGTCCGGAAAGCAGGATCGTTACGATTGAAGATCCGGTAGAGAATAAGATTAAGGGTGTAGTACAGATCGCCGTTAAGAACGAAATCGGTCTTACTTTTGCAAGGGGGTTGCGTTCGATACTTAGGGGCGACCCCAATGTCATTATGGTTGGGGAAATGCGCGATTTGGAAACGGCGGAGATCGCGATACGGGCCGCTTTGACCGGTCACCTCGTTTTTAGTACGCTACACACCAACGATGCGATTTCCGGAGTCACCCGTCTCATAGATATGGGCGTGGAACCCTTTCTGATAGCTTCTTCAGTCAGGGCATTTATTGCCCAGCGTCTGGTCCGTAAATTATGCAAAAACTGCCGCAAGCCTCACCTGGTTGGGAAAGAAGTTCTGGAGGCTCATGGCTGGACCGATCTTCCCGGCATCGACGGACCGCTGGAAGTATATCGCGCGACGGGGTGCAGTCGTTGCCGTGGCACCGGGTATCGGGGCAGGCTTGCGATCTATGAACTGGCTACAGTGACTTCTGCGCTCGAGGAATTGATATCGAGAAAAGCCGGTATTGCCGAATTGATGAAGCAGGCCGTTGCTGATGGTTATATACCGATGAGGCTCTACGGAATCCGAAAAGTTTTAGAAGGGGAGACCAGTCTGGAAGAAGTTCTGTCTGTAACCGTAAGTCCCGGGTCCGGGAATATATCAGACTTGAAATATGCATCGTTGACGGATGGCTAATTTTACCTACAAAGCGACGGCCAGAGACGGTTCCATAGCGACCGGGACTCTGAGCGCGGCAGACAGGAATGCAGCATTCCGGGAGTTGGATTTACGGAAACTTCAGCCTTTGTCATTGTCCGAATCCCAGGATGCGAAGGTGCAGAAACCGGAGAAAACGGAACAGCCTGACAGGGAAACCGTGCGGCTGAAACCGGCTGAAGTATTGGATTTCACCGAGGAGCTGGCTCAGTTGTTGCAGGGTGGCATTCCCCTCGAAAGTGCCCTGGGTATCATTGAAAGGCGTGAAGGGAAAAGTAATCTCCCGCTGATTGCCGGGAGACTTCGGTTGCTGATCAGAGACGGAAACTCACTTTCGAATGCGTTAAAAACAAGTTGTCCTGATTTTGGACTTCTCTACTGCCGACTGGTCGCTGCCGGTGAGGAAAGCGGCGCTTTGGCTGACATTCTGGCGCGTCAGGCGGTTCACTTGAAGGCACTGCTGGGCCTGAAGAATAAAGTGATATTTGCCCTGATATATCCGGCGTTTCTCTCTGTATCAGCAATCGGAGTATCGGTATTGTTCATCGTTTTTCTTATACCGAAACTGATGGAGTTACTCGACACGACGGGCGGAACGCTGCCTCTCGGAGCCCGGGTAATCGTGGGCGCCGGTGAATTTGTTCAAGCCACCTGGTATATCTGGTTGGCTTTGCTGGCAGGCGTCTTTTTGTTTTGTCGCTGGTTATCACACTGTCACCCATTGAAATGGGATCAGGCAGTGATGAGGATCCCCCTGTTCGGGACGGTGGTTCGCGGTCGGCAACATGTACAGTTTCTCGAGACGATGGCCAGCCTTATCGGCAATGGTTTGCCTATCGTGCAGGCGCTCGCTCTTACCGGCAATTCGATGGTCAGTCCGGTGTTTCGCAAAGAACTGGAATTGATTCTTGTCTGTGTCACAGACGGGGATCCGCTTTCTGCCTGTCTGGCTCGTTCCGCTTCGTTCCCGGTTTTGATGTCGGATCTGGTAGCGGTAGGGGAGCAAACCGGGGATCTGGCCGGGGCTCTGGAACGAGCCGCGCATCGTTTCGATGCCGAGTTGACGCGTCATGTCGACCGGTTGAGTGCGATAATTCAACCTGCTGTAGTGGTAGTCATGGCGGGAATGGTGGGGTGTATGGCCTACCTCATGATCAGTGCAATTTTCCAGACTATGTCGGGTCTGGGTGGATAACTTCAGAAAATCAATATAAAGAGAAGATGAAACATATAGAAAATAACAAACTGTCCAAAGGATTTACCCTCATGGAAATGGTTCTCGTTCTCGGGATCATCGCGTTGCTGGTAGGAGCGGGAGTGACCGGGCTTGTCAATGTTCTGGGGCTGGGTAAAGAAACCAAAGCGAAAGCGGATATTTCCACCATCAGCAGTGCATTACGGGCTTATGAGGCGCAGAATCTCTATCTGCCTACCACCCAGCAAAGTATAAAAGCACTGGTTCACAAACCTTCTTCACGGCCGGTTCCGAAGTCCTGGAAACCTTATATGAAAGAGAAACTGCTTCTCGATCCATGGGGAAATCAGTACCAATACCAGCGGCCCGGAAAAAAAGATAACGGTGGTTTCGATCTGTATTCCGTGGGGGAAGACGGCGTTTCGGGAACAAGCGACGATATCGGAAACTGGGATTTGTAATCGATGGAACCCGTATCGAACCAGAGCATCCGGAGTGGATTCACCATTCTTGAAGTTCTCGTTTCCATTTCGATAGCGATGATTCTGGTCGGCATCGGTGTTGGGTTTTCCTTTCAAACTCTCTCGATCGAGAAAAAGATCAGTCGTATTTCTGGGAAGATTGAGGTCGCGGTAAGAAATGCTCAGATGTCGGCCGCTATCGACAGAAAAGATATCTATCTGACCTTGTATGAAAATTCCGTCAGAGGCAGCCGGGGCGCTATCGATCTCGGGACGGCCCGTCTTTCGATTCGTCATCCGGGACGTTTTGAAAAGTGGAAACGCCCGCCTCGTAAAGGCTATACGTGGAAATTCGATTCGAACGGCTTGAGCGATCCGGTGGCGATTAAACTGGGCTTTGACGAAGGTGAGATGACTATGCATTTTGATCCGCTCACCGGTGAGGTGAAAGATCGCAGCATGACGATAGCTAAATAGAGATTTATGCGGGCGAATCGACAGAGGGGGTTTGTTTTACTGGAGATTATCATCTCCATAGCACTGTTCAGCCTGGTCGCCACTTCGATGGTGGTAGCGCTGGACCGGCTCGCAAAGACTTCGACCATGGCACAGGTGGAATCCCGCATTTTCCGACGGATGGACTCCGTAATGACAGAGGTGTGCTTTCGGCCGGGGAACCGGATTAAGATCGGAAAGACCCGGCTTCCCGCCGATGCGACCGGTGTGAGTGTAGAAGTGCTGGTTAAACCGGCGGATCTAGTTTCCATTGAAGGTACCGCTTTAAAACATATGTACAAAGTTCGCATCAGGGGAAGGCTCGAAGGTAGTCGCGAACCAGTGCGGGATCTCGAACGCCTGGTGTATTTGCCTCCAGTTGGAAATCGTACCCTGTCAGGTCGATGATTGTACCCTGTTGAGTCTTACATCATGAGAGAAAATCGCGAAACGAAAACCGCTGGCTTCACCCTTCTTGAGGTGATAGCGGGCATGGGTATCGCTATACTAATTATTGGTGGAGTTGTTTCCATAGCTGTGGGTTCGATGGACTTGAGTGTCCGTTCCAGTCAGATCCGCCTCAGCGAAATTCGCTATACTCAACTGGGTCAGGTGTTTCGAAGTGCGTTTGATCAACTGCCTGCTCAGCGGGAAATTCGGGTGCTGCCGGATTCCTCGCTTTTGATCGCCGGGGTAAACAATGTCCTTCGCTGGCCCGGGGTGCCGCCGGGCAGTGACGCGGTCATGATTCGTTTAAACAAAGGCCGCCTGGAAGTGGTTCATTTCCTTGGAAATGCAGAAATTGCGACACTTTCTTTAATGGAGGGCGTCAAGGGAATGACATGGCAAGTATTTGATCCGGAACTACAGGAATGGGTTGGAAACTGGGTTGATACCAGGACCAGGGCCGCCTCGCTGATCCGAATACGGTTCTCTACCGAACCGGGTCAATTTCGGGAGGAAGTTTTCTATATTCCTCTATTGAAGGATTCGGTATTTCAACCACCGAAAAAAATTAACGACAATGCAGATACCGGTCAATAGATTGCTAAACCAGCAGGGCTCCAGTCTGGTGGCTGTATTCTGGTTAATAGGCGTGCTTGGGCTTTCCATTTTGGGAGCAGCGAAATTTGTCGCCCTGGATGCGCAATGGATTAAAGGGCTGAAAAGCACATCGATTGCCCGGAACCATGCGGCTACCGGGTTGGCGATTGCGTCCCATCCTGCCATTACTCCGGCCGATCCTCTGCTTAGATGGTTGAATCCGGCGGAAACCGGCGGGTATACGGCTGAGGTGAGTTCAGAGGAGGCTCTTATCCCGCTTAACCATGTTCTGTTTCACGGGCGAAAGGAAGTGGTACGAAATTTGTTTATCCTGTGGGGATTATCACCGGATGAGGCATCGTCGGTGGTCGATGCGATGGTAGACTGGACCGACGAAAATGATCTGACTTCACTGCATGGGGCGGAAGCGGGGGACTACAGCGACAGGGGGCAGGACGGCTTTCCGTTTAACCGCCCGTTTCAGACTCTTGAGGAAGTGGAGTTTGTCATGGGAATGCGGGAGGTGAAGAAACTGAAACCAAACTGGAAAGAATATTTTACTCTGTGGTCGGTGGGGCAAATTGATCTAAACGAGGCGAATGAGGAAATTATTGCGGCAGCGCTTAGTTCAGTGGACGTCGGCCGAATTGCAGAATTTGCGATTTATCGAAACGGTCTCGACGGGATCAGAGGCACGCTCGACGACCAGCATTTCACCTCGGTAAGCGATGTTCTCGTTTTCCTCGGAACCACGCCGCGCCCGGACCTGCCACTTCTTACGGTTCGGGGCTCAACCAGGCGAATCGTAAGTACCGGTTTTTTTAACGATTATTCTGTCAAAATTTCGGAAACCCGCCGGGGAAATGATTTACTTTGGAGATCTGAGTATTAAAGGTTAGATTACGAAAAAAAATTGATGGATAAAAAATTCGGTATCGACTGCCAAATTCTGTTTCCCGGCGCTGAATCGTGGGAACTCTGGTGCAGAGAAAGAGGGCAAATATCGAAGGTAAGCACCTTTGGGCCTGACGAAACACCGGGTTTTCAGATCGGAAAAAAATCGATCAGGATTCTGGCCCTGCCGGTTTCCCATCAGGTGGCATTTCCGTTTTTATCCAATGCAATGGATAGCGATGGACTGGTGCAAACTGCCCGTATGCATATCGAGCGCCAGGGCGCTGGTTTCGATTCGGAAGGAATTCTCGTTGAACCGGTTTTTGGAGATCCTCCTAACACGGTGGCACGGATCGATGCCCCGGTTCAGAAGATGAACTATGAACCAAACGGAAGTCTTCCTGATATAGTGGTACCTGCGGCGACAATATTGCCGCTACCTAAACGGTCGATTGCCATATGGGAAGAACTGGGCGATTCCGTGATCGCCTTCGAAAAAAACGGCAAAACGATCTACTATGACAAGCTGTCGAAAGGTAGATCTACCGGAGCGGAACTCAATCGTCTGCAGTATCAGTTGCTCGGCGGGAATTTGATCGATATGCCTGAATCACTGTCGATTTGGGGCGAACGGTTTCGCGAGGAACTCCAGGCTCATCCGCTGTTTGCCGGGATAGATGAAAGGCCGGCTCCGGCGAATGTCTGTCGCGATTATTCGATGAAACCGGCGTGGTTTCGAAATGAGGCTGTCCGGATCGAGCAGAAGGATCGTAAAACGAAACGGAACATTCTGGTATCCGTGTTTGCCGTGTGTCTTGTAGTCGTGGGGGCTGCCGCGCTGACCGTAAACTTTATAGAGATGCGGAAGCTAAATAAAGAATTGGCGAAACTGGCTCCGTCCGCTGCCAGGATTTCCACTATCAAGGGGCGTTGGGAGGAAATTGCCACCGCTGTTGATCCCGGTCAATCCTATCTCGAAACGTGGCGCAGCATATTTAGTCTTCCGGCGATAAATGGAGTGGAAATTACTAAACTGGATATATCGAGGGAGGGAATTGAGATCATTGGTAAATCAAAAAATCCGAAGCTGGCTTTGAAATTTATTGATGACGTTCGCAATCATTCAGACCTCTCTGAATTTGAATGGGAATATAAGCCACCTGAAATCGACCGGACGGGAACTGCAGAATTTGAATTGAAAGGAAACCGATGACGGCTAGAGAAAAAAAATTGGCAATCACCTTTGGAGGGCTGTTGGCGGTGTTCGCAGTTGGTGGAGTTGTATGGAAATTGCCTGACCTGGTTGGCTCCGGAAAAAGCGGCAGCGTGGGCCGCCAGCTGGAAGAGGTGAAGGCAATCCTGAAATCCAAAGATCTATGGGAAGAGCGCGCGCTGTGGATGGACGGCAATATCCCGGCTTATTCCTCGGAATCGGTAGCCTCCGCCAAACTTCTGGAAAGAGTGGCGAAGCTCACGAAACTGCACGGTGTTAAGATCGAATCGCAGGAAATTATCAAAATCGATCCGATCCAGGATTCAGAACTGGGTCATGATTTCCACTACAATCGAACAGAAATGTCAGTCGGTCTTAGCGGTGATATTCAGCGTCTGGTAAAATGTATTCACGAGATCCAAACGCCTGAATTTTTCACCGGCATCGACCGCCTGACTCTGGAAAACTCTGAAGACGAAGGTTTGAAGTGTACATTGTTGATTACCCAATGGTATCAAACAATGTAGCACTTCTCTTTTCTACTGTTTGATAAGCAGGAACCCTGCTTTCTCCTCGCCGTGATCCATTTCTGAATCACCCAGTTTGTCTTCGAGTAAGCGGACCGTCAGCGTGTCCCGGGTTGTCGATTCGATAACCGGTATGCTTCCATCGGGGTCCACCATGTCATGTTGGGATACTACAATATTCACTGATGAATTGATGTTTCTAATGACGTCCACGGTAGCTCCACTACTGTCAGTCGTGAAGTTTGCCGCCTCCCATCTGGTATCTTCAAACACTCCCTTACCGGCTTCCACCACTGCATAGGCAACAGTTTCTTCGCCGTCATTCAGCGGGCTCGGCAGTTCACCCACATGGTGGCCTACAGTAAGGAATCCCTGATCGTCCAATCGTGACCAGAATTCACCGGGGTTGGATGAGTTGGCCGTTTGCACCTGACCAATTACGACCGCGTCATTGTAATTCTTCAGGAGCTGAACCGTTTTTCCTCCGCTATATCCGTTTATTTTTCCGGATACATTATTTACCAACGTAGTTCCTACCTCCATTTTGATACCGGTACTCTTATTATTGTAGGTGCCGGTTTCGAGGATAACGGTGTGAACCATCACATCGCTGACTGGATCTTTTAATCCATCCAGTCGTTGCACTGTGACAGTAAATTCGGAACTGCTTACGTCCGATACCTGCGCATGCATAGGTATGGTCGGATCGTCATGCTGCACAGTGGCGAAGACCACAGGATTGACGAACTGGCCCGGCTCGAGCGGAATCGGTTGAGGAACACCGCTGGTGAGGCTCAAACGGAAAACCTCCGGATCGAGTTGCAGATTCAGGTTCGGATCAAAGTCCACGAGAAGCAGATTCGACTCGCGGTTATCATTTCCGTCACTGTCTACTACTGTGGCTTCAGGTAACAATACTTCGATCGTCTTTTTGTTACTCTTTTTCACAATAACAAAATATTCGGACGGACTGAT
>JARGOZ010000197.1:0-10484 GCA_029213025.1 Verrucomicrobiales bacterium
AAGTATGCCGACCACACCCGGCCCGAATACGATGACGGCCAACCGGTTTCGCTGCTGATTTCCGACGAAACGCCGATGGGTTACAATGCAATCGTCAACAACCAATACCTCGGACTTCTCTATCATTCCGAAATCAATTTTCCGATCAAGATCGGTGATAAAATGGAAGGCTATATCAAGAGAATCCGCGAGGAGGGTAAAATCGACCTGACTCTGAACCAAAGTGGCTACGGGCGGGTCACCAGCCTGACCGGCGACATACTTGAAGCCCTGAAACACAATGGTGGATACCTTGATGTAGGTGACAAGAGTCCCCCGGAAAAAATCCGGGCACAGTTCGGAGTCAGTAAAAAGGCCTTTAAGCAGGCTCTCGGTGCCCTGTATCGGCAGCGAAAGATTACGTTCGACGGAAACGGCGTTCGATTGGTTGTCTAGTCACCTACTACGTTGTGGAAAAGCCGACAAATCTTATGCTCCGACAGGCGGCGCAACTCTTTCCGGACGAGGAAAGTGAACAAATCGCTTTTCTCAATTCGCTAGTGAATCCGGAGGACAGGAAATATCGCGCCGTCATCTGGACAAAACCGGAGGCAAAAGATTGCGCCGACTTTTCTGTACGTAGCGGAGACGAAGTCCCCTCCTGGCTGCCCGGTCAGATTTCTCTACTTTCCCCCGGCGAATCACCAGGCAAATCAAAACTCTTTGAAGACGGCGCAATTTATCCGATCGATACATCCTCGGTATATACCGCTTCGGCCATGCTTGCCGCAGTCCCCCCCCGCAGAATTCTCGACGTCTGCGCGGCCCCCGGCGGGAAAAGCCTATTCGCCGATTCGGTTTTTAATCCGGAGTTTATCTTTTCCAATGAAGTAGTCGGCAAGCGTCTCGGTATACTTCGCTACAACCTGAAAAAAAGCGGGCGACCAAATTTCTATACCGGAAATCTCGACCCGGCGGAGCTGGCGGAAGTCGCCCCGGAGGTATTTGATCTCGCTATCGTGGATGCGCCCTGCTCCGGACAATCCCTGCTCGCAAAAGGAACCGAAAACCCGGGGTGTTTTCATCCCAACATCATCAAAGGCAATGCAAAAAGGCAGCTTCGAATCCTGTCGCGCAGCGCGCAATGTGTAGTTGCGGGTGGATATTTATTTTACTCGACCTGCACCTTCGCACGTCGCGAAAACGAAGGCGCGATTGAGAAGTTTTTGAAGCACCATGGGGAATTTACCCCGGTAGAAGTGCCGCATCTCGGAGAATTCCAATCGGAGTTGTGTGACTTCCCCTGCTATCGAATTTACCCCCATCGCAGGAAGGGGGCGGGAGGATTCACCTGCCTGTTGAGAAAAGATGGAGACCATCAGGAGTTGGCAGAGATTCCGGAAAAATTGCAGGTTTATCCCGTGACCAGCGATTAATCCAATCAAGGAGTGACGCCAATCCCGTCGTCGGCGGCATTGGCCGATGGGCTTCGAAGCGACAGGATTGTCGCGGCTCCTTGACGCTTCGCGCGCTCTTTTCTCCCCAAGGAATGACGACAATCCTGTCGTCGACGGCATTGGCCGATGGGCTTCGCAAGCGACAGGATTGTCGCGGCTTATTGCGGGCTGCGCGCTCCTCTTCTCTCAAGCATTGTCGCGACTCCTTGCAACCGTCAGATGCCTATATCTGTAGCAAACAAAAATGCCCTCGAAATCTCGAGGGCATCTCATTTCTATAGCGGTAAATCCGAAGGATGACTATTCCTTTTCTTTGGCAGTTTTGAGGAAGTCATCCAACTCGCCTCTCACTACCGGCAACAGAATGTAGAGACCGATCAGGTTCGGAATAACCATCGCGAAGAACATCGCATCGGAAAGTCTCAGTACATTGCCCAGCGAAGCCGATGCTCCAATGATGGTGCAGATACAAAAGAATACCCGGTATCCAATCATCACCGCTTTGTTTTCACCGGCGAGGTAGTTCACCGCTTTTTCCCCGTAGTAGGACCACGAAATCATAGTAGAGAAAGCAAACAGAACGACCGCCAGCATCAGAACCCACGGAAAGAACGGTAGCGCAGAGGCAAAGGCTTCGGAAGTAATTTGCACTCCAAATTCGGTTCCTCCGCCCTGACCGGCATAGGTATCATAAGTGCCGGTCACGAGGATAACTGCAGCAGTCATGGTGCAGACAACTACGGTATCGATAAACGGCTCAAGCAGTGCGACCAACCCTTCACTGGCTGGCTTGTTGGTGCGCACGGCAGCGTGAGCAATCGGGGCGGAGCCAACACCGGCTTCGTTGGAAAAGGCGGCCCGCTTGATACCCTGAATCAACACACCGACCAGACCACCGGCCACGGCTTGAGGCACAAAAGCCTCGGAAACGATCCTGACAAATACACCGGGAAGTTCGGTAATGTTCATGATCAAAACAATCGCAGCCGAAACCAGGTAGATTATGCACATGAACGGGACGAGGCGGGCCGTCACCCGGGCGATCCCTTTGATACCGCCGATAATAACCGCGCCAACCATGATCGATATGATCAAACCGAAAAGCCACCCCTGGCCTTCCAGTAATCCGGTCGTTTTGCTGAACTGCACAAATGCCTGATTCGCCTGAAACATATTACCGGCACCGATCGCGCCGCCGACACACATAACAGCAAAGAAAACCGCGAGCACTTTACCCAGAGCACCGAACCCCTTTTCCGCCAGGCCGCGACTGAGATAATACATCGCACCACCGGAGACGGTGCCGTCTTCATTGATTTTACGGTATTTGACCCCCAGCGTACATTCGCAAAATTTCGAAGTCATACCGAGGAATCCCATCAATATCATCCAAAAAGTAGCCCCCGGCCCACCGAGACAAACCGCGATCGCCACACCGGCGATGTTTCCCAGACCGACAGTGGCGGAAAGCGCCGCTGTCAACGCCTGGAAGTGAGTTATCTCCCCGGGTGCATTTTGATCTGTCAGTTTCCCCTGCACGGTTTTGAAAGCGAGTTTCAGCGCACGGATATTGATAAATTTGAAGAAAATGGTCAGGAAAGTGGCCGTTCCCGCGAGGAGAATCAGTACGACAGGCAAGCCCTGATCGCCGATTTTCACGGAGAAAAAGATAATCTTTTCAAAGACGTCCGCCAGCGGAGCCAGCAACCCGTCCATCTTTTCATCGATGGATTTCGATTCTTCCTGCGCGAACACCCCGACCGGGAGCAGCACGGAAGCCAGAATAAGTGAGAATAGGTATTTTTTCATAACGGTATCGTTCAGTTCAGCTTTTTTACCGTTGTGGGTAGCAATGGTTACGCCGTATCTGCGTTTTTATCACAAACTCCTCGTGGTTTTTCAATACAAAACATTTCTTAAATAGATGGAGAAAGAAAAGAATGTGCCAAAACTGCTCGATTTCATCCCGATTCGCTTCATCTTCCTCCCATGAAATTCTTCGCCATTGGGGACGGTCACAAACGCGTCACTCTGCCGGACCGGTATGAGACCGAAATCACCCACGACGGCACTTCGATTTTCTGGGTACCGGGTGAAATCGATATCCCGATCCGCGTCTCTGTCCTGACCCTTGAGCCAAAGGAAGAATCGGAAAAAGAAGCCGGATTCTGGGCGGTGATCAACAAAGCGAACAGTAAGAAAGCCGAGCCTAAAGTGGTCGATGACAAATCCATCTATCACTACCGAAAGCCCGAAGATGATGATTCCGAGGTCTATCATTTCTACGAAATCGGAATGGCCAACTACCTGATTATTGTCTCTGTGACGGTCGAAGAAGAGCTGGAAAATACACCGGTGTTTACCACGATTCTCGAGGACGTCGATAATATGATCGCCTCCATCGAACAACGCGAGGAGGACCACCCCTTTACCTGTCAGCTACCTGGCTCCGACATTGATGAAATCTCCGAGGCCGTCGCCGAGCTGGTGCCCGGAGGGATTTCGGAAGAAAGCTGGGACATATTACAAAGGAAATACGACGAAGCGCTTCAAGACGGCGATCTGGATTTGGCCGGGAAAGTCGGAATCGTATTCGGGGAAATGTTGAAAAATGATATCCCCGGATTCACCTGGTATTTGACTGTCGACGACTGGGGTTGCGCGAGGTCACTCAATTTCGGAGAATCCGGCGTGTCGGTTTTTCCGGAAAACATGATCGTAAAACGGGCTGATGACGATCAGAACCTGGACCTGAAAGAACTCGCATCCGACACCATAGAAACAGTCGAGCGGGTGCTGCGGGAACAGTAGCCGAACGGCAGGCTGATTGTACCCTGTTCAATAGTCGACTGTACCCTGTTGAATCGCCAGGCTCAGTCATAAATTGTTGACTCCGGACCGATTACGCGATCTGATGAACTATCGGAATTCTCCGGTCGATTATGAAGTCACTATACACTCCGTCACGACGACACTTCCTTGCCACTACAGCTTTTTCAGCTTCCACTCTGTATCAGGAATTCGGCAACGCAGTGGAGAAGGGGAAACTGGAGCTATGTGTATTTAATAAACCACTACAGCATCTCAACTACGCCGACCAGGCCGAACTCGTCGCGGAAATGGGGTTTACCGGAATCGAAGGCACGGTTCGAAAAGGAGGTCATGTCGTGCCGGAAAAAGTGGCCGACGACTTGCCCCGCCAAATGGAAGCTCTGAAAACGAACGGACTCGAAATGGCGATTATGACTACCGATGTCAACGATATTGACTCCGCTATCCATCGCCAGGTTCTCAAGACAGCCGCCTCGCTGGGAGTGAAACGTTTTCGGATGGGTGGTATCAAATACGATGCCAAACAGCCTCTTCCGACGCAGTTGCAGGAAATCCGCGGCCGTTTCAAAGATCTGGCGGAGTTTTGCAAACAGCTCAACATTCAACCTCTGTATCAAAATCACTCCGGCGCGAATCGATTCGGAGCCGGCATTTGGGACCTTTGTGATGTAGTTAAAGATCTATCGGAAACCGGAGCCGGCATTGCCTTTGATATCCGGCATGCTGTAGTGGAAGGCGGACTCTCCTGGCCTACCGAATTCCAACTGGCGCGACCCTTTTTCGGAGCCGTCTATTGCAAGGATTTTGAGTGGCTCAAAGATACCAAGCGTCCGCAGAATGTGCCCCTTGGAACCGGCATGGTAGATTACAAAGGTTTTCTCAAAATGCTGCTAAAATCCGGCTACAGCGGACCGGTTTCCCTGCACATGGAATACAAAAACCACCGCGACCCGGCTCTTTTACAGGAATCAATCGCCGCGATTCGAAGTGACAAAAAGAGGTTCCTCGAAATCCTCGACGAAGTCAAAGGTTGAATCCCGCCGCTGATTCGATATGGGTAGCCAATGATCGACTACACTTTTCTTCGCGAGCTGATTAATATCGACTCGCCGTCGGGCTTTACCAAAAACGCCTGCGACTACGTTTTTAAACGCCTCGGCGATGTTGGCTGCCAACCGAAACGATCAAATAAAGGAGCGGTTTCCTGTTCATTCAGCGATGCTCCCAGGCTGGCCCTGGCCGCCCACGTCGACACCCTGGGTGCCATCGTTTCCGGAATCAGCGCAGATGGGACGATTCGCTTTTCCCTTCTCGGCGGCCTGTCGTTAACCGGATCTGAAGGCGAATACGTTCGTATCCACACCCTCGATGATGTGGTGTATACCGGCACGATCCTGGTCGACAATCCATCCACCCACGCCAACCGGGAAAAGGACGCGATAAAGAGAGGTATCCATAATATGCATATCCGCCTCGACGAAGAGGTCTACAACAGGTACGACGTCAATCGCCTTGGTATAGAAATCGGTGACTTCATCTGCCTGAATCCCCGGTATGAAGAATTACCAAACGGATATATCAAATCCCGCTTTCTCGATAACAAAGCGGGCTGCCTGGTCTTATTCGAAATCGCCAGATACCTGAGCAGCAACCCGGCTCCGGTTGAGTTGTTTTTCTCCAATTATGAAGAAGTTGGACACGGAGGCACCTGCGGCTATTCCGAATCGATAGAAGAGCTTCTGGTTATTGATATGGGAGTGCTCGGCAATTCCTGCATGGGCGTGGAAACTTCCTGCTCGATTTGTGTAAAGGACAGCACCGGTCCCTACGACTTTGAAATGCGCAAAAAACTGGTAAAAATAGCCAGACAGAAAGGCATTGATCACGTGCAGGATGTCTACCCGTTCTATGGTTCCGACGGTTCCGCCGCGCTCAGTGCGGGGAATGATTTCCGGGTGGGCCTGATCGGCCCCGGAGTAGCGGCCTCACACAGCACCGAACGAACTCACAAGCGGGCGATCGATGCGACGATCCAGCTGTGCCGGGCCTATATCAAAGACTTCACCTAAGCTGCTACCTGCGACCGGGAATTTTCGGATTATCAAACGTTCGCTCCGGTATTTTCGAAGGTGTCTTTTCCCGCGGATAAAAGACAAAACCTTTCTTCTCCAACTTGCAGATCAGGTCGATAAAGTCCTGCTTGAATTTCGGATTGTCGCGCAGCTCTTTCAGCAGTCCTTCGCTGTTCTCCAAATCGGCAGCAAACGTGTCGGCGTGACTCAGCGTTCTGCGCAACTGGTCGAGAGCTCCCTCCAGCTGATCCAGCCCCGGATCCGCTTTTGACAGCGTCGCGGCTATTTGTTCCAGAGATTTGATACCGCTGTCGACGTCTGCATTCGCCGAACCAAAAGCATCCTTCGCGACGTTGGCCGTTTCCCTGATCTCCGCGAGAGTAGAATCCGCATTGGAAATAACAGGATCGACTCTGTCGGAGGCAGCTCTGAGATTTTCGGAAGTTTTTCTGATGTCGTCGAAAGATTCCCCGGCTGTTGTCATGAGAGGTTCCAGGTTGTCGGCAGCGCTGTTGATTTTTGCTGTCGATTCCGACAGATTTTGCATCGTAGTGCTCAGGCTCTGGAGATTTTCCGAGCTGGTGAGATAATCGATTTTTTCAAAAGTACGATCCAGATTTCGAATCGTCCGATTTATCTCGGTCAGCGTTTCCCCCATGTTGCTGAGAATTCCAACGGCATCGGATTGAAGAGTTGCCAGCCCTCCGGATTCTGTAATCGGCAAAACGCTGTCGGGATCAATGTATTCCCCGGTCAGAGTCGGAGGAAGAGTGATTTTGATAAAACTGTCGCCCATCAATCCGGTTGTTCCGATCGAAACGATGGAATTTTTCGGGATTTTCACATCGTCAAAAATGGAAAGCGGCAGTTCCATCCCGGAAAAATCCTCCTTCAGCTTCGGCAGTTCCGACACGTATCCGACCGGGATGCCCCCCAGCCGAACCGGCACGCCCTGACGAATCCCGGTCGCATCAGAAATCTCGACCACCAATTCGTAAGTCCCTTTAAACCTGTCCCCCAGCTTTCCGAACACCAGAATAAACCCGCCGATCGTCAGGAGGCCGACGACCCCCAGGATTCCGACCGAAAGTTCGACATTGCGGGTTTTCATTTTGTGTTAAGTGATTAAGATAACTTAATATTCCGGGGACGTTAAAAAATCAAATCATAAAGAATTATCAAATTGGTCGCTCTTTTCTGCAAATTCAACGGGTTCGACCGGCCAGAAAGTCCCTGACATCGACGTTCTCCGACTCGTGGATCTCCTTTGGAGAACCGGAAAAAATGATCTTCCCGTCCATTAGCATCACCACCCGGTCGGCAATTTGATTCATAGAGCTGATGTCATGCGTTACGACTACGGAAGTCGCACGGTAGGCATCCACCATTTCGCGAATCAGCTCATTGATATCACCGGCGGCGACAGGATCCAGCCCTGCAGTCGGTTCATCGCAAAGAATACAATCGGGATGCCCCACCGTCGCCCGGGCGAGCGCGACCCGCTTTCGCATGCCGCCTGAAAGATTCATAGGCAGGACATTCATATGTTCGGCAAGCCCAACCATTTCGAGCGCCTGACGCGCCTTCTCATTCAACTCCTCTTCGTCGCTGACTCCGGCTTCTGATAACGGGAAAGAAACATTTTCCGCCACGGTCAAAAAATCAAAGAGGGCACCATCCTGAAACATGATTCCCATTTTTTTGCGGAGCGGGCGCAACTCCTCTTCGCTGTAAGAGGTAATATTCGCCCCTTTTATATAGATATCCCCACCGTTGGGTTTCATCAGACCGAGGAGATGCTGAAGAAGAACGCTTTTCCCCTCCCCGCTTCGCCCCATGATCACTACACTTTCCCCGTTATGAATATCGAGATCCAACCGGTCAAAAATCGTTCTTTTACCGAGTCGGGTCTCGAGCCCGCACACTCGAAAATACGGTTCAGTTTCTGGAGTCGAATCGCTCATTCATTCCGTAGTAAACAAAAGATCAAAGGTTGCGGAGTTCGAGAGGGAAAATCAAATTCAAACCGAGAGAAAGAAACAGATTCATAATCACAACGATAAGAGCTGTCGCCACTACAGAAGACTTTATCGCTTTGCCAATCCCATCCGTACCGCCTTCGGTTTTCAATCCCTGATGACAAGCGACAAAAACCACTACCGTTCCAAAGAACAATCCTTTGATCATTCCAATCGCCAGATCAGGCAAATTGGTATTCAACCAGGTTTGGTAACCATACCATCCCGAAGGAATCCGAAACAGTGACACCGCTATCACGTGCGAGGCGAGTATTCCGCAACCCATCGCCATAACATTTAAGATCGGAGCCGTCAGGAGCATCCCGGCAAACCGGGGAACAACCAGGTATTCCACCGGATTGACACCCATACACCTCAACGCGTCAATTTGCTGGGTGCTTTTCATCGCACCGATTTGAGCTGTCATAGCTGTGCCGACCCGACCGGATATCATGAGCGCGGTTAGCACCGGGGCCAGCTCTCGGCACACCGATATAGAAACCACAGCACCTACGGTGGTCCCCAGCCCGTATCCGCTGAAGGCAAAATACATTTGAGCGGCGAACACGGCGCCGGTAAACGCCCCGGTCACTACAATAAGCAACTGGGACTGGAGCCCTATCGATACCGCCTGCTCCAGCCAGAGTTTGATCCTCGGCGGCGACGAGATCATGGCGAAAAAAGTGCCCGACATCAATTTACCCAGTGAACAGAAATAGCGTCCCAACCAGATCAACCCTCTGCCGAACAAAACAACCGGCTCCAATGATGGTTCAATCTGTCTCGGTAACTGTTTCAAGTTGAGACTGCGAATCAAGGCAGGAAGAAAAACCAAATCGCCGACTAAAGCAATCAGAAGAACCACGGAAGAATAGGTGGCAAATCTTTCTGAGGGTTTAAAATTACATAGCAAAAATGCCATTAATCCACAACTGATGATCAAAGTGGTCTGCAGAATGGCTCCGGCGCTGTTTTCGAACGCAAAACGCACGGAATTTTCCGTATCATATTTTCTCTTAAATCCCCGTCCCAACCAGGTCAGAAAGTGAACGGTGTCGTCCACAGCGATGCCGAAGGCGACAGCAGCGATCATCATGGTAGCGATATCAATCCGCTGCCCCAACCAGCCCATCGCGCCGAAAAAAACCACCAGCGGGAACAGATTCCCGAGAATGGCAATGAGGCCGAGGTTAAAACATCTCAGAAAGATTATGATTACCGGCGTCACGATCACAAAAGCGAACAGAAAGGACCGCAGCAGCTGTCTTAACAATCCGTCTTGAGCATTGGCAAAAAGTTCATAAGCACCGGTAAGAGTAACCGAAGGCTGAGGATCGAGTTGTCTTTGCGCCCGGGTTAGCAACAACCTGACATTGCTCAGAAAGGTGGAATTCTCCGGACTGGCGGAAGCGGGATGGCGAACGCTGATTCGCCAATACTCCCGCTCATCCTCTACTTTGATCCAGTTTGTCTCGCGAAGTTTCTTCAGTATTTCCCCATAGATAATTTCCGCCGGCACACCGGCAATAGGCTTCCCGTTTTGGTCCACCTTCGGAATCCCTACCGCTAAAGCTCCCGCTGAAAAAACAGACGCCTCTGCATCCAACCCTTCAATTTCTTCGGACAGATTTTTCACAAAATCGAATCGATCCATCGCCCTGATCTCTCTAATGCTTTCCGGAAAGGTCACTACGATTTCCGAGACCTGCGGAGAGGCGAAGCGCTCCGCAAACCAACTGTTATTCTCTCCGAATTCGGAATCTTCAGGGAAAAACGATTCCAGACGCACATCCGACTCCAGTCTGTTTATACCGAATCCACAGAAAACGAGAAACAGACTCATACCTATGGCAATCTTTTTCCCGTACTTTCCACTAAGCAGAATAAGTAGAGAAATGAACCGGGCCTCAAATCGCAAAGGCTGCTTTACGGCGGGACGAAACAGAATCAATACTGAGGGGACAATCAGAAGCACCGATCCGGCCGAACAGCACACGCCGATACTACCATACAATGCAAAATCGTTCGCCACACCGAGATTACTGGAATTGAGGGCGATAAAACCGATGATTGTCGTCAGCGAAGCCGCCAAAGTAGGCAACCAGCCAACCTGAATCGCATACCGC
>JARGOZ010000197.1:10494-14162 GCA_029213025.1 Verrucomicrobiales bacterium
AGTCTTCGCTGTAGTAGTTGATAAAATGTATAGCGTTCGACATCGCCAGCAACTGGGCCAGACTGGGGACCACCGATAACATGTCCCCGAGGTCCTTACCCCCGTAATGAATTGCCGCGATACTGAAAATGGCCGCCATTCCGCTGACTACAAAAGACAACATTGCCAGCACAAAATTGCGCAGCAGAATTAATGCGACCAGTAGTGAAATCACGGCCACCAAAGGCGTTACCATATACAGCGTCAGCCGGGTTTCCCGACTCGCACAAACCGACAAATACAACGGCCCGGAATACTTCAAGTCCACCGAGTGTTTGAGAAAATCGCGACACTCCCGATCAACAAAGGAAAAAACCGCCTCGCGGTGATTGGCGCAGTACGCAGAGCCTTCGATCAAAACGACACCGGTTTCTGAATCCGAACCGATCAGGAACCCCTCAAGGTTCTCCCGAATCTTTTTATCAATTACATCTTTATCCACATAGGTGGAACTGATCGCCTGCCTGACATCCCCGTATGTATTGACAAGCTTGAAGTAAGCCGGCCGACCTTCATAATGCGCCAAATCGTTATCCAGCTTGCGAAGGTGCGCCGCCAGTTCCATAAGCCGGGGATCGTCATATTTACAACCTTCCCAACTGACAAGCAGTAAATCCTCCGCACCGAAACGCCTTGAGAATTGCTTATACACGCGGCTTTCCGCCGTCCCTTTCGGGAGCCACAGCCTGTTATCACCGCTCGAAACGGTCACGTGCCGGAGGTCTTTTGCCACAAAGACGAATCCCGCCAGACACAAAAGTAATACCCATCTGGCCCCTTTGATCCATAACAGATCGCTTTCGCGGGAACCATCCATGCCTAGTTATAGAACATATTGAAATTACAAGACGTGGCATAATACAGAATCGAATCAAGTCAAATTTCTATATATACTAAAATAAATTACCCTACTGTCCCAATGCAGAGTTTTTTCTATATATCAAGACGCGAACTTGATATATACAAACGTCGAACCAAAAGAAGCACTGCGACGAAGATTAATAGATGTAAATTCTGCTCTACCTAGCCGACAAGCAGACCGTAACTCATCGTCCCGACAATCCCCCACCCGATCGCTCCGGCGAGGGCGATGCTGAAGAAATTGTTATTCCACCGTGCGCGCCGTGCGATGAACCTATCACTCCCGCCCCTGTTCGTGTCCGAATTGTCCGCGCACAGCCCGGGCGGTTCCCAGCGCCAATCCCGTGATGAGGATTTTCGCCGACAGAACTCCAGGGTTATTCCAACCCGTCTGCATTACTCCGGTCCGCTTTCCGGTCGGCTCCGGGAGGAGGTCGCTGGTAGTCTTTGCGCAGCATTTTGAGCCTGTCTCCTGTCTCCCGGTCGAAGAAGTCTTTGCTGATTTCATCAGGAGACGAATCCCCGGTTTCTTTTCGCCAGAACGACAGCGCTTCAGCGAGACGCTTTTCCACTGATTCATAGGTCGCATTTCCCGACAGATTATCGATTTGATGCGGATCTCCCGAGGTATCATACAATTCCGTTTTCGGGCGGGGAGCCTGGAAGATATCCTGCTGCAGAGGGGTGAGTAGTTCGGCGGAGCGATTCGCACTCAGTAGATCCTGAAAACTGGCGCTCTTCACGGAGTCCGCAGGACCCTGCCAGGCAGACTCCGTCCGGTCATTTATGATATATAGATATTTACCGTCCCGAACCGATCGCCCGAGAGCTTCGTAGTCATGCCAGTTGTGTTCAGAAAAAGCGTAGGGCCGAATTTGCTCAGTCGGGTTCTGCAACACAGGCAACAGGCTTCGCCCCTGTAAAGTCGGAGTATTTTCTATACCTGCCATTTCACAAACCGTGGGTGCGATGTCTATAACACTGATCAGGGACGAAGAAGTCTCCCCGGTCTTTTTCACTGCAGGTCCTGTAGTGATAAAGTAGGTTTTCATGCCATCGTCGTGAAGCCGCGTTTTGGCCCGTGGAAAAGGCCTGCCGTTGTCGGCGATGACAAAGATCTGCGTGTTGCTGAAGGTACCGTTTTCTTTCAGGTGCCTGACCACTTCACCAACGTACCAATCGAAACGTGTCACTTCGTTTAAATAGGAGGCAAAGTCAGTCCGGGTTTCCGGACGGTCGAGCAAAGCGGGCGGCAGGATTACCGTGTCAGGATTGTGCTTCGGACCGAATTTCGATTCATCCCATTCACCGTCACCGTCCCAGGCACGGTGGGCATCCAGCGCAGCGAGCCAGAGAAAAAACGGCTTTTCTTCCGGGCATTCATCAATCGCTTTGATCCAGTTCCCGTGGCCGCCGGAATTGCCCGGAACCTTGGTGCCGTAAATTTTGTCAAAAGCCTGCGTTGGTGCCTTTTCACCTTCCGGGGCGTCCGACCAGGTCATGTGATTTTTTCCGGCAAGAGCCGCATAGTATCCCGCGTCCCGCAGCATCCCGGACACGGATGGAATGTGCCACGCTATGGGACGGTGCAACTCAGCCGCTTCACCATTGTTGTGGGGATACCGGCCGGTGAGAATACTGCAGCGACTCGGGCTGCAGCTACTGGCGGTGAGGATCGCATTGGTAAATTTCAGGCCCTCTTTCGCCAGCGAATCCAAATGAGGAGTCCGCCCGTTGAGGCTGCCGTAGCAGCCGATGTCATCGTAGCTGATATCATCTGCGATCAGAACAATGAAATTCGGTTTCTCTGCGGCGGAAGAAACGGCGTGCAATACGGTCAATAAAAGCGCGAAGACGGAAGATCGAAACATGGTGCTTTGTCGCATGATGAGGACGATTTGCAAACCGCGTTTTCATGGTTCCGCGCACCTGCTGCGGCTTACAACTAATAGTCCGTGGACGCGAAACGTTTCCTACTCGAACTATGATGCCGAAAAATACTGATTGTACCCTGTTGAATCACAGACTGTACCCTGTTGAATCCGGAACTGTACCCTGTTGGATCGCGATTTTTTCCAGCCTGTTCCTCATTTCTTTATCCCCGGCTCAGGAAGGGCAGAAGAAAAAACACCCTCCACTACCTGAGGGCGTCGAAGTAATTCGTGATATCGAGTATGCCAATATCGAGGGTGAATCGCTGACGCTCGATGTCTACCGACCCTTTGACTGGGCGGACTATGATAATACTCCTGTCGTGATCTGGGTACACGGCGGTGGCTGGAAAAACGGCAGTAAAGACCGGTGTCCGGCGGCTTACCTGGCTCAGGATAATCTTTCAGTGGTAAGTATCAATTACCGCCTCCTCGACAAAGCCCAATGGCCCGCCCAGATAAACGATTGTTACGAGGCGGTTCGCTGGGTTCGGAAAAATGCGAAGACCTACGGATTTGGCGAAAAAGTCGGTGCCTGGGGAGGTTCAGCCGGCGGCCATCTTGTCGCTCTCATGGGCACCCGGCCATACGACGGCGAAGAGGAAGTATCCAGCAAAGTCCAGGCCGTGTGCGATTTCTACGGCCCGTCGGATTTGCTGACAATGCCGCCGAATATGATTGCAAACGGTCGCACCCGCGAGGATGTAGAGAAATCGAACGGGGCCTTATTACTCGGTAAAACAGTGATGGACGCACCCGACCTGGCCAAAGACGCAAGCGCACTACACCAGGTGTCGGAAGGCCACGCTCCGTTTCTGATTATGCACGGCGCGGAGG
>JARGOZ010000198.1 GCA_029213025.1 Verrucomicrobiales bacterium
GATTTCGGCTTTTAAATCAATATCGGCTCCCTCTTCCGCTACAATAAAATAGGTAGGCACTGTCTCACCGAGAAGAATCACGTCTCTGGTATGCAACTCGACAGGTTCCTTTACCGAGCGGTCATTGACTTTGGTTCCGTTGGTTGAACCCTTGTCATTAATCTGATATCCGGATTCAGTTGCCGTAAATTCACAGTGGGAGGTGGAGATCTCTCTAACCAGGATTTGGATGTCGTTTGCCGGGCTTCGACCAACACTTACCGTGTCTCCGCTAAGTGAGTAGGAGACGGGGTCTTTTTCGGGAATTGCTACCAACAGATGAAATGATGATGCCATGATAAAATTACGCAGGAAGGAGGACAGTTGTCAATTTTGTTCGGTTAGGAATTGGTTTTCAGCCATGCAGTGACGGCTTTGATAAATTCGCCGTTTTCAGGCTCTCTGAAAGGTTCGTGTCGCAGTCCTTTCATTAGAATCAACGATTTATTCGTTGACGGAATAGACAGAAACAGTTCTTCGGCAAATTCTGGCGGGCAAATTTGATCCTCTTCGCCCTGAGTAATCAGAATTTTTAACGGCCCGCGCAATTTTGTGGCTACTCTGGCAGCTTCAGACTCCCAGAGGATTAGGTCCCTTCCGAATCTGGCAGAGATTTTAGAATGGCAGTGTTTGAACTCGTCCGAAACGGCGATCGGATTAAAATCGCTGATATGATAGCATCTTGACGGCTTTACGCCTGTGGAGATGGTGAGTTCCGGGACCCATTCTGCAAGAAGTTCCGCAGCACAGATCTTGAGTTTCGATTGATTATGAGTGGGGCGAAGCAGAGGGGAACTCAGCCACAACCATTTCAGAGGCAGTTGCGCGCCGTACCGGTTTATGAAAGGCAGGCATAGAAATCCCCCTGTAGAATGAGCATAAATCGCCACCGGTTGTTCGTCGAGATTTTCGATAAACTCAGTCAGCAAGCGGATAGCGGGGCGCACACCGGGAATGTCCCCGCGTTTGCCGCCGGATTTTCCGTTGCCTGGCCAATCGAAGCCCTCCGACTGGTAGCCGAATGAGCTGAACAACTCCATGGCTTTTATGTGGCAACCAATATGATCACCTAATCCGTGAAGCACTACCACAATTCCTTTGCGCTCCGGTGCATCGTCCTGCGGAGAGGCCGACACCCTGTGGATTTCAGTTCCGGTCACATGGGAATGAAATTTCGATTCACGGATTGTCATTAAGAAGAAGAGAATGTAATCTCGCACCGAAGAGAAGAGATTTCCAGTTGCGGATTTTTTCTCAGGATGTTTATTCCCAGCCCGTCGTATTCACGGCTGCGGACAATTAGCGCGATTAACTCAGCGGTAGAGTATCACCTTGACATGGTGGGAGTCACTGGTTCAAATCCAGTATCGCGCACTCCTTCTCCCCTGAAAATTCAAAACTCCATCGGTTTATCAATTCTCCGTCAGGAAGATAAAACTAAAGTTGGCGCACTGGAGGTCGTTTATTTTCTATAAATAGCAGTAGTTTTATCGAGACAAGCGATGTAGCCGATGTTATAACGGATTTATTCTCGCTTGGAGCTTGTTCTCCAGCTATGATCGAGTTTAAGGTTCGCCTTCGAAACACGAACACAAAATGAATTACGGCTTCCACAGAAGCGCTCTTAGAGGCGCGTCAGTCTTATTCTTGCTGTTTGTTGGTCTCTCTGTTGTCCCGTTAGTTTCTGACGCTCAGGACAATAACGACCCTTCAGCAATGTGGTATCGTGCATTTTTGACTTACGAGAGTACTCTCGAACTCGAAAAGAAAGGCGATTACCTCGGTGCTCTGAACAAGTGTAACGAGGCGAAAGCTCTGTATGACGGCCTCTCGTACAACTTCCCTCAATTCCAGCCGGAGATTGTAAAATTTAAGCAAAAGATTGTCGCCGACACACGATTGCGGATTTTGGAAAGTGATCGTCGTCGTAAGGCCGGTGTCTCACCTGACGTTCCGCCAGCGCCTAAACCGGGTCAGAACATCAACCAGTCTCCGGAGCTGCCCAATGTCGAGACTCCGGGATCATCGATGGGCAACGGCATATCTATTCAACAACCGAATCCCGAGGCGTGGAAAGACCGGACCGGAAATGTGCTGCCTAGCTGGAGTCACAATCCTCAGGTCGGCCGACAGGCCAATTCTCTTTTGAGCGAAGTTCAGAGGGAAGAGCAGCGGAAAGATTCGATCATTAAAGAATTAAAGAGGGAAAACGACCGGCTCATGGCGGAAAGAAGAGCGGATCAGGCCCGGATGAAAGATATCGAAAGTCAGTTGGCCCGTTCCCAGCAGAAAGCACTTGAATATCGCAGGCAACTGGATGCTTACGAAAGAGATCCCAATAACCAGAATTACCGGATCAAAGCGGAGAGACTGCGCGCCCTGCTGGAGGATGCGATGTCGGAGCTGCAGGCTTCCACCCGTCAAAACGCTGAACTGGTCAATCGGCTCAGGACCGCTCAGGCAACCATCAGGCAGCAGGATGCACAAATTCGTGAGTTGGAAGAGGAGCGGGATAACCTGGCTAAAATCATTCAGGGCAAAGGCGTCGGCTCCGAAGCTTTGCAGGACCTGATGAACAAAAACAGGAAACTTACCGAACGCCTGGCCTTGCTGGAAAAGGTCGCCCAGCGGACTTCCAACGATAATAAACAAAAGGAACAGGATATCGCCCTGCTGAAAGCGGAAGTGGAGAAGGTCAAAGTGGAGAGAGACCGGTTGGTCGTTGAAAACGTGAAACACCAGCAGCAAATCGAGGGGCTTCAGAAAAAGTTGGAGATGTTGTCCGACGGGCTTTCCGAGGAAGATAAGCAAAGTCTCGCCAACATGGCACCGGAACAAAAAGCGGAAAACGAATTGCTTCGCTCCATGGTGTTAAAGCAGTTGCGCAGACAGGCCCAGTTGAAGCAGGCCAAAGAGTTGCTGCTGCGTCAGTTGGACCGTGTTGGGGCCCGTTCCAATGCGCTCATGGAAGTCGTCGAGGATATGGCCCGGGGACCACAGCTGTCTCCTGAAGAGAAAGCCCTGGTTCGTGAACCGGAGTTTGCCGAGTTAATGGAGGATGCTGTTTCCGGTGGCGGAAATGGAAGCGATGGCTACGGTAGGCTCTCCGCTCCCGCAAGCAGTGGATCAAGTCGCCACGTTCAGCAGTTGAGCGAAGAACTTGCGCAACTTGATAAGGCCGCCCGTCTTGATTTCCAGGAAGGCCGCTATGCTGAGGCGGAACAGGGTTTCCTGAAATATCTTCATTTCAGACCTCGCAATGTGCCTTGCCTCTGTAACCTCGGGATTCTGAAAATTTCCACGGAAGATTACCATGCAGCGCAGCAATATCTGCAGAAAGCCATCGCGATCGACAAATCGTCAGGCCTGGCCTATTACCTGATGGGGCGGACCTATTTTCTGCAGGATAAATACGACGAGGCACTCACCAATTTGGAACAGGGGATTCAGCTGGAGCCCCGGAATGCGAGTGCGCACAACTGTGTCGGAGTGATCGCCAGTAAAAAAGGCTGGGTGTCCCGGGCGGAGAAAGCTTTCAGTGAAGCCGTGAATATCGATCCAAAAATGGGCGACGCCCATTTTAACCTGGCGGTGCTTTTTTCCAGTCAAAGCCTTGATAACTTTGAAAAGGCCTACAAACACTACTACAGGGCTATGGAGTTGAAGGTTCCCAGAGATGCCTGGATTGAGAACTACCTAAAGGTCAAAAACGCCGAAAGAATGAAAGTCGGTATGCGATAGAACCGTCTGTTTATGACAGGGAAAATCCTGTGGAATCTGTGGACTCTCCGTTAAATCAGTCAATCATTCCCCATGAGTACCCTGGCACCAGTGCAAACCTGCCTTCAGGCAATCGCAGACAAAAACGATCCCTTCACCTTTCGAAGCGGAGAGTCATTGTCTGAAGCGCATCTTGCCTACGAGACGCTGGGGGAACTCAATGAGCAGAAATCAAACGCGATTCTGCTGTTTCATGCCTTTTCCGGCAGCCATCATGCGGCAGGCTTTTGTCCGGAGAATCCTTATTCGCCTTACTGGACCGAAGAATGTCATTTCGGCTGGTGGGAGCGATTTATCGGTCCGGGCAAAGCCATAGATACCGATCAGTTCTTTGTCATTTGTGCCAATTACATCGGCGGTTGCTACGGCTCGACCGGTCCGTCGACAACCAATCCGGACACAGGCAGCCCCTACGGCAGGCTGTTTCCCCATATCTGTGTGAATGATATCGTGCGGAGTCAGATCCGGTTGCTGGATGCGATGGGAATTGAGAAACTTCATGCCGTAGTCGGGCCCTCAACCGGCGGGCTTGCCTGTATCAACTTCGCAACGATGTATCCGGAGAGAACCAGCCGGGTCATCCCGATCGCTACCGGAATGAGAACTACAGTTCTGAACCGGATCATGCTCCTCGAACAAATTCTGGCGATTGAAAATGACCCGCATTTCGCCGCCGGGGATTATTACGGCAGGGAATCTCTACCTCATTCGGGACTGACCCTCGCCCGGATGATGAGCCATAAAACGTTCGTCCACCTCGATGCGATTGAAAGGCGGGCCCGTAAAGATGTCGTGAAGGATGAAGACCGCTTTTCCTGGTACCAGCCGAACAATCATGTGGAGAGCTACATGCTGCACCAGGGAAAGAAGTTCACCGACCGGTTCGATGCCAATACCTACCTCCGGATCTGCGAAATGTGGAGTACCTTTGACCCCGTCAAACAGGGACAGGCAGACGATGTCACTTCTTTGTTTGCACGGAGTCGAGAAGCGGGACACAGGTATCTCGTTTTCAGTATTGACGAAGACTACTGTTTTTATCCCGAAGAACAGACTGCTCTCGTGAACGGTTTGAAGAGCGCGGAAGTTGACCATATGTTTATCACTGTTCATTCAGAAAAAGGGCACGATTCTTTCCTGCTGGAGCCGGAATTGTACATGCCGCACATGCAATTTGTATTGAGTTAGCACGACTTTGACTCACCAACATCCAGAACCGGAACTGCTTGCCCCGGCAGGAAATTTTGACTGCGCCCGTGCTGCTGTGGCCAACGGCGCAAATGCAATCTACTTCGGGCTGTCTGCATTCAATGCGAGAATGCGGGCCGACAATTTTACGGTCGAAGATCTACCTGAACTAATGGAGTTTCTCCATAGTCACGGAGTAAAAGGCTATGTCACTTTTAATACTCTTATTTTCACCGGCGAGCTGGAGAGTGCGGCGACCCAGTTAAAGGCTTTGTACGAAGCCGGGGTGGATGCGATTATCGTCCAGGATATGGGACTGGCGAGGATGGCCCGCGCTATGGTGCCAGGACTCGGGTTGCACGGTTCCACACAAATGACGATCACTTCCCCGGAAGGACTTGCTCTTGTGGACGAAGCATTCCATCTCAACAAAGCAGTGATCGCGCGGGAAAATTCGCTCAAAGAAATTCACCTGTTTCAGGCGGGCGGAAATAATGCAGTTCCTCTCGAGACATTCGTTCACGGTGCCCTTTGCGTCGCTTATTCGGGGCAATGCCTGACCAGTGAATCGCTCGGGCAACGCAGCGCGAATCGCGGCGAATGCGCCCAGGCCTGTCGAATGACATATGAACTGTATGTCGATGGCGAGCACCGTGACCTCGGTGATAAACGCTATTTGCTTTCTCCTCAGGATCTCGCCGGAGTGGACCTGATTCCGCAGTTGATCGATCTGGGAGTCAACAGTTTCAAAGTCGAAGGCAGACTCAAGACTCCGGAATATGTCGCCGCCGTGACAAATGTATACCGGAAAGCGATTGATGCCGCCCTTGGGAAACGTGATGATGCAGTGGATGCAGAAGATCGTTACCAGCTCGAAATGACTTTTTCGAGAGGTCTCCATTCGGGTTGGCTCGACGGGATCAATAACAAAAAGCTTGTCCATGCCCGGTTCGGGAAAAAGCGGGGTGCCTATGTAGGTAAAATTACTGACACAGGAAAAGACTGGGTCGCTGTGAAAAATCCGAACGTTCCGCTCAAGAAAGGGGATGGTCTGGTCATTGATACCGGTGGCGACACCGACAAAGAACAGGGCGGGCGAATTTACGAAATTCGTGATCAAAGAATCCTGTTCCAGAGAGGCAAACTCGATACCCGGAAAGTTCAGAAAGGCGACCGCCTCTGGAAAACCGATGACCCGGCACTGACCAAAAAATTGCAGCAATCCTGGAAAGGAAATTTTGATCACCTGAAACAAAAACACCCCCTTCGCTGGTCGGCGCAAGGTCAGGTAGGCAATGCGCTGAAAATCACTGATTTGGATTCCGGCAACAGCCAGTCTTCAACGATACCTTTGGAGAAAGCCCAAAACCGGCCTCTCACCGCAGAATTTCTCTACGACAAACTGAACCGTCTCGGAAATACAGATTTCGTTCTGGCCAGTCTCGATACGACAGATCTCGGCGAGGATGTGATTCTGCCCGTCAGTGAAATCAATCGCTTGCGACGGGAGCTGGTTCAAAGTTTGGCAACGGGCGGGCCTGCGGCTAGGCCGGCCGCTTCCGATGTCACCGTGCAGTCCCTGCAGCCAGTCGTCACGGCTTCGGCAACAGTAGCGCACAGTCTGCGTGTGCTGTGTCGAACCGAAGAGCAGATAAGCGCGGCTTGCGAAGCCGGAGTCGGGCAAATCTATATCGATTTGGAGGATGTGCGTCGCTACAAAAGTGTAGTTCCCCGGATTCGGGAAACGGCACCTGAAGCGAGGATTTTTCTGGCTACACCCCGGATCCAGAAAGCGGGTGAAACCGGGTTGTTCCGTATCGTTGAGAAAGCCCGGCCGGACGGCGTGTTAGTGAGGAATCTTGGCGGGGTGAAATGGTTCAATGAACACAGTGAACTAGCGATGGTGGGAGACTTTTCTCTGAATGTGGCGAATCCTGTTTCGGCGGATTTTTTCATGAACTATGGATTCGAAAATCTCACCGTATCCTATGATTTGAATATCCAGCAGGTGCTTGATTTGCTGGCCAAAGTGCCGTCACACTGGTTTGAATTAACGGTGCACCAGCACATGCCCATGTTTCATATGGAGCACTGTGTATTTTGTTCTTTCATGTCGGACGGGACTGACTTCACCAACTGCGGTCGTCCCTGTGATCATCACGAAGTGCAGCTTAAAGACCGGGTCGGACAAAAACACATTCTCAAGGCCGATGTAGGTTGTCGAAATACACTTTTCAACGGCAGAGCCCAAACCGGGGCGCGCTATTTCGAAACATTACACAGAGCCGGGCTGCAGGCCTGGCGGGTGGAGTTGCTCAATGAAAACCGGCAGGAAGCTCTCGAAGTGATTGAGGGATACCGCGATTTGATCGACGGAAAAAGAGATGGTCAGGACCTCTGGCAGCAACTCAAAGCTGAGTCAAAACTGGGCGTTGTCGAAGGCACGCTGGATGAAGTAAAGGTGTAACTACAGCCCATTGTACCCTGTTGAATGGCGGACCTAACAGGGTACAATGCCGGACCTAACAGGGTACGATCAACAAAACAACCTACTGCGGATTCATCATTTTCATCAGACCGCTGAGTTGTTGCATCATATCATTGAGGTTGGGCGCGTTGGGATTCTGGTTGGCGCCTTCCTCGATGACCCAGGACGCTTCCCATTCCGTGTCGGATTTTTCATAGCCCATTTCCCGAAGCCGGATTTCCAAATCGGGCATATGACCGGCTCCGTAGAGAACCGCATCGGTTTTGGGTCCCGGTCCACGAGTGCTCAGGTTGGCTTCGATCTTATCGATAACGATTTCGTTTCTGCGCGAAATTAGCACGGTGCCTTCTTCCTCTTCAAGCTGGATGATGAAAGATTCCGCTTCCGCCAGAATGGGGCCGAGGCTTCGTTTCAACTCATTGCTGTTGCCGGTCAGCACGGCACCCATCACTTTTGACATCAGCCTGTTGGCCTCCGCCTCAGTGGCCGGGACGCCTTTGACATTTCCGGACTGGGCAATTTTGAGCGCACGGGTGATTAAATCGGACACACCGTTGCCTTTTTCCGTGTGCGCGGAGAACTCATCGGCTGTCATGTCAGCGTGAACAAAATTGGCTGCGAGATAGTCGAGGCCATCGAGCTGGAATTCGAGCCCGAGGAGACTTTTCGCCATTTGTTGGAGACCTTGCACCTGGGCGAGATTGTCGTCGGGAGAGGCCGCTTGCTTCGATAACCGGGCTTTTTCCTCTGTGTAGGGGCCGCCCACCATTTCATAGAAAACGATATCGTATGACTTCAGTGATTCATTGAGTTTTTCAAAATAAGCGGCGTCGCCAAGATGCACGACTGAGATCAAATCAATGGAGTGATCGCCTTTTTGAAAACGGGACACTGCGGTTTCCAGCACATCGGGTTGACCGGCGGTTTTCGCTTCGCGATAACGGATGTAATCTGCCGCCGGTTGAGCCGTCACAGACGGCTCTTCCGCCATCAGCAAACTTCCGAAGAAAAGGGGGAGGATAGTAAAGAGATTCTTCATAGGGTTTATTTGGTTCTGAGGTCGACAACAGTCAGTTCACCGCCTTCGTTACGGCAGTATACGCGACCATTGGCTAATACTGGTACGGTCCAAACCCGGGGTTTCACTACAAATTGTCGAAAAACCGGGTCGTATTTTTCCGGCGAAACCGGAGCAATCTGCAGTTCACCCTGTTCACTAAGCACGATCAAATGGCTATTGGCTACGGATACCGTGCCGTGGCCGATTTCGGTTTCGCTCCATTTGGTCTCGCCGGACAGCATCTCCATACACTTGAGCGAGGTGCCGTCGGCGCTTTCGTTACCGTCGACGCCGTAGAGATAGCCGTCGATGAGGATCGCGGCATTCATCTGGGTGCGCATGTCACGGCTTTTCCAAAGGTTTTCGGGATCGCCTTCACCGGTCCATTTCAAAAGAGTGGCACCTTTTCCATACCCACTGGAGATGAAAATGTAATCTCCGGAGACGATCGGGTCGGCAGCGTTGACTCCGTAACGGGTCATCCATTTGACTTGCCAAAGTTGTTTGCCCGAGGCGGCTTCGACGCAGTTGTAGTAGCGTTTGTTGGTAAAAATGACCAATTCCCTGCCGTCTTTTTCAAAGAGGTAAGGGGTGGCGTAGCCGGCTTCGGCATCTTCCGACTTCCAGATCACTTTGCCCTCGGCCTGGTTCAGGGCCAGTCCTGATTCCCCGGCAGTGACGTAGAGAATATCTCCATGCGGGAGCGGCGCACCGGAAAATCCCCACGTAGGTTTCGAGTAGCCGTGATCATTCTGGAGATGGGTTTGCCAGATGACTTTGCCGTCGGCGGCGTTGAGGCAGAAAATATCGCCTTCTCTCGCGACGTGGAACAACCGGTCACCCGAAGAAGTGACACTGGCGGTGGTTCCCCCCTGAAAATAAAGATCGCCGAGAGGTTGTGGATATTCGTGAACCCAAAGTTGTTCCCCGGTGGCTTCGTCAAAACAGAAAATCCGGTCACTGGCTTTGCCGTCGTGCCCGGTGAGAAATACTTTGCCATTTGCTACCGTGGCGGCGGAATACCCGAGTCCCACTTCCGCTTTCCAGGCGACGGGCGCTTTTCCGGCAGGAATTGACCACTGCGTCTCTTTGGAAATTCCGTTTTTGTCAGGCCCCCGGAAGATGGGCCAGTCGTCGGCCTTTGGCGAAGTGGGTAGAAGAGAAACGACGGAAAATAGTAAAAAACAGGCTGATTGGGGCGCAAAGAGTTCTCTCATCGGATAAAAACGCTTTCAAAAACGGTGCTTGCAACTTTTTTCCCTGGTATTTTGTGACGCTTTCGCGAAGTTCGCAGACCATGGCTTCGGAGCTTAAAATCTTCAGCGGCACAGCGCACCCTGTTTTGGCAAAGGAAATTGCGGACTACATCAAAGTCCCGCTTTCTGATGTGCTGGTCAAACAATTTCCTGACGGCGAGACGTTTGTCAAAATCAATGAGAACATCCGGGGACGAGATGTTTTCATTGTGCAACCGACATGTCCGCCGACCAACCACAATATTCTGGAACTGCTTATTATGGTGGATGCGGCAAAACGGGCCAGTGCAGAGAGGATTACGGCCGTAATACCCTTCTTCGGTTATGCCCGGCAGGACCGGAAAGACCAGCCGCGGGTGCCGATTACAGCGAAGCTGATCGCGAATTTGCTGACTGCAGCCGGAGTGGATCGCGTTTTGACAATGGATCTGCACGCCGGACAGATTCAGGGATTTTTCGACATCCCGGTCGATCATTTATACGCCAAACCGGTTTTGATCCGTCACCTCCACCAGAAAAAGCTCACTGATAACCTGGTGGTGGTTTCGCCGGATGTCGGCGGGATGAAAATGGCGTATTCCTATTCCAAAGAACTCGATGTGCCGCTCGCGATTGTGGCGAAAAACCGCGTCAGTGCAACGGAAGTCGAGGCGATGGAATTGATCGGTGAAGTGAAGGACAAAAATGTTCTGCTCGTCGATGATATCTCTGAAACGGCCGGAACTCTGGTTTCCGCTGCGAGGCTGCTCCGGAATCATGGCGCGAAAAAGATTTTTGCCGGTGTGTCTCACGCAGTGCTCAATGCCCAGGGCCAGAAACGTATCAGCGAGTCGGAAATTGAATCAGTATTTTCGACCAACAGCACGCCTTTTGCCCAGGGCGATAAAGTGACCAGTTTGAGTATCGATGAGATCATGGGAGAAGGAATTCTCCGGATTCACCACAACGAATCGGTGACCTCTCTTTTCGATGTGTAAAAGCGCGAAAAGCTCAAATTTAGCGTGACACTGGGGGGCAGGATTCGTATTGTATTCGAAGAAACAGGGGAGTCCGCTTCCCGCGATCTTTTTCAGTATTTTCGAGAATTTCCTGCAGTGTTCGAACCTTACCGGCTTTAACAGGCCCGGACCGTTAATACGTTCACGGGGACGAGTGCGTCGTCGGCTGTCAGGCCTTCACTGGAAGGCAAAAGTCGATGAGTAGTCCCCAATCTGTTGAGAGACGGGAACGTGAGCCTCACCGTCGGAGACGGCACAACGTGGGAACCCTAAAATTGCGCCTCGAACGGCTGTTATGCCCGGTTCGGGGCGCTTTTTTTGCGATACAGTTAGAAACCACCTAAACCCTTCGGTAGACCTCCACCTTTACCGCCGCCAAACTGTTTCATCATCTTGTTCATCTTGCCTTTGTTCTTCATCATCTTGCGCATCATACTGAATTGCTTGATGAGTTGATTCACCTTGGTAACAGTCATGCCGCTGCCTTTCGCGATTCGTTTACGGCGTGATGCATTGAGGATCTGCGGGCGGGCCCGTTCCTTCGGAGTCATCGAAAGGATGATGGCTTCGGTGTGTTTGAGCATATCGTCATCAACCTCCATGCCTTTCATTTGAGCGCCCATGCCGGGAATCATTCCCATAATGTTGGAAAGGCCGCCCATTTTCTTCATCATCCGCATTTGAGAAAGAAAGTCTTCGAAGTCGAAGGTCGCTTTCCTCATCTTCTCCGCCATTCGCATGGCTTCTTTTTCGTCGATCGCATCCGCAGCGGCTTCGACGAGGCCGACAACATCACCCATGCCCAGAATCCGTCCGGCGAGTCGCTCCGGATCAAAAGCTTCCAGATCGGACATTTTCTCTCCCATACCGGCGAATTTGATCGGCTTATTTGTCACCGTACGCATCGACAGGGCGGCACCACCCCGGGCATCGCCATCGAGCTTGGTCAGCACAATACCGCTGATCCCGACGGCTTCATCAAAGTGCTGAGCTACGCTGACGGCCTGCTGCCCGGTTGCTGAATCTGCAACGAGGAGAGTTTCCTTTGGCGAAAGATATTTGTGCAGTTCTTTGAGTTCCCCGATCAGTTCTTCATCGATTTCCTGGCGTCCGGCGGTATCAAAAATCGTAACCGTTCCGTTTTGCTCTTTGATCCATTTCTCAGCCGCTTTGGCGACTTTGATAAGATCCTTTTCCCCGGGTTCGGGTTTGAAAATCGGAATATCAATCTGTTTGGCCAGAGTTTCCAACTGATCAACCGCGGCCGGGCGAAACAGGTCACAGGCGACGAGAAGCGGACGGCGGCCCTGTTTGCGCAAATGCAGAGCCAGTTTGGCTGAAGTCGTGGTTTTACCGGCACCGTTTAGACCCACCATCATGATATAGGCCGGAGGATCGAGATTAATTGGCTCCTTATCTCCACCGAGGAGCCCGGTCATCTCGTCCTGAAAGATTTTGACGATCTGCTGGCCGGGTTTGACGCTCTTCAGCACCGCTTCGCCCATCGCCTTTTCTTTGACGTTGGCGATAAACTGTTTGGCCACCGAAAACTCGACATCGGCCTCCAATAAAGCGAGGCGCACTTCGCGCATGGCATCCGAGACATTTTTCTCGGTTAATTTGCCGTGGCCGCGGAGTTTTTTGAAAGTTCCCTGGAGATTATCAGCAAGACTGTCGAACATTCGATCAGTTAATCGTATTCCCGGGATCGAGCAAGTTTTCAGAGGTCGAAACCTCCCCGGATTCCGCGTTTTTTGTTGGCAAAGGGTCTTCTTCGTCCTCTTTTTGGGCGAGAACGAGATCTTCTTCGGGATCCACCGGCTGGTCTGCATCTCTCAAAAGCGTGGTGGCAGGACTAAGATATTCGGATTTTTTATCAATCACAAAACTCCATCCGATTTTTTCGAGGTCGCGATTTCCCGAGTGCCGGAAGCTCACGTTGATTCCGCAGCTGTCGAGCCGGATGCGCTGCGGTATCTGATAACTGAGGATCTGTTTCTCTTTGTCGAAATGGTGCGGTACCTTGCCCAGGCCGGATATTCTCATAGAAACGCTGTCGGCCTGAATGTTTTCCAGATTCGAAAGATTCACTTCGATTCGCGGCAGCCGGTTTTTGACGGTTGATCCGCCCGGAGGATAGACCTCGATCAGCGGTCCTTTTACTTCACCGGTCTCTTTGTCCCGTTGTTCAGAAAGGAGTTTCCGGCCGGCTGAGGAGGCTTCGCCTCCGCCAAAACTGATCGCTGCATCAAAATTACCGGAAGAGTTGCCATGGATCACATAGCGATTGATCGCCATATCTTCGGTTTCCCAGCCCGCTTTCCCGGGGCTTACAGTAAAGCAGGCTTCATACCCGAAATCTTTCGCCATTTGGGTAACCTGATCATTATAAATTCCGTAGGGATAGGCGAAAGTCTTGATCACGCCTTCGCTGAAATGCTGCAGCAAAAAGTTGTGGGAATCTTCCAACTCCGCTTTCAGCCACGCTACTTTTTCCTCCGTTGAGCGGCCCGGGGGTTTAGCCATATTGCGATGGCTGACGCTATGGCTGCAGATTGTGCCGCCCGCTTCGATTAAATCGCGGATTTCCTCGTGGGTCATAGACCGCCCGCCAACGCCGACGTATTTCTGATAGAGAAAAGCGGTAAAAGGAAAGCCAAATTCCTGCAAAATTGGCATCGCCAGGGTGTGGGTGTCTTTCCAGCCGTCGTCGATCGTGATCATAATACTTTGCGGCGGGATGTCTTTTTTGGCCTGTTTCCAGTCGAGAAACTGACGCATGCTAATTACCGGTAGTTCCGCGTCCTTGATGGCCTGCATCTGATCGCGGAAGTCCCTGATGTTGATGATCATCTGCGTGGGGCGTCTCGACTCGGTGAAATCGTGATATCCGAGGATGGAAACTTTCGCTTTTTTATTGATCACCGGTTCCATTTTGACCGGTTCCGGCGGGGGAGGGACGTTCGAGAGTTTTTCCTCCTCCGGCAGACCCACCACTTGTTTGGGTGCCTTGTCTCTCCCCAGGACCCGTTTGGCTTTCTCAACGAAAGGATCGACTTTGTCGCACGACGAAAGGGAAAAAGCCGTGAGCAGGATAAGAGGCAGGAGGCGCTGGATTTTCATAGCAAAAATCAAAAAAAGACAGACCAAACAGGGTACGGTCCC
>JARGOZ010000199.1 GCA_029213025.1 Verrucomicrobiales bacterium
ACAGAAGTGTCCGCAACACATTACCGGCCCCCTGTTCGCCAAATCGTAATGGTCGAATGGTCGAATGGTCGAATGGTCGAATGGTCGAATGGTCGAATCCGCGAAAAAAAATGTAGAATCGAGAATTCCGTTTTGTTTGATCTATTGAATTTTTCCGGGCCACAGAAGATTACTATGAATCTCCTATGTTGAAAATAGGTCTTTCAGGTGCGAACAAGAGAGTCCGCATCACGTCTTTGGCCCTGTATTCTGCTTTTATTAGTTCATAACAGGGTACAATCCGTCATCGTACCCTGTTAGGTCACATCCAGCCACGCTTACGGAACAGGCGCAGGAGAAAAGCGGTGGAGGCGATGAACAACAGCCAGACTACTGCGTAGGACCATTTCCATTGTAATTCAGGCATGTAGTCAAAGTTCATTCCGTAAACGCCTACCAGAAAGGTTAGAGGAAGAAATATCGCGGAAAAACAGGTCAGCATTTTCATGACTTCGTTCATTCGGTTATTTACGGTGGCGAGGTAGAAATCCCGAATCTCGGTGGCCTGTTCGCGAAGTTGTTCTGCGCCTTCGATCGCATGAACAATATGATCATACAAATCATCAAAAAACGGCCGACTTTCATCGGAAAGTACAGGGCTGTCAGATCGTCTTAGATGATGAATGATCTCCCGTACGGGAAGAAATTGACGGTGGAGTCGGTTGACTTCGCTTTTGAATTTGAAGAGGCGGGTGGAATCAATTTCCTCGGAGTTTTCCAATAGTTTATCATCGAATCCGTCCAGTTCCGCTTCGAAACTTTCCGATGCGATCAAGTAGTGATCCACCACCAGATCGAGAATCGCCCAGGCAAGGTAATCGCTTGAAAACCGGCGGAGACGGCCTGCTTTTTTTTCGATTCGCTTGATGATCGGTGTGAAGTAATCCAGGTCGCATTCAGAAAAGGTGACGACTCTGCGTTCCATAAAAACGATAGCGAGTTGGCGGGTATTATTCTTTTCGCCGGCTTCGATAATCTTCAGGATGACAAGAATGTGATCTTCGAAAAATTCGACTTTTGGTCGGTGATGGGTGTTGAGAATATCCTCGAGGCTCAAGCGGTGCAGACCGATAGTGTCGGTGAGTTTCTCTACTTCTGAGGTATGATGAATTCCCGATATATGAAGCCACGTCTTTCGGGTCGTTTGGATGAAGTCTGCAATGTCTTCCGATTTGGTAAAAGAACTGCGTTTAAAGGTGTCCTCATCGTACGAGATTGCTTCGATTGAATAACTCCGGTCGGACTCCGCTCCTATGTAGACAGCTTCCCCCGGCGTGGTGCCGGGTCCTTTGTGACGTTTTGCAATGGAAGGTAGTTTCATAAAACTGTCAGGTGATATTCGGCAGCGGCGGGGAGGAAGGTGGTGCGTCGATCGATCGGATGTGGATATCCCTTTGCGGGAATGCGATTTCAATTCCCGACTCACGAAAAGCAGCGTCGATGTCGAACAGAAGCTGACTTCGAACCAGGACGAGATGGGTTGCATCGCGGATGTGAACCCGGAGTTCGAAATCCAGAGTGCTTTCCCCGAATGCGAGAAAAACCGCTTTGGGAGCCGGTTCATCCAGAGCGATCGGACAGTTTCTGCCTACCTTCTCCAGTACTTCCTTCGCCAGTGCCGTATCGGATCCATAGGCAATTCCAACCGGTATTTCCACGCGGAACATGGGATCCGTGAGAGTCCAGTTAACGAGTCGACCGGTGATGAATTCTTTATTCGGGACGACCAGTTCTTTATTACTGAAATCAATAATCGTCGTTGCCCGGATGCGGATCTGTGAAACCTGCCCGCTGACGTCGCCCAGCGTAACGTAATCTCCCAAACGAATGGGTCGTTCGAAGAGGATAATCAATCCGGCCACAAAGTTGGCAAAAATTTCCTGCAGACCGAAACCAACTCCCAGCGTAATGGCGGCCGCGATCCATTGTATTTTCGACCATTCGATACCGAGATGGCCAAGAGCATAAGCGATGCCGACCGCTATGATGGTATATCGCAGACTGGTTGTTATCGCAAAGGCTCCGCCCCGTTTGGTATAGAAGCGACGCAGGATCAGGAGATCGAGAAATGCGGGAATATTCCGGGCTCCTACTACAGTGAGAAACAGAACAAACAAAGAGAAGAGCAGATTCTGCAGACTGACCCGTTTCTTTGAAATGACTGTGCTTTCTTCCGGTGATTCTTCGCTGCTGCCGGTGCCGGGTAGAAAACCGATATTTTCGCTGGGCCGGGCAACGGTTTGCACTGTATCCCTCGATTCCCAGACGGGTATTCGGTCCAGCATGTTGAGCGCGGGCAGGGTGGGCGACCAGACAGACCAGAGAGCAATCGCCGCCAGAGAGGTGACAATGAGGCGGGCGAGCTGCCGGGTTTTGACCTGTAGATTGACGAGGCCGGCGGCGTCCGCCTGGATCTCTTCGAGAGAGCGGTCATCTTCGGCGTGTTCGGCTGTTCCCTCGACCATCGCGCTGCGCCGGTTGATCGCCTCCTTAATCGCGGCATGTCTTCTTGATACCAGCACCCATCTCAGGAAGAAGCCGGCACTGAATGCAGCGAGAGCCAGAATCCAGATTGTGGCATCAATTTTTCCCCGCAGCAATACTACAGAATGGTAGAAGCCGAACAGGGCTCCGAGGATCAGGAATGCAGGTATAGAAACGGCAAGTATATATACCGGCTTCAGGAACCACTGGTGGTGGGGATTCAGAGAAAGCAGATGCTTCCGCGGCAGGAACAGCCGGTGAAGATAGATTCCCATGGCCAATGTAGCGAAGATAAAAAACACCCTGCCGGCTTCACCCAGCTGGTCGGAATTCATCATGACGCCTGCCGGAAAAAGCAAGAGCGGGTATACGAGGAGGAACCAGGAAGTATTCCGGTGAATGGAACGGCTTCGTTCATTTGACAGGCCGAGATGGGAAGTGAGCAGCCCGTCTTTTTTCGACATTTGCCTAAGGGCTTCGAAAAGAAAGATGAAAATGGAAGCTGTAACAAGTCCGCTGGATAATGCTCCGGCGGTTTCTTTCCATCGCCACGCCAGAAAACACAAGGCAACCGGTAGAGTGAGAGCAATACATATCGTAAGGAAGGTCACCTGTATAGTTGGGTGGAATTTCACGCATGTGTTGTCGCGGGCAATTTGGTTGAGATATACGATCCGGTTTTTGATTTTCCGGTTGGCGAGAAACCATAAAGTCCAGAGTGCCCAAAAGGCGATCCACAACGGAGCCGCGTCCCGGATGTCGTTGATGATCGCGCTGAACCATTTTTGCCCATATGCGCCGACGGTAATTTTCTTCAGTTCTTTGAGATCTGTTTTTACTTCGGCAGGGCCAAAGAATGGTGAACTCCGAATCCACAGGAGTCGTTCGTCGACAAAATTCTGATGCTCGATGACCTTTGCCCTGGTTTTCTGCAGATTGTGGAGACGTTCGTCGAGAACATTTACGTAGTTCCTCAGATCGGTGATCAGTTCTCCATACAGTTTCGCACGTGCCGCCAGCAGCTCTTCGGCACTTTCCTTTTTGGCTGAACTTTGTAATACGTCATCCCGTGAAAGAAGGAATTCCCGCTGATTATCCTCCCGTTTGAGAAGTTCCAGATTCGCTGTAGTCACGGTGCGCAGCAGTTTGGCGATATCGTTTTTCAGTTGAGGGGCGGGAGTCATTTCTCCTCTCTGCTGGCGGAGCAGAAAACCTGTCTCGGAATCGAGGGACAGACCCGCTTCTTCGAGAATAGAGGTTCGGGATACAGCGGTATCGAGTCGTTTGGTAGTGGTTCTGAGTTCCTCTTCCGAGAGCGTCAGATCCAGCGTGGCTTCGGAAAGGAGTTGGGCGACATCGTTCCTGCGGTTGGCCAGTTCGACATTTTCGCGTGCCAGAGCTTTGATGTTTTCCGGTTCATCGGATGCGAGCTGCAGTGATTCCTTCGCTTCCTGGACGGTCGATTTGGCGATTTGGTTTCGCAGCTTCGTGACGTGCGATGACATGCGCGCTTTCGCTTCGGTCAGGTTCTCCAGCTTTTTCGCGGCCAGGTTCTTTTTGGTGAGGACGAGAGGTGGAACTCTTTCCAGATATTCCTTTTCGAGATTAAGAAGAGCGAGTTGCAGTTTGAGTTGGGACAGCCGGGCGGTCTGAGCGATCTGTCGGGACTTTTGGAGTTCGGAAGAGGTTTCATCCACCGGAGGGGGCGGGGGAGTGGCCTCGACGGCATCGTTGACTTTCTGGATCTCAGCCGGTATGGCGGCGTCCCGGGCCCGGTTTTGGATTTCGGCTTTTGTCAGTGATTCGAGAGAACCGGAGGCCGCTTCCAGTTCGGAATCAATTTCTCTGAGAGCCTTTTCAGAGCCATCCAGGTCTTCGGGGAGATTGACGGGATCGGGAGAGACGGTTGCCATTTCATCCTGAAAGTTTTTCAAATCCGAGTCGAGCGAATCCAGTCTGGCCTGGAAATTGTCGATTTGTTCCTGAAGCCGGTTCTGCTCGTCAAGAATTGCGAGGGTCTCTTCGTAACCGGCCAGCACGGATTTATCCGGGTCCGGGGCGGCTTTCAGTGCGGTGATTTTGGCTTCAATTGGCTCTCTATCAATGCCAAGGGAGTCTTCCTGAGCTGAGGAAATGCCGATGAATAAGAGGGTGGCAGCGAATACGACAAATCTACACATCATTGATTGAATTTACCCCGAATCCACCAACTCACCAGGATTCCCGTGATTCGGCCTAAACAGGCCCTGGAATTTCTTTTCCCCGTTTCGTCCGGCACCGCATTATAATCGGACATGTAATGGCAGACTTGAAGACATGGAGATAGGGGAGGGTGGAGTTGAAATCTATCTGATGATAAGCTCCCTGCCGTCCAGGTTGTAGAGATGTTCCTGTATATCCTGTAAGTCGTATCTGTCCTATACCGATTTCCGCCGCGACCTAACAGGGTACAGTTTCTGATCCAACAGGGTACAATCCGTGACCTAACAGGGTACAATCGAGTTAATTTACGGCGCTGACCAGGAGATATTGTCCATAGACTGGGAACCGATCTTCTTATCCAGGACTACTTCTCCTCCGTGGGTGATTTTGATCCAGACCCCTTCCAGATCATCATCTCTCTCATCTCTGCTTCCATCGGTGTAGTACCACCCGGGAGCCAGCTCGCTTTTGTTGAGAGGAAAGGTCGAGGTACTGAATTCTTTTCTCTCCAGGTATTTGATCGCGGGCAAACTCATTTTTCCTTTTTTAATGCGGTAACGACCGCTGGAGGCGAGTCCTTTTTCCGACCGGGAGGAAACGTTGGTCGCTCTCGCTTTCGGGCTCATTACAATGTTGTATTCGAGATTCAAACCGGAGAGTTCCTGTACCGGTTTGGTTCGGTTCTCAATTTTTAATTTATAAAGCCAGGTTTCATAAGTCACGATTGTGTTGCCTTCGGTGCTTTTCTTGCGATCTTCCCGGCTCTTTGTCGCGACGATATCGAATTCGTATTCCAGCTTAGGCGGATTTTCCTTCAACCAGGTGCGGATGTATGCCTGGTCTTTTTTCGAGAAAAAACTGATCCCGCCGGTAATCGTCCTGCCGTTTTCCATTTGTAAAGTGACGTCCGTATCCGTTGCGGAGACGATGGCGGCTTTGATGACTTTGCCACTGGTATTGGAGAAATCCCTGTATTGCTGGGAAGAAGCCAGGTGAGAGAAGCCGAAAAGGATTAGAAAGATGGTGGAGTAATATGAAAACAGTTTCATAGGCGAGTCTCTAGTTTTTTAGAATACACAGATTCAGGGAAAGAAAAAGCGAAATTTGCCCGGTTTAGCGAAGGTTCCGGACTTCGAGTTCACCTGCTTTACACCTCATGGCAAATGTGTTAATAAAGCGGCTATCATGCCCAAATCCGTTTGTTTGCCAGTTTTGTGTTGGCCTGTGTCTGTTGTTACTCTGCTTGTCATTTTTTCATTGCAGTCAGGCTGTGCTGATGAGGTTCGGCTCTGGACAAGAAAAGCGGATCGTAATTCTGTGAGTGCCACATTGCTTGATGTAAAAAACCAGCAGGCAGTGTTGTCCCTGGGTACCGGGCAGAGCTATGAAATCCGGATAAGTGAACTTTCATCTGCTGACCAAAAATATATAGAAGACTGGTTGAAGCAGCGCCCCGCTATGGCGGGTTCCACAAAGAAGATCATCCTGCCGTCACGTATCGAAAATCCGAGGCCCGGAGACGGAAAGGAAAATACGGTTTTCTGGACGATCGATGGCGACCAGGGCAGGGGATATCTGGAGCTGACTTTCCCCAACGACCTGTTTTCTTCCAGTCTAACGGATGCACCGAAAGTGAAAAAGCTTTTTCTGGTAATGAAGGTTGCCACCGAAGGGAAGGCTGGTAGCAAAGGTGCGATTGAGGTATTGAACGGGCGGAAAAGAATCGCTTCGAAAGTTGGCGCAGCGCGGGGCGGTACGTTGAGGATAGAAATCCCGCCGCTGGAATACGAGAGGAGTTCCAAAATAAAGATGACTCTCAGGTGCGGGTCGGACGCGGTTCTGTTTGAAAAGAAAGATAACTCGATCTTTCTCGAAGCTACATTTCAGTGACGCGGGCGGTAGGATCCGTTGCCCATCGCGACTTTGCGGTTTTTCCGCGGCGATCTTACCGGGAAATGTGTCATCGAACGCTGGAAAACCAGGATTCCTGCCGCTAATTTCGCTGCAGGCGGTCTTTTTTCTGCGCTTGAACGAAAAACTCTCGCTGCTTTCACGGAATTTAGTAATGAACGAATTGAATGATCTCAGGCAGGTTCGCGCCTTTGTACAGGTGGCAGAAAGTGGGAGTATTTCTGCAGCGGCAAGGGTTTTAGGGATTGCTCAACCGACTTTGAGTCGTCAGCTTCAAGCGCTGGAGCGGGTCGTGGGTCTGCCGCTGGTCAGGCGGGATACGCACAATCTCAGTCTCACCGAAGCCGGGCGAACTCTTCTTCCGGATGCGAATCAGGTGCTTGCCGTGGCGGACCGGATCAGGCAGCGGATTAGTGATGAGCAGAACAAGTACCAGGGGCATATCCGGATCGTTTCCGTTCTTGATGTAGGGCAATGGATCGTGCCAAAGGTGCTTGCGAAATTTTGCTCGCTTCATCCTGGCGTTACAGCGGAAATGCACTTGATCAACCGACCGACCAACTTTGTGGAGGAAGGGTTTGATTGTGGTCTGCTGGTCGGCGAACCCACGGATGAAAGCCTCGTGGCCCGGCACATCGGCTCCATGTCGCGAGTGCTCACAGCCAGCCCTGAGTTGCTGGACCGCTGTGGAGTCCCGGAAAAGCCTGATGATCTGAAATCGTTGCCGTGGCTGGCGATCCTGCAGCCTCACTTCTACGCAAAAAGTCGTCTGGTTCTCAAATCGGACGCCGGAGTAGTGGAGGTGGAACAAAATCCGGTGATGTCGCTCGACAGTATTACCGCGTTGCGCGAAGCCGTTTTGGCGGGAGCCGGTTTCGCACTGCTGCCGCACTGGTTAATCGGCAAAGATCTATCAAAAGGCAAACTGGTCCCTTTGCTTCCGGACTGGGAGATTGAAAAAATGGACCTTTTTGTCAGCTATGCCGTTGATCGATATACCACCAAACGCCTGCGGGCTTTTCTCGATTTCGTTCAGGAAGAAATACCCCGCTATCTGAATATCGGAGAGTCGGAGTAGTAGAGGGCGGAAATCACAAAGTGTAATTGCATATCAGCTATGCCGTTGCTGCATGACGAATCGGAAAACACCTTTTCAAATTGTTATGGAAAGGATCGGGGTACGGCAGGAGCCGGGTCGGCGGGTTGCTGTATAAAACTCTTGTCAGGAGTGGTTGGCGAGAAGGTGAAACCTTGTTCACGGGAGGTGTTTTCCTGGTTTTTGCTGCTCAAGTATTGCAGGCAAATTTTTCTTTAGCACCGGCATATTGGAAATCGCAGTGGTCCAAAATTCTTTGACACGAATTTGCCTTGAACTAAAAGTTGCTTCGAAAATTTCTGTAAGTTAACCAGGTAATCGAATAATTCTACAACAGCAAGAATGAGACTTTCAGACCATAAAACCGGTAAAACTGAATTCCGTATCACGGACAAAATCGATACTCAGGAAAGGTAGTTTTTATATTGAAAGGTAAATTCCGATTCGACGTCCTCTTTGCGGAGATGTCTATAACCAGTTTTCAAAGGGTTTTTGAAGGACTTTTTCTCTGTTTGGTCGCGGTGGCAATGGCTTCGTGCGGCGGCGACGGAGAGTCGTCCGCAGGCAGTGCTCCCAAATCACTCGCCAATGTGGAGGTAACCAAAGTGACCCGACTGGAGTTCTCCGACCGGGTCGAGGCTCTCGGCACGGTTCGGGCGCTCGAAGCGACCAATATTTCTACCAATGTCACCGAACGTGTCGCCGAAATATTCTTCGAAGACGGACAGAGTGTGAAAAAAGGTGATCTCCTGGTCAGGTTGGAAGACACCGAGGAAAAAGCTTTTCTCGAAGCGGCAAAATCCAATCAGGCGGAACAGGAAAGGGAGATTCAACGCCTTGGCAGCCTCGTCCGGGCCGGTGCGGTTTCGGATGTGCGGCTGAAGCAATACCAGACCCAGAAAGATGTCGCGGGACGCCGGGTCGAGGAGGCGGATGCAAAACTCGCTGACCTGAATATCAAGGCGCCATTTGACGGAGTGTTAGGGTTTCGCCAGATCAGCCCCGGGGCGCTGGTAGAGCCCGGCGATATCATCGCGACACTGGATGTATTGGATCCCGTGAAGCTTGACTTCACCGTGCCGGAAACTTTTCTGAGCAGTCTGACCCGCGGCTTGAAAATCAATACCACCACGGAAGCCTACCCGAATGAGACTTTTACCGGCGAGGTTGTTCAGATCGATACCAGGGTGAATCCGGTGACTCGTTCCATAACGGTGCGGGCTCATATTCCCAACCCGGATCATCGACTCCGGCCCGGTATGTTGATGACGACGGTTTTGGAAAATAACCCGTCCAATTCGCGCAGTGTTCCCGAGCGTGCTCTCGTGTCGGTACAGAAAAACAACTATATATTTGTGGTGAATACGAGCACTGATCCGCCGACGGTGGCACGGACTAGTGTAGAGATCGGCAGGAGGATTCCGGGCTATGTCGAAATTAAAGAGGGGTTAAAGGAGGATGACACGGTAGTCACGGACGGGTTGATCGGCCTGGTGGACGGAGCCGAAGTAAAGATATCCGGTGAATTTTCAAGTCCGGCGGATCCTTACCAGCCTGTTTCCGACTAGATGATTCTTTCAGATACATCGATTCGTCGGCCGGTCTTCGCGGCAGTGGTCAATCTGCTGTTGGTTACTTTCGGACTGGTATCCTTTTTTAAACTACAGGTTCGGGAGTTTCCCGATATCGACCCACCGATTGTAACGGTTGAAACCAACTATATCGGAGCTTCAGCAGCGGTGGTGGAGAGACGGATTACCCAGTTGATCGAGGACCGGATCAGTATCGTCGAAGCGATCAAATCGATCGAATCCTCGAGTGAAGACGGACGTTCCGTTGTGACTGTGGAATTTAATATCGAAAGAGACATCGATAATGCGGCGAATGATCTGCGCGAAGCGGTCTCCAGTCTTGTCGATGAATTGCCGGAAGAAGCCGATCCACCCGAAATTACCAAAGAAGACTCCGCTACCGAGGTGATGATGTGGTTGAGTCTCACCAGTGAACTCCTGACTCCGGTGGAACTGGCGGATTATGCGGAAAGATATCTTGTCGACAACTTTTCTGTATTGCCCGGGGTCGCCCGGATCCGTATTTCCGGTGCTTCCAGCTACGCGATGCGGGTCTGGCTGGACCGGCGCGCTCTCGCCGCGCGGAATCTGACGGTTTCGGACGTCGAAGAGGCGCTGCGGCGGCAAAATGTAGAGTTGCCGGCGGGGACGATTCAGTCGCTGGACCGGCAGTTTGTGGTGCGCATAAAAAGAGAGTTTTTGTCAGAAGAGGACTTCAGGGACTTAGTCGTTTTCCGGGGGGAAGACGGCTTTCTGGTTCGACTCGGAGAGGTTGCCAAAATAGAGCTGGGGGCGGAAGAATCCCGACGCTTCTTTCATTGCAACGGAGTCCCGCGAGTCGGTTTGGGTATTATTAAACAGAGTCAGGCCAACACTCTCGATGTATCAGGGGCTGCACTCAAAGAGATAGACCGGATCCAGGACATTCTTCCGGACGGGATGAATCTGCAACCGAGTTATGATACTTCGGTGTTTATTGAAGAATCGCTCAAACAGGTCGCGGTTACTCTATTTGTTGCGGTAGGTCTGGTTATCGCGGTGATCTATTTGTTTCTCGGTTCGATCCGGGCAACTCTGGTTCCCGCTGTCACCGTTCCGGTCTCTCTGATCAGTACATTTATTGTCCTGAATATTCTCGGCTTTTCGGTGAATTTGCTGACCCTGCTTGCCTTGATTCTCGCCATCGGCCTGGTGGTGGACGATGCAATTGTGGTTCTGGAAAATGTCTATCACCGCCTGGAAAACGGGGAGAAACCGCTCGCGGCGGCGTTCCTGGGGACGCGTCAGGTTGCCTTTGCGGTGATCGCGACCACGCTGGTCCTGGTGGCGGTTTTTGTGCCGATTTCCTTCCTCGAAGGGGATCTCGGTAAGCTGTTTACGGAGTTCGCGATCACTTTGGCCGTGGCGGTTTGTTTCTCCAGTTTTGTTGCTCTTACCTTGTCACCGATGATCGCGTCGAAAGTGCTCAAGGCGGAAACAACCCGGGGCAACTGGTTAACACGCACGGTGGACCTTGTTTTTCAGAAGTTCGAAAAAGTGTATCGATCAATCCTGGGTGGACTGCTGAAAGTTCCGATTCTGGTTATTTTGATCGTCGGGATCTTTGTGGGGATCGGATGGTTTCTCTATAAAACTCTGCCCAGTGAATTTACTCCGAAAGAGGATCGGGGAGTTTTCTTTGCTGTTACGTCAGCTCCGGAAGGAACCAGCTATGGATCGATAATCGATACGATGGAGGAAGTAGAGAAACGCCTCATGTATTTGCACGATAACGGCGAGGCGGCATGGGTTCTGGTTCGCGCCCCGAGGGGTTTTGGCAATATCGCCGACTTCAACCAGGGAATTACCATTGTAGTGTTGTCCGACTGGTCGGTGCGCAGGTCCGGCTGGGAAATTATGGACGAAGTGCGCGGACGTCTGGGTGGAATCCCCGGTGTGAAGAATTTCCTCGTCATGAGGCAGGGACTGACGCGCGGGTTGTCGAAGCCGGTGCAGTTTGTGATTGGCGGGCCGGAATACGAAGAGCTCGCCGTCTGGCGCGATGCGCTTCTCGCTGAGATCCGCAAAAATCCGAAGATCATCGGAGTCGACTACGACTACAAAGAGACCAAGCCGCAGCTGTTGGTAAACATCAACCAAAACAGGGCCGGCGATCTGGGTGTTTCGGTACAGAATATCGGCCGGGCGTTGGAAAGTCTGCTTGGATCACGCGCTGTGACTACTTTTATTCAGGAAGGCGAGGAGTACGATGTCATTATCGAGAGTGATTATGATCGCAAACGAACTCCGGCGGATATGAATAATATCTATGTGCGTTCCGAACGAACCAACGAGTTGATTCCTTTATCCAACCTGGTGACAATTGAAGAAGTCGCGGATTCCGGCGTGCTGAATCGTTACAACCGGATCCGGGCCATTACGATTGAGGCAAACCTCGCGGAGGGTTATCCGCTCAGTGAGGCTTTAGCCTACTTCGATGAAGCTGCGGAACGCGTCATTCCCGACGAAGCAATCATCAGCTACAAAGGGGAATCTCTCGACTACAAAGAATCCGGCAGTTCTACGATTTTTGTATTTGTGCTGGCAATTATCGTTGTGTTTCTCGTTCTTTCGGCTCAGTTTGAAAGCTTTGTCCATCCGGTAACGATTATGCTGGCGGTTCCCGTCGCAGTGGTAGGTGGCCTGATCGGTTTGTGGATCACAGGTTTGGCGCAAAATATCTATACACAAATCGGAACGATCATGTTGATCGGGTTAGCGGCGAAGAACGGTATTTTGATTGTCGAGTTTATCAATCAGCTCCGGGATGAAGGAGTGGAATTTGGAAAAGCGGTGCTGGACGGGTCGGTCCGAAGACTTCGGCCTATTGTGATGACGGGTCTTACTACCGTGATGGGAAGTATACCTTTGGTGATCACCTCCGGCGCAGGGGCTGAAACCCGGGTCGTGATCGGTGTAGTGATATTATTTGGTGTGGCGTTCGCCGCATTCTTTACCTTGTTTGTGGTTCCGTTGGGATATCGCCTGATCGCCCGCAAAACCAAAAGCCCCGGTGAAAATATCGCTCGACTGGAAGAGGCTCTCGCAGACAAACCGGCGTAAAGCTTAAAAGCGATACGAAAGAGAAGATCTGGCACCGGAAACATTTCCCGGAGTAATCGCCCCGCCGTCGGTACCGGTGCTGTCACTGTCGATATAGAAGTAGCCAAGGTTGAGACTCATGCCCCTGACAAAGTCATATCGCATCCCGGTAGTGTAGGCGACCTCGGTATTTCCGTTATTGGTTTCCCCTGCGAGAGCACCGGCTGATACCGTGGTTCGACCTTGTTTATAACTGATTCCCGCGCTTCCTGCTATCCGGTCGAAGGAAGCGAAATTGCTGTAGGGATCGAGGTGGTCATAGGATATACCGAGCGCGAAATCCAGGCTGCCGTAGCTGATAAGATAACCGGCGGAGATCCCGTTTCGGTGGTAGCGGGAGAACAGGTCGCCGCCCTGGTAGTTGAGCGACCAGAATTTTTTGACGTAGTCACTGGGACTGCCGTAACGAATTCCGAAATTATAGGAATCACCGTTTTCATCAATCGCTCCATCCAGCAGGTAGCTGCTGAGACGGGTTCGAAACCGGAAAGCCCGTCTGGTGGAGGGTGCAAAAAATCCGTCGTAAAACAGATCTGCTTCACCGGCCAGCACGTTTCGGGCGGAGTAGACAATCAGGTCCCGGTCATCGAAATTTCCGAATGAGAATCGTCCCATAAAGTTTTCGATATAGACATCGAACCTCTCCTGAGTAGTCGCGTTGTCGTCGATTCCGGATACGAGCAGGCGGCCTTCAAATCCGTAGGCAAATGTATTCGGCAATTTCTTTGCGAGTCGAAAATCGAAGAGACCGTCGTATTTAAAAGCGTAGTTGTCCTGTTGCGCAGCGAAAATGTCCACGGCGGAAGGCCTCTTGTGGAGGTATTGGCCACCGGTAATCAGGGCACCTTCAACAAGAGCGGTATAACCGCCAATTTCCCATGCCAGTGGTTTTTGAAACTCAGCACGCGGGCCGGTTCTTTGATCCACATCAGAAACGAGCCGTGTCTGGGCAACCAGAGAATGGCCCATTGCCAGGCAGGCAATCCCGACAACGAACTGAATCGTAAGTAAAGAACTATGCATGACACAGAAAATTGCGAAATACCTCTTTGCCAATGGCCCGGCCCATGCGCAGACCTTCCTGGTTGTCGTGTTGCCAGTGGACTCCGCCGTAGATGCGGCTCATTCCGTTTTCGTCGGCAGCGGTAGTGAAGTTGGTGTAGCGGCGGATGGCACCGTCCAGCTGACGCGGCCAGTTCACCAAATCGATAGCTTCCACTTCAAACGGTACATGGTCGGTGCCGAACCAAAGTTTGAGCATTTCCGCTGCCGCACCGGAAAAGGCGGAGTGGCCCGATACATAGGCAGGGAAGGGGGGTGTGGGAATGAGAGTTTGCCACTTTGGATCACGTTTTACAGAAGGGCAGGGATTGCCCAGTTTTTCCCCTCCGGTTCGAATGGCCGTCTCGGGCCGGAGTATGTCGTAATAGTATTTACTGTGCCAGGCTG
>JARGOZ010000200.1:0-2112 GCA_029213025.1 Verrucomicrobiales bacterium
GGTAATCTCAATTGCTGGCGGCAACGCTCTGCGACCTGGCGACGTTCCTTTTCCGTTTTTGGATCGGGAACCCGACCCAACTCTGCAGCAAAACCATCGACAGGGTGAATTTCCCTCGTGTAGACCATGACGAAATCGACATGATCTCTATAGTCCAAATAGAGTGCACTCAATCCCCCGTGAGTTTCCCGGAAGACATCGCACCCCCAGCTGCCGAAAATCAGAACGACCGGTTTCTTTGCGATCAGCGCCTTTAGTCCTACCTCACTTCTTCTTTTCAGGGAATACATCTGAAAATCCGGAGCAGTGTCTCCAACACGAGGCGCATTGGATTGGCGGAGATTTATCATTCCGTAAGCCATCGCTTTCGAATTCAAGGTTTTACCGGAAAACTGGTCCGAACGGGAGTTAGACACAGGCATCGGCAGAGCGCCGTACGGCGGTTCCGAATCTTCCTGAGCCTGTCCACACCCCGTAACAAAGCAGGCCGCCATCGCCAGCGCCAATTGCAGAAAAAGAACGTTTTTTGAGGGTCGGCAAGACCGGGACAATGCTTGATTCATACGGCGAAACTCTTCGGTTACCGGGTTTCAACCCCGGGATTCATCGGAGGTTTCAAAATATATCGTCCTTACAATGAACTTATTCCCACTTTTTCGCCGCAGCCGAATCAATTCATCAAAGCGACCGAATCATTGCCTCTGCCATCGGCAAGCATCTCATTGCATTGGTAGGAAAGTGCGCGGAGATCAAAGGGCTTACGGAGCACCGGAGCGTCCAGATCAGAAAGCCGTTCGTTAAAAACTTTGCCACCGGCGTCTCCGGTTATGAATAGAAACCGCCTCGATAATTCCGGGCGGTTTTTGCAAACCCATTCGAAAAGCTTAAACCCGTCCATATTCGGCATCCGGACGTCAGAAATGATGAGATCAAAATCATCGTCCTCGATTTTCTCGATCGCTTTGCGACCGTCGAGAACAGCCACAGTATCCAGTCCCAACTCCGTTTTCAGACCTTTCTGAATCATTTTACCCAACCAGGGTTCATCATCGACAATCAGGATATTTGTCGCGGCACCGCTGCGGAGATCATTTTCCGGAAGTGTCGGTTCCGGCTGAGCCCGAAACGAATTTTGCTCCGGCCGGGCAACAGGAAGAACAAGACGCATCGTGGTTCCGAGACCAGCCTCACTTACCACCTCTATACTTCCTGAATGCATCGCCATAATACTTCTGCAAACACTGAGTCCCAGTCCGTTGCCTTTTTGCGGGCCTTTCGTAGTGAAAAACGGATCAAAAATCCGTTCGAGGTTTTCCGGCGATATACCACAGCCCTGATCAATCACTGAAACTATGATTTCATCGCTTTCCCGGGAAACTTCCAGTTTCACCTCCGGGGTCGCCTCATCCCGCGAGGCATGAATCGCATTGATCACCACGTTGACCAGCACCTGTTTCAGTTGCGCTATATCAGACTTTACCGGCACATCAAAGGCGGGCGGATCAAACAGCAACCGGCACCCGGCTTCACGGGCCTGGAACCGAAGTAGACTAACCGTGTCTTCCACGATCTGCCGAATATCAGAAACTACCATTTGCGAAGCCGGTGGTTTCGATAGTTGCAACAGCTGAGCTATAATTGAAGAAGCTTCAGTGGCGCAGTCCCGAATCAATTGGAAAGAGCTCCTGATCTCCTCTTCGCTCGACATATCATCCGGATGCATATGTAGCGTCGCGAACCCGATGATAGGCGTCAACTTGTTGTTTATTTCATGTGCCACGCCACCTACAAGGGTGTCGAGAAGTATATTTTTCTCATCGTTCGCCATACGTCTTTCCATTTTTCTCCGGTTTGTAACATCCTCAATTTGCACAGCCAATTGCCCGGTCTCTCTGACCAGCGAAACGACACCGTGAACTTCACGGAGATTATCGGCACCCGCTTGAAAAAGAGTCTCCAGACGAATCGAGCTTTTATCCCGGCTCAAATTTGCCAACAAATTTTTTACCGGAGTTTTCTGTTCCTCTACTAACAAATCATAAATACCGGGCAGTGGGCCTTCGGCGGAAATCGCTGCCATTTTCCGAAACGCCTGATTGCATTCCTCAATGT
>JARGOZ010000200.1:2168-13800 GCA_029213025.1 Verrucomicrobiales bacterium
CCCGCTCGGATCAAGTAAAGCTACGCCGACGATATCATTTTCGAATATGATACTAAATTGGCCTTCCTTTAACCGGAGCTCATCCTGCTTTTCAAATATCGTCCGGTTTTTCCGGAGAATGGCATTTTCCTGCTGTGAGATTTGTTTAGCCTGCTCCCGGGAAAGCTTCCACTGGTAGTATATCAAGTCCTTCGCAGGGACGATCCCTATATACTTATTGTGGCGATCAACAATCACCGCATCGGTTTGCAGATCCGGAACATCGTCGTTGGAAAAAATTTCCGCAGCCGCATCCTGTAGAGACATTCCTACCCGGAACACAACCGGCTTATCTACGAGATGATCGAGAATACTTTCGTCCCGGAACAGGGAGAACCCGTAACGGCCGCTCAGCAAAGCCTGGTGATCGCGGCGGGAAACGATTCCCCGGAACACATCGTCCCGGTCAACGATTGCGATGAAATCCTCAACAGACTGATTAAAAACGTCATGCAGATTTTCCACCGTTGCATCAGAGAGAGCCGATTCAGAATGGGAAATCAGCGAATCGATAACGGCGATTTCCGCAGGGTTATACTTTTCTGAACCAGTGTGCTTCATGAATTCAAAAGTAACCTAAAGGCGGTTTTTATAATTTCCATAATTAAAAACGATTGTTTTTGTCCTAACATTTTTGTTTCCGGAGATTCACTTGACCTGAGTTGTTATTGTGGTTCGATTAGGATTAGCTGCCAAAAATTTCGAATCCGAAGAAAGACGGACCCATCCGATTTTTTAGAAACATTTTCTCCTACCTTATCGCTCTGGTTTTTTGCGGGGATGTCTTGTGTGCTGCTGAAATTGACTTTTTAAACCGCTCCGCACAGGAGAAACCTTCCAACAACGGAACCATCACTCTGAGCTGGAATAATCCCGACTCGATTCCCGTTATTCTGGAGCAGGCTGCTGATATGGCATTTTCCAATCCGGTGAAGCGATATGAAGGAACTGACACGGGATCTGTCATCAGCGGTTTACCCGAGGGAACTCATTATTTTCGAATTTACAAAGCGGGAGATACGACATCTCCCGGCAGGTCAGCCAATCCGATAAAAGTGTCGGTTGAGTTTTTCCCCCGCGATCAGCTTTTTCTTCTGCTCACCATTGGCGGTCTCGTGGTTGGCGGGACGATAGGAACTATCATATTCGGCTATTTCCGGACCCGTGACTCTGTTGAAGGGAAGGAGGAAGTTGGCGCGTGATTTTATCTCAAGCCATCACACCCGCCACCGGGTGGATAATCGTCATTTTGCTGGGGATTCTCTGGGTCGCGCTTGGAGTTTTCTGGGGTAGAAAAGCGAAAAATTCGGAAGGATTTATGCTTGCCGGGCGCAATGTCGGCCTTGCTCTGGGATCGGCTACCGCGATGGCCACCTGGGTGACTTCAAATACCACAATGCTGGCTCCGGTATTCGCCCTGACTCTCGGTGTTTGGGGGATGGTCGCCTACTCGACCGCAAGTTTCGGGTTAATGCTTTTTGCCATATTCGTCGTGCGAATCCGCAAGATTCTGCCCGCCGGATTCACTGCCGGGGATTTTTTCCGCAAACGATATGGCCGCGCCGGGTGGACCATTTTTCTCATTATCACGATGTTTTACTCCCTCTCGTGGCTGGTTAGTATGGCCATTGCCGGAGGCGATCTGCTGGAGGCCCTCGCCGGAATTCCCTACCTGCAGGGAATGACGCTGATCCTCGTCGTTTGTATTCTCTACACTTTGTTCGGTGGTTTGTACGCCGTGATCGGCACGGATTTCATCCAAAGTGTAATCATCCTTTTCGGCATCGTGCTGATTGGATTGATCGTTGTCGTGAAGATGGATTTCGGAGTTGCCTATGAACATATTGCAACTTATCAGCCTTCACTGATCCAGGTGATCATGCCGGCGGCGCTACTGGCGGTGTTTAACAATATGCTGTTTGGATTTGGCGAGGTTTTTCACAACAACGTTTGGTGGTCCCGGGCCTTTGCGATGCGCAAAGACGTCGCTCCGAAGGCCTTTTTCCTTTCTGGACTGCTCTGGTTCTCGATCCCTATCGCAGCAGGTTTTATCGCATTGGCAGCGGGCCCCCTCGGTATCAATATTGTACAGGAAAACCAGACCGGCCCCACTGTGGCCGCGGCGATACTCGGCAGCGCCGGCATGGGCTCTATAGCCGGGGTATTGATTCTCATCGTGCTCTTTTGTTCGATGGCGTCTTCGATTGACTCACTGCTTGCAGCGACTTCCGACCTGTTAATTAAGGATGTTCACGGCGGTCTGATGGGGCGGGAAATCAATGAGGAAAAGTTTAAACGACTCGCCGGATTTGTGATCATTACAGTTGGTGTCTTCTCATGGCTCCTGGCGGCCCCTCACTGGCAGATCACCCAGGCACTGTTCATATCCGGACCGCTTGTCGCCAGTCTGATATGGCCGGTCATCGCCGGGCTGTTCTGGGAAAGAATTAACCGGAAAATTTTGCTGGGCGGAATTCTCGCAGGCTGTGCGGTCGGGATCTGGGCCTATTTCCAACTGGGCTGGTATACGGCCTCTTTGATTGGAGCCGGCGTATCCATGATCGGCACCATCGCTGCCCGGTATATTTCACCTTCCAAATTTCCCGCGTAAACAAAGGCAACACAAATTTAGCTATGTTTTCTGAACTGTTCTTACAAATCCTGATCTATCTTGCCGTGGGTTGGACCGCGATTGGAGCCCTGGCATTGGTATGTTTGCTGCTCATTGACTGGAAGAACGGCAAAATTTGGTAATCCCGCCCATCCCTTTCACCCCCTTCTCTTTACACACGATTCATAATGAAAGCGCAACCTTCCGCAGACGACATCCCGGAAAACACGATTATCCCAAACATCAAGCCACCCGAAGATTCGGATGCCATTCGTCCGGAACCTTCCAATTTATTCGAAGACAAACCAGTCCATCTGGAGGTCCTCGAGGAACTGACAGGGCAGAATATTCTCAATGCCGGGCAGTTTTCCCTGGAACAAGTCATCGAGCTTTGCAAACTCGCCGCGATTCTTGAGAAGATCGAAATCTGGCCCTACAGACCACTGGCAGGAAAGATGGCGGTGACCGCCTTTTTCGAGGCATCAACCCGAACCCGGATCAGCTTCGAAAGCTCTATCAACCGCCTCGATGGAAAAGTGATTTCTATACCTGACGGTAACACAACCGGCCAGGCCAAAGGCGAATCACTCGCAGACATCGGGGAAATGTTCAACGCCTACGCCGATCTGATGATCATGAGGCACACCAAAACAGAAGCCTGTGAAGAAATACTCGAAAATCTCCGCATTCCGTTGATCAATGCCGGCAACGGCTCCGGCGAACACCCTACCCAGGCTCTGGCAGACTGGTATGCCCTCTTGAAATGGCGGCCCCTCCTCGCTGAACAGCATAAGAAAACGTCGAAAAAACTGAACCTCGGAATTCTCGGCACGCCCGGGTCTATGCGCGCTGTAAAATCATTCACCTTGATGTCGCTGCTGTTCCAGCAACACATCGGCAAAGTGACTGTTATATCCGAAATGGCGGATCCCTTCGGCGAGGATGTAACCGAAACACTGAAGAAGGGAAATATCGACTACGAAGTTTCCAACGACGTTCGCGAACATCTTCCGGAGCTGGATGTTATCTATATGAACTCAATCGCTTTTCTCGGCGATTCCTACAAAACTCTCGACAGTCGCTACAAAATCAATTCCGAAAGCCCGATTAAAGATAGCGCAGTAATTCTGCATCCTCTGGCGCGGCTCGACGAACTCGACACGTCGCTCGACAAAACACCCCACAACCTCTACTTTTCCCAGGCTCATGGAGCGGTCTTTATACGACAGGCACTGCTAATGTCAGTGCTGGGAAGACTTAACAAACTACCAAATCTCAACGAACTGGAGAACCAACACTCCTGATTATTATGTGCGGAATCGCAGGCCATTTCTCAGCTAAGCCACTACCGGAAAACACTCCCGATATTCTCGACGGACAATTGGAAACAATTATCCACCGGGGACCCGATGGTAAAGGACAATATGTACTTCGGGACAAAGGCGTCGCACTCGGACACACCCGTCTTGCGATTAACGACCTGGAAGGAGGCTGCCAGCCTCTGCATGCCGTTGATGATCGTTTTATATTAACTTCAAACGGGGAATTCTACGACTTCAAGCAACATCGCTCTACGTTGATGGCCGAAGGCGACCGGTTTATAACCAAGTCAGATTCCGAAATCGCTATTGGTTTATATAGAAAGTTCGGCCTCGATTTCACCGAACATCTGCGCGGGGAATTCGCTTTTGCTCTATATGATCAACAGGAAGACGAGTTGATCATGGTACGGGACCGGTTTGGTGTTCGACCGCTTTTCTACTGGGTTTCCCCTGACAAATCCACGATCGTATATGGATCCGAGGCGAAATCTCTGCTCGCCCATCCCGATGTTCCGGCAAAACTCGATCCGAAAGCGGCCCTTCATCAGTTGATGCAAACAATCGCTCCGGGAATGAGTGCATTCGAAAATGTCGTTTCACTCGCCCCGGGTCACTTCCTCCGCATCCGCAAAAAGGACGGACGTCTCGATATCCATTGCGAACGCTACTGGGATTTTGAATTCCCACTGGAAAGCGAACGCCCTTCGAAAGTTGACGAACAGGAACACATCGAAAAAGTCCGGGATGAATTAATCCGCGCTATCGTGCTCCGGCTGGAGGCCGATGTTCCGGTGGGTTGTTATCTCTCCGGTGGAATTGACTCCTGCTGCATCCTCGGTCTGGCCACCGGTGCTATGCAATCACCGACGCGGGCCTATACTATTTCCTTTGACGACGACTCCTACGACGAGGCGCCCATTGCTAAAGAGATGGCGGAATCGATGAACGCCGATCAGGAGGTAATCCATCTCAAAGCCGAAGATCTCTATGGCGAAAACTATGTCAAAACGGTCTGGCACGCCGAGCGAACTTTCTACAACACTCTTGGAGTCGCGAAAAATCTCATGTCTAAACGAGTCTGGGATTCCGGCTACCGTTGCGTCATCACCGGCGAAGGTGCCGATGAGCTTTTCGCCGGCTACCCGGCGCTGAAGCGGGATATGTTTCTCCACGGTCTGAGCCACGAACCGGACTCGGTGCGGGCTGAATACCAGGCGGCTCTGGAGAAAACCAACCGGCTTTTTAAAGGAGCGATCCTCGCGGAAAATCAGAGGCATCACCCCGCCTGGGAAAAACTCTGCGGGTTCACTCCATCATGGATTCAGCCGTGGATGGACACGCTGGATTTGGCCCGTCCTCTGCTTTCTGACGAACTGCAGAAAGAATTGAAAGACTACGATCCCATCGACGAAATCGCATCCCGGATCGACGGCACAATGCTGGCGGGAAGACACCCTCTCGATATAGCGCAATACACCTGGAGCAAATGTCAGCTCGAAGGGCAGATCCTCAACTGGGGCGGTGACCGTGTCGATATGGCAAACTCAATGGAGTCGCGCCCTGCGTTTCTCGATCACCATCTCGCCGCTGCCGCCGTAGCTGTGCCTCCCAGTCTTCGAATCAAAGGAAATATTGAAAAGTATGTGCTGCGGGAAGCCGTCAGAGGTGTTCTTCCGGATGTTCTCTACCGGCGGGAAAAATTCGCCTTTATGGCTCCACCGGCCCATACCGATGAAAATAAAATGCGCAAAGTCGAAGAGTTGATCAGCGAGTATCTAACCGATTCAAAAGTGGAGTCAGCCGGAGTTTGTTCCCCGGAAAAAGTGAATCAGTTTTTGAAGGAATACCGCGAAGACACCGACTCCACCTCTTTGGTTCGAAAAGATACGTTGTTGAATCATCTACTCACACTGCATATTCTGAACGACCAATTCTGTAGTGGATGATTCTGTCCCTCGACAGCTGTTTTGAGCAGTCCTTCCCGGTCACACTGGGACAGGGTCGCATTCAAATCGAAAGAGCGTGGAATGGCGAAAGGGTGTTTCTCTATATTTCCTGGAATAATGAGGACGACGAGCAAATTGCCTCGACGAAAATCCAGTTTTACCCCTATCAAAAACTGGTTTGGATCGGTTCCATCCATGTTCATCCCCATCATCGGGAAAATGGATTGGGAGTTCAAATCGTAGACGCCATTGAAGCACAATCGAAGCGGGAAAAGGTGGAGACCATCCGGCTGTTTACCCGCCGCAGCGCCTACGGATTCTGGGAAAAGCTGGGCTATCATCCCGAGGAGGATTCCAGATATCTGAGGAAAAATTTGCGCACCTCAACCGACATTCTATGAAAGACATCCCGAAAGTTGAGATCAAACGGATCAAAGATGACATCCTCTCTCTGGCTACTATTGGTCACAACGAGCAGGACCGGGGCATTTACCGGATGGCATTCAGTGATGAGGACATGGCGGGAAAGAACTGGCTCCTCAATCGAATTGAAGAAGCCGGTCTCGAATCCGCATCGGATGGTGCCGCCAATATTTCCGGAATTTTACCCGGTGAAGAAGACGCGTCCCGGGTGTTTGTAGGCTCGCACATCGACACCGTTCCCTGCGCCGGTATGTTCGACGGCACTCTTGGCGTTGTCGTCGGTCTCGAATGTCTCCGGGTTCTCAAACAGGCCGGTTTTTCACCGAAGAAAACCATCGAACTGATCGCTTTTTCCGATGAGGAAGGCCGTTTCGGTGGAACCTTCGGTTCCGAGGCATTTACCGGCCTGCTCACTTTGGAAAAAGTTCGCAACGCCGTGGACTTAAACGGAGTAAAACTGGAAAATGCGATGCTGCATCACGGCCTCGACCCGATGCGTGCCCTCGAAGCCCGCCGCCTGCCGGATCAAATCGACTCCTACCTCGAACTGCATATCGAACAGGGTCCGGTCCTCGATCAGAACCATCTCCAGGCAGGAATCGTCGACAGCATCACCGGCCTTCGCTCCTGGTCGCTGCGGCTCAACGGCGAAACCAACCACGCCGGAACGACGCCGATGGACTACCGCAAAGATGCCTTTATGGGGCTCGCCGATTTTGCCCACGAAGTGCCCCGGATTCTCGAAGAAAACGGCGGCGAAAACAGCCGTGCCACCATCGGCAACGCGGAAATTCTGCCCGGTGCACCGAACTCGGTTCCCGGAGCCGTCGAATTTTCTCTCGATTTCCGGGATCCCTCCACGGACACACTGGAGGATCTTTCCCAGGCTTTCCTGAAAGCAATCGCGGCCATTTCCCGCAAGCGCGGACTTCAGTTTGAAACAAATGTGCAGGGTGAAATTCTGCCGGTCAAATCGGACGAACGCCTCGTGGACATTCTCGAAGAGGAAGCCGAACGCCTTGAACTGCTGACGAAACGAATGCTCAGCGGAGCGGCTCACGATGCGCAGCTCGTCGGTCGGATCGCGCCGATGGCGATGATATTTGTTCCCAGTAAAGGCGGTTTGAGCCATTCCCCTGGAGAATGGACTGCCTGGGAAGATATCGAGGCAGGTGCAAATCTTATGCTTGCCGCCCTCATCCGCCTTGTGAAATAGTTATCCGTATGACAACTCCGCCGACCGAGGATCCTCTAAAACCGATTTACCGCGATTCCCTGATCGAAAACCCGCTGCGTGAGAAGGATCTCCGCACCAGAGATACCGCATTGCTCTGTATTGATATGCAGTATCTTGATGCCGCAGAAGGATACGGCCTGTTCCGTGACTACGATAAATCACCGATCCCGCTGGAGGAAATGGCCTACTATTTTGAGCGTCTCAAAACTACCGTTTTGCCGAACGTTCACAATCTGCAAAACTGTTTCCGAACCCATGGACTTGAAGTAATACACGTTCGCATTCAGTCTTTAACAAAAGACGGCAGAGACCGGTCCAAAGGCCACAAACGCCTCGAGCTCCATGCCGCACCCGGCTCCGGAGATGCCTGTTTCCTTGAGGAAGTCGCTCCGCAGGGAGACGAAATTATCATCAACAAGACAGCCAGCGGTGTCTTTTCTTCGACCAATCTTCACTACGTATTGAATAATATGGAAATCACATCGCTGTATGTTTGCGGTGTGTATACAAATGAATGTGTCGAAACCACAGTGCGTGATGCCTGCGATCTGGGCTACCTCGTGACAATCATTGACGATGGTTGCGCCACCGTCACCCCGGACCTGCACAATGCCAGTCTGAAAACTCTACGCGACCGGTATGCCAGAATCCTGACTACCGAAGAAGCTCTCAATGATGTCGAGGAATACGGCGTCAGTCAGAAACCTCACCTCAGTCAGAGTTGACAGGGATCCTGCTTTTCAGCACTGAAATCGGCCAATTGCGCTTTTCCCGCCTTCATTGTTTCTTGAAAGCGTAGACGTATTCTATGAATCGGGGCTATTTCCTATTTTTCAGTTTGGTATACGGCCTGTTTTCCGGCCCGGTCGGAGCAGCCGAATTTTCTGCCGACCAGATCGATTTCTTTGAGAAAAAGATTCGCCCGGTTCTCGCGGAGAAGTGCTACAGCTGCCACAGCGCCACCGGCGAGAAACTGAAAGCCCACCTGCAGGTTGATCACCGGGAACACCTGCTTTCCGGCGGCGATACCGGCGCTTCTATCGTTCCCGGCGATCCCGAAAAGTCTCTCCTGATCGAAGTCATCAGCTACGAGACACCGGACCTGCAGATGCCGCCGAAAGGCCCTCTCGAGCCAAAAGTTGTTGATGATTTCCGCCAATGGATTGCTGACGGCGCGCCGTGGCCGGACGAAACGGTTCCCCGGCGAAGCGGAGGCAAAAAGAAAGAGGAATTCAATCTGCAACAGCGTTTCAACGAACACTGGAGCTGGCGCCCGGTGGAAAAACCGGCTCCGCCGAACGTGGGTGACCCGTTGCTTTCTGAGCTGGATCGCTTCATCGCCTCCCGAATCAAAAAGGCCGACCTGCTTCCGGCAAAAACAGCCAACAAACGAACCCTGATCCGCAGGGCTTATTTTGATTTGATTGGTCTGCCTCCCTCTCCCGAACAAATCGCCGCCTTTTTACAGGATGATACTGCCGAAGCCTGGGCAAACCTCGTAGACGGCTTGCTGTCCTCTCCGCATTTTGGAGAAAAATGGGCGCGCCACTGGCTGGATCTGGTCAGGTATGCCGAAACCTACGGGCACGAATTCGACTACCCCATCGACTATGCCTATGAATACCGGGACTATCTGATTCGAGCCTTGAATGCAGACGTTCCCTATGATCAGTTTGTGATCGAACACATCGCTGGAGATCTACTGGAAAATCCCCGCCGCCACCCCGATGAGCGGTTTAATGAATCGATCCTCGGAACCGGATTCTGGTATTTTCACGAGGCAACCCACGCTCCTACCGATGTGCTCCAGGATGAGGCGGACCATATGGACAACCAACTGGATGTCTTCGGCAAAAGTTTCCTCGGCCTGACCGTGGCATGCGCCAGGTGTCACGACCACAAGTTCGACGCAATCTCTACGGCGGATTACTACGCATTAACAAGTTACCTGCACAGTAGTTGTCGCCAGGAATATCCGTTGGATCCAGGTCGTGTCAGAGAAAATACTGCAAAGCAACTCCGCGAACTACAGCAAAAAGGCGAAGCGGAGTTTAAGCTCATATCAAAGGAACACATCACTACAGCCAGTCCCGGCAAATACTTTCTCGCTGCCGCCGGGATGATGAAAACCCGGATCCAAAATCCGATAACCGGTGGCGATCCATGGAGCGGAATCGTGTTCGACGATTTCGAATCAGGTACCTACAGCAAGTGGAAAGTCTCCGGCACCGCATTTGGTAAAGCACCGGCCACCGGGAACTTCGCTTCGCAAAAAATTACCGGCGACTTCGGCAAAGGTCTCGCTAACTCCTATTTCGGCAGCGATAAACATCGCGGTTCTCTGACTTCCCAACCTTTCACGATAGAAAAACCGTTTCTGAATTTCTATATCGCGGGAGGAAAATCGAAGGAACTGTCTTTTGAAATCCACATCGACCGGAAGATGTATCTTTCATCCCGGGGTAAGAATTCTGACGTCCTCGAAGCGTCCTCCTGGAATCTGTCCACTCTCATCGGAAAGACCGCCACACTGAAAATCAAAGACGATGCGAGGGGCAGCTGGGGACACATAAATGTAGATCAAATTGTGTTTTCCGACCACCCCGCCGTCGCTACCGAATCGCCTTCCGTTCCCGACGCAAAAACGATCAAATCTGTAGCTTCACAAAACGGGCTCGACTCTGACATTCTCACCACCTGGACCCATCAATTTGTCACCGGGGAAACCGATACCCGAAAACCAAAACCATTTTTCCTGAAACAGCTCACGGACGAAAAAATCATTTCACAAATCCGGGAAAATCAAAACAGGATAACGGAACAACAGCAAGAGTTCGAAAAGAGCACAACTCCCCTCGCCGACTTCTCTGAAAATCTTCCCGATGGATGGTCGACCTCCGGGCTGGCATTTCAGAAGCCGTCGAAAAATGTCGCGCTTCGGTTTGATCCCGCGCGGCCATTCGCCCCTCCGGGAGTCTACAGCAGCAATCCGCTGGGAAACAGACAGAACGGAACATTGCGCTCCCCGACTTTCGAAATAGGTAGTGAAAAGATTCACGTCCTCGCCAGGTCGAATAATCTTTTCGCCCGCGTCGTGATGGACAATTATCACATGGCAAAGTTCAGCGGTCTTCTTTTTGCCGGGACCATAGAAAAAAAATTCTCTAGTGACGGGCAGTTTACGTGGTTCAGCTTTCAGAGGAACCTGGATAAATATATCGGCCACAAGGCCTTTCTCGAATTCGTCGATAAAGACGGAGCAACTGTGGAAATCGCGGAAATCCGCCTCGGCAATGCATCGCCACCCGCCCCGATTCATCCGGTCGTTCTTGCCGCTGTCGGCGAAAGCGGAAAGGTAGCGGCAAATCTCGATCAAATGTGGGCCGAATCGTGGCAGGCTTTACAAAGCGGAACGGCGGACATCCAGCAGGCGGAGTTCCTCAATTGGCTGGTTGAAAATGAACTGATATCTATAGGTGATCTTTCAAATGATCTGGCCAAAATCCTCGCGGATGGCTACAAACTTCAAAAGAATCTTCCACAGGAACGCTACGCTGTCGCCATGGCGGAGGGAAGTCCGGAAATCAGCAATGTTTATATTCGCGGCAGTCACCGGAATCTGGGGGAAACCGTCTCGATGAGAAATCTCACTGCCCTGGGCGGCAAGCGGGGCAACCGCCTCGAACTCGCCACCCAAATTGCCACTGCGGAAAACCCGTTGACCTCCCGCGTGATGGTGAATCGAATCTGGCATCACCTTTTTGGCCGGGGCATTGTTCCGTCGGTAGATGATTTTGGTCCGATGGGACAGATGCCAAGCCATCCTGACCTGCTTGACTGGCTGGCTGCCGACTTTGTCGAAAACGGCTGGTCGGTGAAATCATTGATTCGCAAAATTATGCTGTCCCGAACCTATCGGCAGGACAGTCTCCCCCACCCGGATCTTGACCGCAGTCTCATCGCCAGCGTCGACCCCGAAAATATACTTTTGCATCGCATGCCGGTGCGCCGCCTGCCTGCCGAAGCAATTCGGGATGCGGTTCTCACCGTTTCC
>JARGOZ010000201.1 GCA_029213025.1 Verrucomicrobiales bacterium
AGGAATATCCCGTTTCTCGCTTTAACATTCTCTGAAAAATATCTGGGCGAGGTCTTCTGGGGAACCTGTCATTGGAGGCGCCGGGGAGCGATTGTATGTGCGTAGACCCTGGCGATATTTCGGGCATCGTCGATCCCTCGATGATGGATTCCTTCGAATTCGAGATTGAGATGCCGAATGGCACCGCCGAGACCAAACTTCCGTTTGGGATTTATCAGGCTGGAAAACTCTTTTTTAAGATTACGGTGGGCTTCACCAAAAGGAAAAGGGACTTGGTGAAAGGAGCAATCCTGGAGAAACTGGTTCTTGTCATAGGCTCCCCACGAACAAAACGTGTATTCATTGAAATTACCAAGCCAGCCCACTAACTGTTTCATGACAATAGGAAAGGATTCAACGCCATCCACCTCACTCTGAGTGATGCTGGTTAGCCTTGTGCAAAACGTGTGAAGTTTCGGATTTCGAATCGGACGAACGAACGCACCAAATTCGGATTCCACCTTCCCGTTTTCTTCCAGGACTGCAACGGCACCAATTTCGATAATCTCCATCTCCGAACGGGGAAAGGAGGAATCGTCACAGCAAGTGGCTTCGAGATCGATGATGATCAGAACAGGTTCCATGGTCTGGATTTTGGGATATTAATAAGGGGCATCAAGTCAGCGGTGTTGATACCGACTATTTTCGCAGGCTACAGAAGCGTTGCCAACAATAACTTCATCAATGTGGGTCTGAATTTTTTAATGCCTTTCTCATCATACTCTTCAAGAAGGACGACTTTCGAAGTAGCAATGCTTCCCACATATCGAGAAAGGCACCTCATTTGCTGTTTCGCAACAGGGATGAAGGCGTAGTTTGAACATTTTTTGTGTCAGTCCCTCGGGATGGCTCAATCGCTTTGGAAATTCGCCAAACTGGAGTAGGATTAGTGGTGCTCTACGTGATGATATTGTCATTTCTCGCAGCATTGATCTTTGGCATCAGTGATTCGATGCGCCACGGCTCTAAACAGTACAGGAATCTGTTTTATCCCACGGTTATCGGCGGTGTGGGAGTCACCTTATTTTTGTTCGTACCGGAATTTTGGTTGCAGTTCCAGCGCCATGGGTTGGAAGGAATCTTCGTTTCAGATTCCCGAACCGGTCTTTTTATAATGGCTATAGCTTGTGCTTCGAATTTTGTTTGGTTCTATATCGTATCCTACCCAGTGTATAACTTTGGGTTTGGATTGATCAATATTCTGAAACGCCTCAATCAACGTAAGTAATTGTTTGATAGCAATTTGTGTTCTTGTTGCGCCGTGGCTTCGCGTTGTCCGTGAGGGCTACAAACCACGTCTTGCGAGGTGGGATTGTTGAAGACAACCGGTAACAACCGAGACTGAAGGAGGAATGTCCACCCCATCCAACCCTGGGCCGCAAGCGGCTTTAATTTTTCCCTTGTAAAAGCAATTTCTATCAATATTTTTCACTTCATTGTGGCTCTGGATATTTTTAATTTCAGTTTTCTTGGCGCGGTCAACTGGATGGTTTATTAGAGCATTCAACTCCCTGTCTAAGCCGTTTGTTTCATTAGGACTGATCACTCATGTTCCTGTAATTGCTTTCCATATATTGATTTGGATGTAACCATTTGGCTAATGGCTAAACATCTCTCCGGGGCAGTGGAGCATATCGGCAATACCTGAGAGGACATTTCGCCCCTGCTTTTTGAGAGTTGAGACGACACTGCGTATATTTGCGAACGCAGCCGTGTGCTCGTCACTGCGAAACGTGCCGCTGATTTTTTCCCGGATCTTCATCATTCTCAGGTCCCGTTCGGCAAGATTATTATCAAACGGGACACCTTCATATTCGAAGAAGCCCATTATCTCATCGTATTCATTTTCGAACCGGTGAAGCAGGTTGAGAGCTTTACCACGTTTCGGTTTGCCGCGTTTTCCCGGTACCGGTTCCGGCTCGGGATTAATCGCGTATCCCTGTAATATAATTTCACAGTAGCGTTGTTGTATTCGAAACCGGGTTTGCTCGCCGATCACTTTTCGATCACCGGGTTTTCTTAAGGTCTCTCTGTCCCGGAGTGATTTTGCCTCAAGAATTAAGTCTTTCATATCCCCGGCCCAGTCCTGCTTCATATCTTCATGAATATAGGTCAATTCCCGGATGATATGAGCGTTGCACTGATGATGCGAGCACTCATCATACCGGTAGTAGGACTGGTAGTAATCATGCACGGCCCGTCCCTTGTAACCATTGAAGATTCCCATCGCTTCGAGTGCCTCAAAACCCCGTTTGGGATGAATCATGAAATAGGTGAATTGAGCCGTTGAGGCCACATGCAGCCAGTGACGCCTGCCATGGACCCGGCAACCGGTTTCATCTCCATGGATGAGATTACCGGCTTTTATATGACTATGGATATCACCGGCTGCAATTTGGGCCTGAGCCCCGCCTCTCTTGATAAAGTTGGCCAGGGTTCCCTGGCTTGCACCCCATCCAACCCGAGGGCCGCAAGCGGCTTGATTTTCACCCTTGATTATCCAAATTCCTGTCAATTGTCAATAATTGAGAAGTCCGGATTTAATTTTCCCGAGACCTTCCAGAACCCGGCTCTGCGCACAGCCAAAATTGAAGCGAATGTGCTTTTTGGCACGGAAATAGGAACCGTCGGAAACAAACAGCCCGGCTTTTTCGAGATGGCCGGCCGGATTTTCAAATGCGAAGGAGGAACAATCCATCCATGCCAGATAAGTTGCCTCGATATCCGGAATCACAATTTTACCCTGCATTTCGGTAGCTACAAACTCCGAAATCACATCCCGGTTTTTGCGAAGATAACTCAACAAATCCTGCCGCCAGGATTCACCGTCCCGATAAGCCGCTTCCGCTGCATAATACGCGAGGCAGTTGATCTCCGGCATGGTATGGCCGCGGGCGGATTTGAACTTGCCGCGAATCGACGAATTTTCGATCACTGCGTAGGCATACCCCAACCCGGCTACATTGTAAGTCTTCGAAGGCGACAGCAGGACGATTGTATTTTGGCGAAGTTCTTCGGATAGATGCAAAGCACTGAAAAAAGGTGTTTTTTCTTCGTCGAGCACCAAGTCGCAATGCACCTCATCCGAAACGAGAAGTATGCCTTTCGCCTGACAAAATTCCGCAATGCGGGTGATTTCTTCACCGGTGAAGCATCGCCCCAGAGGATTTTGCGGATTACACAAAAGAAAAATCTTTGTTTTTGCCGTGGCCGCCTGTTCCAGCCCCTCCCAGTCAAAAGTCCACCGCCCCCCGGACATGACATGATCCACCGTCACCGTTTTCATCCCGGCGTCCCTCGCTACACTAACAAAAGGAGGATAAACCGGAGTGCAGGTCAATAACTCATCCCCCGGTTCCCCAAACGCCCTCGCGGCAAGGGATAGAGCCGGGACAAGACCTCCGAGGTGAACGATCCAGTCTACTTTTGTTTTGAATTGAAACCGGGAACTGAGATAGTTCAAAATCGCCTCTCTCAGGCCTTTGTGCGGAATCGGGTAACCGAAGACTCCGTGAGCGACTCTTTTCTGCAGAGCTTCGATCACGGCAGGAGGAGAGGCAAAATCCATATCCGCCACCCAGTAGGGATCCAGTTCCGGGCGCAAATCCCATTTTATCGAACCGGTTCCCCGGCGCAAAATCACATCATCAAAAGACATCCGGGATAATGCAGGAATCCCCGAAAATGTAAAAGGGGAAAATCCGGACTGCATCACAGCTATATAAATGATATTCTCCGCCTGTTCTATGCAATCCCACCACAAGGTCCTTTTTCAGCAGGCTTTCACTTTGCACCGGCAGGGAAAGACCCGGGAGGCATCGAAAATCTACCTTGATCTCATCGAAGAGGGAAACCGCTCAGCGGATGTGCTTCATTTATACGGCTTGTCGCTGCACGAACTGGGTGATCAAAGCGGTGCGCTACCCTATATCAAAAAGGCAATAGCGATGGCTCCGGACAATTCACTCTACCGGAAAAACCTTGCCGTAGTATTCAGTAAACTCGGCAGGACAGAGGATACCGTCGAACAGTATCGCAAAATCCTCAAAATCGATCCGGACAACCTGGAGGCACATCAAAGCCTCGCCTTTCACCTCCGGGAACTGCGGGATCACACAGCCGGGCTGCTTCATGCAGAACGCGCGCTGGAACTCGAACCCGGCCATTCCGCTACATGGAACAACGCCGGCAACCTGCTCAATGATCTGGGCCGTATCGAAGATGCCCGGCTTCATTACCGGAAGGCAGTGGATCACGATCCACGCAACGGCCAGGCATGGGCCAATCTCGCTTCGGTTACCAAATTCAGGCAACCTTCTGAGGTCGCCTTGATGGAGAAGGTCCTTTGCCAGGGCGAACTGTCTTCAACGCAGGAAGGCCAACTGTGTTTTGCCCTCGGAAAGGCGTGGAAGGATATAGGCAAACCTGAGCTGGCCTTTCCCTACTACGAAAAGGCCAACCGCCGTGTACCTTCACATTTCCCATGGGAGCAGTTTGAAACCTACGTTGACGATTTAGGCAAACTTTTTCAGGCAGACACCTTTGCCGGTTACCCCCGGTCGAAGTCAACCGAACGCCCAATTTTCATCGTCGGCATGATGCGTTCCGGGACCAGTCTCGTCGAACAGATCCTGTCCACTCACCCGGCCCTTTGCGGAGTCGGCGAACGCCCCGAACTGGCGAGGCTCATCGGAAACATACCGGACTACCCCAAAACACTCCGACAGGACACGGAGCCCCTGACAAAGATCGCAAATACCTATCGGGATTTAATCAACCCGTTCAAAGATACCAATACCCGGTCAGTAGATAAAATGATGACGAATTTTCTCCATATTGGAATGATCAGCCTACTTTTCCCCAAAGCGAAAATCATCCATACGGAACGCAATCCCTATGCAGTGGGTCTGTCTATTTTCTGCCAAAACTTTGCTAAACCGCAGGGATGGACCTCCTCTTTGGACGATATAGGCCGCTACTACACATCCTATCGAAAAATGATGGATCACTGGGCTGCACACAGTCCTTTGGAAATCCATACTGTGCGATACGAAGAACTCCTGTCCAGTTTCGAAAAAAACACCCGCGATTTGTTTACTTATTGCGAGGAAGAGTGGCCCGAAGACTGCCTGGAGTTTCACGAGAACCGCAATGTAGTAAAAACCGCCAGCAACTGGCAGGTGCGCCAACCTCTCAACCCGGATAACCGCGAAAAATGGCGCGCGTTTGAGCCGTATCTGACGGATCTGGACAAGTGGGTTTAGAACGGAATATCCTCGTCGTCTTCATCTTCGAGATCAAAAATCCCGCCCTCTTCCAGGCTCTCCTCTTCCTCCATTGCATCGTAACTCAGCGTTCGAAAAACGTCTTCAGCCGCTGCGGCGTCATGCAGTTGCTTTTCCACCTCACCTGCTGTGATCTTCCATTTTGGGAGACCTGCGGATATCTCATAACCCACTGCCCGCAGAATAACACGGCAGATTCGCGAATCATACCAGACGAGTTCGATCACGTTCATCAACGTAAAATACCCGGGATCATCAATTCCCGGCTCGTAGGGAAAATCGACATTGGGCTCCTCACAATCCAGAGCCATTCTTCTGGAAGCGGTAAATTTACCTGCGTTGCCTTTTTGGGTTGAGAGTAACATTTCCCCCACTTCTTCACTAATAGGAACCGAGTGATGATTTTCGAAGTGAACCACACAGCCGGCTATATCGGCGAAGGCATTTCCATTTAGATCCAGCATGATCGGTTCCAAAATACCGTCTATTATCAACTGCCCGGTAATTTTCCCGCGCACCGTGTTATCGATAAATCCGGAGATCACATGATGGCCTAGATGAAACGTCATAATCGGTGTCCCAATAATACCCTGAGAAACCGATTTTCGAGAGGAAAATTTTCAGACTTTTATCTCATGAAGTAATAAACTCCCCTATCCGCTCACTAACACTGTCAAACGAAACTATTTGAAACGCGAGATCCCCGGAATTCTCTACTGCTTCGTGAAGTTTTGCGCTATCACTTAGCATACCGGAAGCGCTTTCGAGCGCTGTGGAAAAATCACTGCCATTGACACAAAGATCCGCGAACAAAAGTTCAGCGGTGGCATTGTTAGCGTCAGCACCGAGGAACAGGCAGCGCGCCAGCACAGCATCTCCGGTAACTTCTCCCCCGGCGAAATTGTCCCCGAATCCGGTCACAAGAAAATGGTTCCCGGCGAGGCGCAAATACTCACTGAAAGCAAGCGGACCGACGCAGGTTTCCAACAACTTTTCAGGAATCGTGAGTCCTTTGATCGGCACCTTTTCGCTTTGAAAAAGGGTCACCGTAGTCCCGGTCGCAGCGACCAGTTGATTCACGAGTTCGAGACGTGAGCGATGCAGTTCCGAACCGGAATCATACCCGTCCCCACACAGGAAAAGCCCGCGGTTACGGTCGGATACCGGGATCGACAAATCCCACTCCGGCGAATCCACAGGAGAAGGAATCGGTAAATTGATATGAGATATGTCGAGGTTGGAATCTTCAATGGATTTCGCGGTACCGGGATCGAAAGATACAATACCGGAAACCCCGTCCAGCAACTGGCTGATCCCCTCCCCGGCTTCATCAACGAGGGCCTGAAACTTACCAGGATCCCAACAGGCCAAAACAACTCGCTGCGGAGATCCAGGACTAATGGAACCTATGAGTTGACTGTCTTTTTCCAAACTCCCGGACAGCCGCAGAAGCACTGGATCACCCTCCGACATGATCGAATCCGCGTCGCGATGCATACTCCCTTTTGTGCAGGCTGCGAAAGCGGGTAAACCAACCGGCTCGATCCGTTCGGCACCCGGCGATGCGGCTCCATGATGAAAATACTGCATTAGAGAACCCATCTGTGGATTTACAAAACGCAGTGGAGGGCAAAGAGCGCCCGCGCCACCGGAGCTGATTCTTGATTTCAGACGCTTTAAAATGGCGGATTTGCTGCTGACTATCCGGGTCAGGGAGAGACTTTGTTCTTCGAGGGTCTCGTGTTTTTGCTGCGATTTCGCAATTTCTGTGACTGCCGCCTGAATCCGCTCTTCGACTTCTGCCAGTCTCCCGCCGGCGGTGCGAATCTGCTCTTCGTTTTCCGCCACAGTTTGTGTGAGTTTTTCAACCTCGCCTTTCCTCGCCATCAATAGCTGGGCGAGATTTTCCAGTGCGCTGTTGCTCTCGGAAATTTTGGTTTCCAGTTCGCCTACCGTCTTTTCCCGCGCCGAGATGCTCTGTTCCACAGTCTCGCAGTCTGATTTTCGGGCCGCCAGGGTCGCTTCCATCTCGCTGATTCCCGCCTCGATCGTTTTGGCTTCCTCAAATATGGCGGAAGCTTCCGTCGAGGCCCGCCGGTTTTTATCCAACTCGTCGCGGGACCGGTCAAGCTCACGGCTCAGTTCTTCAAGTTCCGCCGTCAGCGCCTCTTTCTTCGCGACAGTATTGTCAAGATCCAGCTCTACTATCCGCTTTTCGCCATCGGCTATTTTCCGTTCCAAATCTTCGAGTTCGCTTTTTCGTTCGGCAAGTTTCGCCTCCAGACTGCTCAACTCTTCTTCGAATTGTTTCGCCTTTTCGTAAACGGTTTCCGCTTCGTTGGCGGCGCTGCGAATTTCCTCCAATTCTTTCTTTGCGGTATCAATCTCCTCGTTGAGACGGGAAATGTCTGCGCTCAATTGCTCCTTTTCACTGCGCGCCGCCTCCAGGTCGAGTTCCTGCAGACTTTTCTCTGTCGCCTCGATTTTTGCTTCGACTTTATCGAGTTCGGACTGCCGGGATTCGTGATCGACCGTCAGCTTATCAAACTTTTCCTGAATCGTCTTCGTTTCTGATTTGATCGACTCAAGGTTTTCCATCTCCTTGTCGAGGCCATCCAGCTCGATTCTGGCCGAGACGACTTTTTTCGTAATCGAGTCCAGCTCCGCCTCCAGCGCCTCTTTTTTATCGAGAGACTTTTCAATCTCATCCCGCATCCATTTTGAGTCGCTTTCAAGCAGCCGAAGATTGTTTCGCCCGGCCTCTTCTTTATTGATGATGCTTTTGAGTCCCTGGGGTTTCTCCGGCGCTGAACCGTTTTGTGAGGAGCAAAAGAGGGCTTTCACGGAACCAAAAATAATTCTGTCGCCGTCTTTCAGGCGGACGGAATCATCAACAACCTTTCCGTTAACCGACAAATTGTTCTCGGGATTGAGATTTTTGATGGAACAGGAACCGTCGGCCTGCCGGTTTAGCTCCGCATGGGAGGCGGCAACAGACGGCTCACTGATGATAAGATCATCATGTTCACTTTTCCCAATGACAGTCTTCCCGGACCTGATGGTAGAGGACTCAGGAAAACCCTGTTCGACGTAGAAGATCAAATGCGGCATATGTTTTCGGAACGGTGGTAAAACTGTAACGAAGAACTGGCCTTTTTTTTAAAAAAGGAAAAGAATTTTGTGATAGTTTTTCTTCACAAAATACGTCGTCGTACTGAGGTGCGGTTACCGGCTGGAGAATTCCTGAATTGATTTGATCAAATTGGCCGAGCTTCCCGACATCGGAGCTTTTCCGGAAAACAGGACCTGCTGAAGTGTCATTCCGTAATAGGTCTTATTCTTGTTTTTCGCCCCTACGATCCCCCCGCCTTTCAGAGCGATCCCGGCAAATCCGCCCGTGGCTGTGCTGTAGATTAGAATGGGAGACAGATTGTTCGTGTCGAGATCCGCCCCGACATTGACCGGACCAACGGTGGCCTGGTATTCCACACCGACGTCCCCCCTTTTGCCCTCCTTCAACAGGTCGAGGCCTTTTTCGGTCATCAAAACCATAACAATGTCCTTGTCCTGAGCCCCGATTTGAACACCCCAACTGGCATGGGCCATGTTAACGAACGCCGGCGGACTCCAGACACCGTCGGGGCGCCGAATCAAGGCAACCCCGCCCCCGGCCTCCGCCCCGAATCCGAGCCCCGCTTTTAGCTGCCGGAGTATGATAATCCCTCTGGCACTGCTTAAAATGACCGGTGGAATCGCCTTTTTCGGATCGGCCTGCAGAGCCGAAAGACGCGCCTGGGCTTCAATGATTTTTGCGTCAAGTTGCTCCCGGTTTTTCTTAAAAGGGTTTGCCTGTAGAGAGGAGAACGAGAAAAATAAAATGGAGAAGAGGATTGTGTTTCGAATGATCATGGGATCATTACGGTCCTACCGGAACATGAATTCGGCAAGAGGACTTTACTGGAACAAATTGCAGCCGGGAAGTGCGCTGCGGAAGCTGCCCGCCAGAGCAAAATCGAGTCAGTCGCCCAATTCGTCGAGTTCTCGACGAGATAACCGAAAAAACGGTTTTGCGGTTCTTCCCCAGGTCCATAAAACAAAAACCTCTTCCTGCTCTACCATTTTCATCCACAGGTAGGGAGCCCTTGGTTCAGAAAATTCGGAAATCATCCGGTCCACATGCCTTTGCTTCTCTTCTAAAAGCACAATTTCGCTCTCCGTAAGGCTGTCGTGAAAGTTGTAACGCTCCTTTTTCTTCCCTTCGTGATAATTGTATGACTCGTCCATCCCGATTTACTCCGAACAAATAATCATACTTCGCTTCTTCATTCAACGGTCGATTCAATTCGCTTCGAGAACCGGGCTATTCTCTCCTCTTTGTAACGGTAACCTTCTGGATGAAATATTGGTTAAATTTGTTTCCATCTGACACCAGGGAAAAATTGTATCCCCAGTATCGAACGAATTGGGGATCATCGATTTGCCATTTTACTGTGTGCCATTTTTTGTTATCCGGGACGGTATACCAACCACCGGCTGTTTTGAATCCATCGACTGATTCATAGACCAGCTTGAATCCTGAATTCACATTCTCTTCATTTCGACGCACTACGGCCGATATTTCAATGGGTTCGGATGTATAGGTCAAAAATCCCGGATCAACGACAAACAGATTTCCTCCCGGTATATTTCCCGCCCTCGCCGATCCTCCGTATCCCGTGACAGCTTCTGCAACAGCATCTCCGGAAAGAGTATGCAGCCCATTTTCCAGCGCATTTTCACCCATGGTGATCGAAACCGATTTTGACCGCGAAAAATCCCCTCCCCACGGAACGGATTTCCCCTGATTCGCTTCGGCTTCTTTCAGCAACTTATCCGGAACGTCGAGAACAAATACGGGGGCAGTCGTCAATGGGTAGCTTTCCGTCTCAATAACAGAGCCGTCGAGCGGATTTACGATTTTCACCTGTTTATCGAACGTGATTTCACTGTCAGTCCTTCTCTTGTTCCACAATACCAATACCGGGGCCTGCGCTCCTTCAAATACAAATCCAATCTGTGATTCGTTGAGCAGCAACCAGCCTTTATACACCGGGCGCTGCCCCAGATACCGGATCATTTCCCCAAGCGCATAGTAGCACGGCCTCGGCGTGCCCTGCCGGTCGATCAATCCAAGCGGTCCACTGTCACCGTCCCTCCCCTCAAACCAGTGAACACATGCGACGCCCTGGGCGATGCTCATGGTGTAGGCTTTGACCAGCGTATAAGCCTGGATATCCGCCCCTTTTTTCACACTACATCCCAGTTCGGTAAAAATGATCGGCACATCCTGCTTTGCTTTATTCTGAGCCGCGAGCATCTTGCGAACCGTGGGCACGATATTCATAAATACAGATTCCGTCCCGCTACTGTCCGTAATACCATTGAGCACTTCGTAAGGATGTAGCGTGATATAGTCAAAATGATCTTTCGCCCCGGCTTTGATAACCTGTTCCAGGTAGTTAATGTGAACCGATTTGGTGGCCAAACCGATTAAGCAATCCGGATTCGCCTTTTTAGCTGCGTTGTAGGCACTAACGACGATTTTTGCATAGTCCGCCGGAGTTTGATCTTTACCGGTAAAATTCGGTGGTTCATTCCATACTTCCCAATGTGTTACTTTCCCGCGACAATGTTCTACGATCTCCGATACATATTTTGACCAACCGGCCAGATTGTTGACCGGTAATGATCCGCGGGAATCTGCGGTGTTCCAACCGGGGTTGCCTATCAAAATACCGCAGTAGGAAAAATTGTGGTCGGACAGATATTGCAACTGTTCGTCCAGCGTCTGCCAGTGCCACTTTCCCTGCTCCGGCTCTACGGCTGACCACCCTGTCTGCCCGGATCGGTAGAATTTCAAACCGATGGCTTCCATCTGTGGAATCCACCTCGCATTATCTTTTGCGGAACGGTTGTTGATATGACAACTGCCGATACCAAACGGCCCCGGCTCATCCTCAGCCCGGCCCAATGTGATAACAAACAGAAAAATCAGAACGATAAACCGCATGGGCTGATCCTGGCAAAGGGGACTGCTTTGACAAGCTTTTCCTGCAACACGCCAACGGCCTACTTCACGCAAAACACATGATTTTTCGTTATTTCAATAATTCGGCTGCCGCCAATCTTTGCTTCGATAAATTCCCGTTCTTTTTCATCTCCGCCAAGTATCTCCCAGCGACCGAGCTGATTCTTGATGAAGATAAACCCTGCGGAGCCCTGAACCTCTTTTGCCTCTTTGTTCTGAAAAGGGCCTACATCTCTCGGTGCTCCCAACTGGTTCACTTTATGAAGCCGGTTTCCTTTGTCGATCCACCATACCTCATTGGACGAACTGTGCGGAACTCCTTTTAATCCGCCACTTTCGAACGCCGCCAAAGTCCACCCCTTCGAAGAAGGAGACCATGATCGCCATTTTCCATCTATTCCCAGAACAAACGGTTTATGTGCTGACACGAGTGCCACTGCCGGAGGGATATCTTTGGCCAACCATCTCCCGGGACCATCCTGGATCGCACCGACTTTTCCACTTTCCGTAAGAAAATATCCGTCATTGTAGGTCATCGCAACCCGTCTGACGGGTTCATTTGCCTCGTTCATTCTTCCGGATCTCAATCCCTCGGGGCCCCAATACAAAAGATCTCCATTGCTTTCCAGAGCGACAAATCTGTGATGGCCTGTACGAATTTGCACTACATCAGTCAGCTTCGTCAGGTCCACGAAGTCCGGGGAAAACCGGGTGCCCCATGCCCGCACCGAACCATCCTGCAGCAGCACAATTCCCACAAATCCATCGGATGATGCCTGGACCTTGATGTCCACTACCTGATCACCCAGATCTTCTGGCATCTGTTTCAATTCGGGATCGTTCGGATTGAGCGGCTTGCCGTCACGACGGAAGATTTCGACAGCTCCACTTCGTGCGGAGCGTTCCAGAGGCGCTAGCGGGAAGATATCGCGATATTCCGGAACAGCTGTTACCGGCTCTTCTTTATAGCCGGAGTCATCCTCCCCGGCTCCCGTCCAGTCTTCGGAGGTAATGCGGGTAACCGGTTTTAGTCCGATCGCATAAGGTGGATTCAGGAATACTTTGCGACATCCCTTAGCCCGCTCCGAACAATGTTTGCTATCCAAACTGCAAATGTCGCCCAAATCCGCCCAGAACCTCCAGTCGTCGTTTCCTTCGCGCAGCCAGGCCGCCCAGACTTGTTCACCCAGATAATTTCCCCCCACTGCCTGAGCAAAGGTCACATTGGCCGGTTTCGCACCAATGAGCTTTTCGACATGCGCCGAAGCGGAATTCATGTCCAATCTGTTGCCGTCTTTATCCGCTATACGCGGGTTATGACCGAAAAAACGGTTTGCCCGGGGAATTCGCCTGCTGATTTGATTTCCCCGATTGGCGTGGTGCATCTCGACAATGTTTCCTCCGGAACCCAAAGCAAAAAAGATCGAATTCACGTCTCTAGCCAGAATACTAACGGTTCGTTTTTGAATTCCAGCAGGAACGGTCGCCCCTTTTTGCGGATTATTGTCTCCTGCGGCATAGGGTGTCCCGTCCGCACCGAGAGCCAGAACATGCCGCTCTCCCGCATCTACAGAAACGATGTTTTTCCAGTTCCGGGCGCGCTGGACATCAGCATTCCATCCGCCGTCGCCGAAGGAACCCGACCACATGGGAAACACCTGGCAGGTGCCGTCCTCCAGCAAGGCAATTCCCACGTCCCGTTTGCCTGCGACCTGCACAGCATTGGAAACAATGCCTGCGTTGCGCTGGCCGTCTTCATAACCGGTTCTTACTTTTCCTTCCGCCGTCAGAGCCACCATTCTATGCTGCATTCCTCTGTCGACTTTTTCCCATACATCAAGGTCAACCACCGTGCCCAGTTTGGAGGGAGTGGAGAAAAAACAGGTTTCATAGTTCCTCCGTTTCACCGGCTTGCCGTCAAGACGCCACGCTACGACTTTGCAGGGTTCGTTGGGTCTTTTACGCATCGGCAACGGAAAAACCGGATCTTTCAGCGGCACAGCTTCGTACTGGCCGGCCAGCACCAGTTCACCTGCGGGCGGAGTTACCGGCTCCGGCTCCGTTTGGGGGCGAGGTGTTGGTTCCTGTTCTTTCTCCGGACCGACGATTTCAGGCGCAGGCTTGTCTTGAAATTCCTCTCCATTCAACAGAGCCCGGCGGTATTTGTGGACTACTTTGGCGAGCTCGATTTTTCGTTCTTTGGTGAGTTCGGTTTCAAAAACGGCGAGCGATGCGGCAAATTTCCGGGTCACATCCTGAGCCGCTTCATCATACGCTTCATTGTAATTTCCCAGTGCGCCTTTCCAAGTCAGTCGCAAATTTTTCAGAACGGGATCTACGTTCGATCCATGAACCGGTAAACGGGGCAGAGTTCTCC
>JARGOZ010000202.1 GCA_029213025.1 Verrucomicrobiales bacterium
CTTGCTCCTGATCAGCAGGCTCGACCATTTCCATCTCTGATAACATATTCCAGATAGCGGAAACTCCTTTTGCTACATTTTCTTCATTCACAACCCGCGATTCCCCCAACTCGATAGTGAGCGCCGGTATTCCATGCTGGATCAAAGTATGGGAAAGAGTTTTCCGCAGAGGATCGGGCTCCTCTACCAACGGGAAATGTGTAGCTGCTGCCAGCTTGATAAGTTTCCGCCTCAGCCCCGGGTAGGAAGGATTGAGATCCCGGGAATTGGCGTCGAGGACGATATAGGGAATCGTCCGCGTCCAGTCATTATGCAGATCCAGAACCAAATCCGGTTTGGTTGCCAGAATAGACTGAAAGATGGTGTGTGCAATTCGCTCCGCCAGGCTTCCGTCCGGTCTACCCGGGAACGAACGGTTCAGATCCTCTTCACTAATTGTGATGTGGCGGGAGCAAACATCAAAGCCGATCGGATTCATCAGGGGATAACCGCGAACACTGCCTTTTTTCAGACCGCTTTTTTCGAGCCGGAGGAACAGGTCGTGAACCGCTACGATACTGCCCACTTCATCACCGTGAGCACAGGCGGTAAGCCAAACTCCGGGGCCTTTACTGGATTCTATTTCCAAACGGGGAATGCGGCGTCTCGACAGATCGCAACCTGTCAATATCGGCACAAAACCTCTCCGAATTTTCGATAATTTTACCGGATTCAATATTCTTTCCTCAACTTGATTGAACCTACTTCCAAACCGATCCCAATTCCCTCACTAATCCAGCTATTTATTTCCGCGCAAAATTATTCGACATCAAATTAAAAACAGGGTAAAAAGGGCCGCCGCGTTGAAAAAGTTAATGAGCGAGCCCAAAGAAATATACACAACGAGAACGGGGCCCTGGGGTAAGCTGGAGTATTACTACAGCTATCTGGACTCTCCTGACGGCTTTTTCCGCAGTTCAACAAGGGAAACAACCGAGTGGGGCTTTATTGGCCACAACCGGGGGCAGGTTGAAGACTTTCTGTTCGGTTGCGGAGTCGATGTCACGGAATTGAACCGGGATTGCAGGTGGATCGAGGCGCAAAACGGCACAATTGTCAGCCCGTCAAACCGCTTTGTGGCAACTCTCTCCGCCGAAGTCAGGCAGACGCTCTATCCGGCCCATCTCAAATTGATGGAAAACGCCACTCATTTGAATGAATTTGTAATCGAGCGGTCAGCCTACCGGGAAAACACCATGGGGTTGAATATCCCGGAAGAAATCATCAAACTGGTGGAGGAGAGGTCGGTGAAAATGGGGAAAAAAACGATCTTCACCGAGACCGCTTTTGCGCTCAGCCAAATACCGGACCCGACGATGAAGCTGAAATTTCTCAAATCTCTCGCCCGAAACAGGGCGGTATTGGCGAAGTTGCGAATCACTCCGGACAGCGACGTGGAAAAAATCGCCAGCTGGTGGAAAGCAGGCCCGAACCGGACCCGCTCCCTGCCGCTCCTCGAAAACGCCCTGCGAATTCCCGGGGGTGACAGCGTTGATATTATCCACCTACTCCCGCCGGTCCCGCGCCAGCTTCTCAACACCTTCCCCACCGATACCGATGAGTTCGACGGGCGAAAACCGGATTGCTACTGGGCGGCGATGAATTTTTTCAGCGAAACGGCTTCCAACCGCTATTTGGACAAATCGCTGCCGAGGGAATACTACTTTCTCGAAAGGTTTAAACGTCTGCCCCGCGGTTCCATTCCGCAGTTCGGGGATGCGGTGATTCTGGCCGACCGGAAAAGAAACCACTTTGTCCATGCCTACGTCCACATCGCGGATGACATCGTCTATACCAAAAACGGCAAGGGGAAAATTTTTCCCTACATCCTTATGCGGCGGGATGATTTGATATCGCGCTACCAGGACAGCTCCGATTTGGGAACAGATATTTATCGACTGAAAACCCTGAACTAGACCGGCATTCTCCCATGGCAAAAAAATCGAACAAACGGCGGGTAGGCCGCTCCTTCCCCCCACCCCGCACAGGGGGCCGCGCTGCCCCCACTCATGCAGCCCACCGCGCCGCCGCTCCTCCGAAACGACTTCTCCAGGGTCCCTGGGGTGAGCTCGAAACCTGCGAAACCTACCTAGAAGCACCGGACGCTCTTCTCGATCTGCTTTCGCTACCATCCCAGCATACAGTCTGGAATTTCCTCGATATGGACCGGGCGCAAATTCTGAACTTGTTCGAGGAGAGCGGGATGGACTCAAAGAAAATTGAATCTTTGTCGCGACCTTCCTGTTGGAAAGATTTTGGCAGAACCTGCCGGATTTTTCCCGATGCCGGAACTGTTTTGTCCCTCTCTGATCGCGAGAAATCCACCATCTACCGGGTATTATCCCGCTGGGAGGAAAATCCGTCCCATCGGTACCCGATCGTCCTCGAAGATCCCGGCCCGAACGGGTACCTGTCTGATTTGCCGCCCGAGGTCGTCAATATGATCTCCAGTCTCGCCTACCGGGAAGGCAGCGTAACTCTTTTCTCTGATTTCCCCCTGCTGTTAAGCCGGTTAACGCATCCAGAAGTGGAGCGGAAACTTCTTCGGGCCCTGACTCGTACCCGGACAATTCTGGCGCGCGTTCGAATTTCACCGAAAAGTGATATTCCTGCTCTGTGCCGATACTGGAGCGCCGGTGGCCGAAACGCGGATCCACTTCCGCTTGTTCAATCCATTGCATCAACCGACGGAGTAGACACCCTTGATATCGCTCACCTTTTGCCCGCTGCGGCTCGCGGCAGATTGTACAGCTACCCGGGAATATCCGACGCGATGACTACCGGTCGGGCACCTGACGGAATTTGGACAGCCTTGAACTTTTTCAACCGGAGTCCAATTCCCATATACCTAATGAGCCCCAACCTGGAGGACTACCTGACCAGAATGTTTCGCAAGGTGGAAGGCCCGTATACCTTTGGTGATCTGTTATTAATCGGCAATCCAAACACACGCGAAATCTGCCATGCCTGCATTGCGATTGCCGGCGATATTGTCTACACCAAAGAGAGCGCCGATTTTTTCTCTCCATGGATTTTATCCAACCTGGACCGGGTGGTTCAATATCAGGTCCGAAGCCACGAGAAGGCTGAAATCATCGGGTTTCGAAGAGTCGGCTAAACCGGATGAGTCAACCCGGATTGTGGAACTGCTTAACGGTATACAAATTGTTTGACATTAAAACAATCAAATAGAGTCTTACATCGTTTTCCGCGAGGGCCTAACACAACAACTCCCACGCAGAAGATGTCGTAACCCTTTTTTCACCAAAAACCAACTAATCTTCATCCTTACATCATCTACCCTGATGTAACCGCAAACCTGATAAAGAATGATATGGTTAGGGTAGCAGTTATTTTTCACCTTGTAGGTTTAACATTTTTCAGTGTCCTGTGTCAGGCGGATACTGAGCCCTCCCGCGGTCCCTGGGGAGAGTTGATCAGTTTTCCTGTAATCCTGGAACCGGATGATTATTCGGTCAGCCTGTCCAGTGACTTAAAGAACTGGCGGGAAGGGACCGTCTGGAAATTCGATGCAGAAAATGAAATCGAGGTCGCCAATCTGTTAATGACCTCAGGATTTTCCGACGCATTAGCGCACCGCCTCACCTCCCGGGGATACATGACTAAAAATGCGACAACCGGCTGGTTTGAAATCCGCCCGCCGGAAGAAGTAATTGTGTCATTGAAGCCGGAACAACGGGCCAGTTTGTATCCGCATTTATACCCGAAGGATTCTTCAAACCCCTTCAATGGATATTTCGGACTTGCTCCCGGCGGAGTGAAATCCTTACTGCAGATCCCTTCAAGCCTTCCCTCTACACAAATCGATCTCATCAATAGATTATCCTACAAGTCTGGCCAAACCTACCGACTTGCAGATATCAATTATATTTTTGAAAAAGCGCAAGACTACCGGGAACGATTTCAGATCATTAAATTTATCCGACGGCAGAACGCGCTATCCCTCCATCTGATTATCAATACATCGGAATCTTTGGAAAATGCAGCAAAATATTGGAGCTCCGAAGGAAGAAACAAAGAAATTCTACCCATCCTTGAATCAGTAGCGAGAACTCCTGGTGTTGATAAACTCGATATTGCTCATTTGTTGCCTCCATTCCCCCGGAAAGTCATCTTCACCTATCCATCAATTCACGGAGAAGGGATTGGCCAGTACACTCCGGATTGCTTCTGGACAGCAGCCAGTTTCTTTTCCGACAGCCCCCCTGATCGCTTCCTCGATCTCACCGCGCATACGCTTTTGGAACGATATATGAAGGTTCCGGCTACGAATCTTCAATTTGGAGACTTAATCATTTTTACAGACAAAGACACCGGAAAAAGGCTCCACGCCTGTAATCATATTGCCGGTGAATACGTATTTACCAAAAACGGCGCCAGCCTGAATCGCCCGTGGGTATTTGCCACTTTACGGTCCGTTATCAATACCTATTTGGAACGGGATATGAGCCTGTCATTTTTTCGGCTGAAACCAGGATACCGTAAATGAGGACATCATTTACCAGAGCGACTACAATCGTTTCCTGTTTACTCTTGTTAACAATGGCGTCTGCTCAGCAGCAAGGCGCCGATGACGTCCAACTGCACCGATGTAATCCCGGACCGTGGGGAAATCTCGAATATTTCTACACTTTTCTTGAAGCTCCTGATCACATCATGGAGCTGATCAATACGCCCAGTGAGCAAACCATTTGGGGATTTCCCGGTAAAACCCCGGATGAAATCCTCCGGTTTCTCGAAGAGGCAGGGATGGAAAAATCAGCCATCGAAGATGCGTTTCAAAGATCCAATGCATTCCAACTTGGCACATACTACAAGCTCTACCCGTCCGCGAAATCGGTAATCGAGTTAAAACCCGAAAGCAGACTGGCCATCTATCGGGAACTGCGGCGCAGCACATCAAACCGACTGCACCGCAATCCGGTGGTTATCGAGTCCGGCGATGTTCAGAAGTGGTTTCGCCACAGTAATCTTTCCGCCGAAACTATATCTCTGATCGAGAAACTTTGCTACCGGGTGGGAAACACTCTGATGTTTTCGGATACCCCCGTTTTACTCAACGGAGTCGAAGACGACAAGCAGGACAGAGCCCTCCTCAAATCGTTGACAAGGACCCGCAGCCTCATCGTCCGGTTACGGGTTACCCCGAATACTGATTTTAATGCCCTCGGTAAATATTGGAATTCCGGTCTGGAGCAAAAAGATTTACTGCCAATCCTCAAATCGTATGCCATGTCTCCGGCAATCAACGCCATTGATCTCGCCCACCTGCTTCCGCCTACACCCCGAAAATACATATACACATTTCCTTCTCCGGAACTCGGTATCGACGGTATTTATCCGGACAGCTTTTGGACAGCTCTAAACTTTTTTAACTATCTTCCCACTGAAGAATTTGATCACCAGGAAACGATTACCGCCTACTTCCGCAACACGTTTGTCGAAGTTCCCTCCCCTACCCAGTTTGGAGATGTAATATTGATTAATGACGCCGAAACACGGGCAACCCGCCATGCGTGTATCTATATTGCGGATGATATCGTCTACACAAAAAACAGCCGATCGATAATGGCTCCGTTTATGTTAATGAAATTGTCGGACCTTCTCGCCCGGTTCGGTGCGGCCGGTCGGCAAAATATCTCAACCTGGCGGCGGATAAGCCCGCAGTGACGGTCTAATACAAAAGACCTGAGCTGTTCTTACTACCAACGGATTTGACTTCCGGTTCGCCGCTTTCCGGATTCTTTTTCCACGAAAGATCATTCTGGAAACCCGAAATCGAACCCTTCAGAATTGTTTCCGCCGTAACACTGTTGCCATTTCCCTCGATGATCACCTCTTCTGCAAAATCACAGCGTACCCGGTTGCTCATTCCTGTAATCGTAAGGACGCGGCAACGACCTTTGACCACAATAACACCCTCCGTCCCGGATACCTCAACATCTTCACCACTCACTTCCACGATCCGAATAATGTTGTTGGCTACAATTCGGACAGGAGGTTTCCCGTTTTCCGGGCGCACTTTCTTTTCGGGTGCCATTTCGGGCTTAACCGGCTCCGCAGGTTTCTTCTCCGCTTTCATCGCCGCGGGTTTTTCGGAAGGAAACGCCGACTCGATACGCTCTTTCTGCGTCCCGGTTGATTGAACCATGCGCTCCGGGCCGGCGGTCCGCCCTACAGGTGTCTGAACCATAGATTCTTTCACTTCCCGGGGTTTCGTTTCCACCATCGGCGATGCCTCGACCGGTTTCGGCACATCTACCGGCTTCATCGGTTTGATCGCATCAACAGTCCGGGCAACTTTGCTTACAAAATCATCCACCTTTCCGGGCTTTTCCCCTGCCGGTCTCGACATAGCGGAAGGCTCTTCCGGGGCAGGAACCAGGGCGACCTCCACACTGGGAGATTCAGGTTCCTCGAAAGTGGATTCCGAGCTGAAACTTTCGACAGATGCAACCGACGGTTTCCGGCGGTATTCCGTTGCCACGATTTGTTTTCCGTCGAGTTCAGGCTCCGGGCACAGCAAAGTTTCGCAGGTTTTGCAGGAAGGGTATGAAGCCAAAATACAGATCGCTACGGCGACCCGGAATGCGGGATTACTTTCAGTCGAAGACATGGGCTCTATCTGTTTGTGTTCCGCTCCCGCCGCAGAAAGCAGCCGAATTCACTGTTGGTGAATCGATTCTTCCTGTTTCGAGAGCAATTGTGTGTGTGTTTCGTTTGGCAACCGGATCCCACATCAAAAAATGCGGAATCGCGATCACTGGTAAAGTCATTGAACAACTCCCGATATTTTGCAACCAAGAAAAGTAAAAATCTTAAGATATTTAAGTAAACTTGAATTAAAACTTCGATTGAGAATATTTGTCCTGCGTAAATCAAACCCAGCGGATCTGGTCGAAAAGCTTCTGTAATTTCTGTGCTTTTAGAGAATTCACCTGACAGGCCCAATTCAGCCGGCCTTCGAGATGGGCCCGAAAATCCGGATGCTCATCCCGATTCTGGCTTTGCCAACCGTGGCGGACACAATTGTTCAGGATCGCCTTCAATTGTTCAAACTCCCTCCGCTTCAGATTGGGACGTTCATTCATCACGACTCCGCAGGCGGTCTGACTCTGGCTGGCGGTCATGATTCGCGTTTTGTCGGGGTGAATCTGAAATCCTGATTCGCGTGCGATCTTTTCAACGGTTTCGGTCAACCGGCTCACCGAAAGCCTCCGGTTTCTCATTCCGCTGAAAAGGAGATCGTCGGCATATCGCGTGTAGTTCAGCCCCGCCGACCTGGCGAGGCCTGCCACCCGGCAGTCAAAACGGTAGGCGATTCGATTCGCCAGTGCAGGGGAAGTCGGAGCTCCCTGCGGAAGATGTGTCCTCGCCAATTGATCACGGGCAACCTTTTCCAGATTCGATCTGGAAGTGAAACCGATCGATACAGAATGAGTGCACAAACGGCACAACAATCCGGCGATTGATTCAGGATAACCGGCCGCCATGAACAGTCGAAAAACCGCCCCGGAACCTATAGAGGGAAAAAACGCCTTAAAATCCATTTTCACCACTAAATCTCTATGGCAGTGCGGAGCTACAAAATCGAAAATCGACCGGCCCTTCTCAAAACCACAAACCGAGTCATGAACCGGAATTTTCCCGACGATACGCGATAGAATTTCCCTTTGAGTTCCTTTGAGAAGAGGTTTGGGAACTTCAATGAGTCTTGATTCCGGCACACCCTTTTTTTCATGCCAGAGCAAGTGGTAATGCTCTTTGCGGCATGAAGGCATCGTCAACCAACCCAGATCATCGATATGAAGAGACAGGACGCGGGCCAGATCCCCTCTCGTTGTGACCGGCGGCACAGCCCAGCTTTCCGCCGCTCCGCGCGCCGGTACCATTTGCGCAGGAACGGGGTCGTTATATGAAACCAGATCGATCTTTCCCCGATCGTAACTGCGATAAAACGCCGGGCAAAGCATAATGACCCCGGCCACCTCCCGCCGCGTTGGCCGGACCGAGTCTTCCTGGAACGCGCGGGCGACAAAAATAGTAACCGGTTTAAACCAGCGTGCTTTCTTGAGATTCGTTACCGCCCGGCTGCCATTTCTATAGAGAGACTCAACATCCATCGGACCGGCGACATAATAGCGGGCGAGTTGTAGGGCAGCTTGTTTCATCACGCGGCGGAGCCTGGTTATCAACCGGAGTTCCGCCTCCCAACTCGACCCGTCATCCCGCGGGCGCTGCTACCGTGCGCGGTAGTTCAGCCCGCGGCTCGATGTGATTCTGTCTACAGATACCCCGGGGTAACCCCGGAGAGATTGATTGGTAAAACGAATTTCACTTCCTCAATCAACTTGGTCGACGGAAACTCCGTTGATGAGTTCAGTGTAGCACGGATACCGGATTCCGGATCCAATGTTTTCAGCCGCTCTATCTATAAGTTAACTGAGCAGAAACTGTGGTGCTCGATGAACTCCTGAACCGTATCCAATACGCACTGAATGACTCCGGGAACGCTTCCTCCACGCTTTGCCCCGCCTCGAGGTTCCAGCTTTTATACGGCACCCAGATACCGGTTCCGTCGATATCCACTTCTGCAAAAATCGTGGTCTTTCCAGCCGAACTGAGTGCTAGAGATTTTTCATCATACGCCGTCATCAAATAGGGATCCGAAGGCACATCAGCCTTCACGGTGCTGTTCTTCCACGGGCCGCCCATTCCGCGCGGCTTGCCCAGTTGCCACAGGTCGTCAACTACGCCAGCCCACACAGCAGCTTTGCCATCAGCACTTCTGAAAATATGCTTACTTTCGCTATCTTTGTCGATTCCGGTAAAAAAGAGCAGCCCGTTGTGGGAGCAAAAATCATGAATCGCCAGATTGTGAGTTGCTACCGGACGGATTTTAGCGACGCCATGAGCGTTCCGGGCGGGAAGTTCGTAGAACGTTCCGTGAACATTGAGCAAATCCCTTTCTGTGGCTACTTCCCGGCATATACGGTTGATTCCAAACCCCGAAAAATCAGAATCTTCAATCGGTAGTTCTCTATCAAAAATTGCGATCTCATAGATCCGAAAATAGCCGGGGCGATCTGTGATCAACCTGAGTTTTTGAGCAGTTACCGGCTGATCCAAAACCACTTCGCATTCGATCACGTCATTACCACGGATTTCGCCTTCCGGTATCGTTTCCCACTCTCCGGAACCGGATAGAATCTGAATGTCGAATTCCGACGCGGAATATCTCGCATCGTGTTTCCACCCACTCACAACCCAAAGGCTGCGAAACGTGGTTGCCTTTCCGAGGTCGAGCTCGACCCATGTTTCACTACCCGCCTCATTATTTCCGATCCATCGCGAGTCGTCGGTTACTTTTCCATCGACGGCCTGCTCAGCTATATAATCGGCGTGCTCCGAACTGGACGAAACTTTGGCATTCAGCGAAAGGCTTTCTTTCAGAAATCCGGAGAGATCAGCCGCTTCATCCTTTACCTTTTCCGTCATTTTGATTTCCCGGAAATCCGGGCTCTTCGGAAGCCGATAGCGTTTCCCGTCTTCAATCAACAGTACGGATGCGTCGTCGACAAAGACATCCCCCTGCGGCTGCTTTACCTCACGAACGAGAGTTTTCGCTGCTATTGGATCGTCGACCTTCACGACCTCCATCTTCGGAGTCACTTCATAATAGGCAGCGTCGTCACCATAGCGGCTTGATGCAGCTGTCAATCCGAGCCGGTCGAACGACTGTCCCCTCATCAATCCGTAGTTGGTCGCCGGAGTATCCGCTGTAGCAACACCGGAAAATAGCGGATCATTTTCTGTAGTTCTTTCATCCCTGTCGCGGTATTGAAAATGGGCGGATACAGATTTCGCTGCACCGCGGGAAACGAGACGCACCCAAACACCCTTTTCCGCCTCATCGAAGCTGTACGCCACCGATCCACCGGCTGGCACGGTTATTTGCTGCAAAGCCTGCCATTCATTAGTTCCCGTCCTGTCAATTTCTATAGTAAAAACGGCATCATCAGCGGAACTGTGATTGAGATGCAGCAGCCGCAAATCATACCCGGAAAATAAGTACGCATCACTGACTTGATTCGCTTTCACATCATCCCGAAGCCATACCGATCCGCGCCCGATCACCGGCCCCAACTTGTCCAGGTTCCCGGGCTCCACGAACCATAAACTGGAATTTGACTGTTTCGAAGCCGCATGCGCCGCCTTGAACGACCGCACGTTCAAAAATTCGCTCTTCGCCGTATCATCGCAACCAAATACAATCCGGTCGTCCCAGCGACAGAAATCCCCGATCACTTTCAGGTAGTTGGAACGCGGTTCTATACCAGCACTGTTTTCGCGGGAAAAGGTCGCAGGAAACCGCCAGAAAGTTCCATGCATAGTTGCCAGCAGTTCGTCATCACCTATCTCACGAATGCGCGGCCATTCGGTGTTCCAACCGTGAGCCCCGTCGTAACTGTGACTGCCTTTCGGCAGACGGTAGAAATGCCATTTTTTGTCCTCAAGCAACCCAAGAATTACCGAACGGGCATCCCACCCCATCGTCCACACCGGATCAGTCTCCGGATTCGGGTTCCCGTAAATACCTCCCGGCCCGGCCGCTTCCGTAAACTGATTGCGACGCACCATTTGCCAGTCGCCTTCGCCAAACCACTGGGCCAAAGCTCCCGATGTCGTTGTGGGGTCCGTCTTTACCTTCGGGTCGCGATCCCCGTTATTTGTATAGATAAGTCGACCCTGCCCGGAATAGAGACCTTTGCCGTGGTACCCCGGCAGTTTTGATACCACACCCGGACCGGCACCGGCATGACCATCGCGGATCAAACACTGCACTTCGAGTGTGTTTACATCCACTTCGTAGAGTCCCTCCTCCATCGTGGCGTAGTAAACTAAATTCGCCGGATTAAAGAGATGCCTCGCATTCCCGGTGAGGCGACCCAGCATTTTCGTCGGTGGAATTACCCGGATTGTCTTTTTCGAATCGATTAAATAGGGACCGATCAGGAGTTGGTTGGACTCCCGGTGAATCATGCGGTTAGCCGGAGTTCCCCCGACGCTTCCAGAGAAAATCTTCTGCTCCAGATCCGGCGTTATTTGATACAGTTTATCCGACGATCCTCTCGGCTGATGGGGCGCATAAGTAACTACCCACAAATCGCCCTGCCACAGAACCACAGCCCCGGTTCCACATTCACCTTCATCGTTGCGGGTCGTTAGATGCGGATAAATCCCCGAAATACTAACTGGTTTTTCCCCGGCAAAACTCATCAGGCAGAACATGATCGAGAGCGCTACCACCAAACTGTACAGGGTACAGTCGCGGACCGTACCCTGTACAGTCGACAATTTGTGAGATTTCAGATTCATATTTTGTATTCTATTTCAAAGTAAATTCGGAAGTCGGACCGGCAGCAACCGGGAAACCAAATCGATTCTACCGGCTTTCTAACCATCCGCATACGGGGAAGACCCCAGTCAATTCCCGTTCAAAACTACAACAGTGACGGTCCGTGAGAAAATAAGCACGGCAAAAGAATATTTTTTGTAACGGTCTGCTGTTTAGCACCCATTTTTATATAATTCTTAGAAGATTAAGCTTGATGAATTATGGTTTTTATAATATTTTGACTAATTAGAGCGCTTTGCCAGTTAGTCCGCTCTGTAAAAAACCACCCCTGACAATGAAGAACCAGCTGAATCTACTCGTCGAAAACCCCGTTTGGTCCACCTCAAAAACTTATGATCTCGTAGACGGATTTTCCTACGAATCAATTTACGGAGATCGGATCTCGATCCTCAACCACGCCGGAGAACCCGTCGATCTGCCATTGGACCGCAAGGGAAAAGACCTGATTATAAAATTGAATGACAATGGCGGAGCAGCAACAATTGAAAATTTCTTCGTCGACGTTAAAGAGGAAAGCACTTTAAACGGAATTCAGTCCGATGAAGTCGAAGTAAGCCTGGGTGCGGATGATTCCGAAGAAAGCGAAATCGCCCGGTCTCCAACAACCGAAATCGACGATTCATTTACCCTGATCCGCGGTTCGGAAGTTTCCCACCTCAATTTTGGTAATCCGGGTGGCTCCTCAAATGTCGCGATAGATCTTTTTGGTGGCAATGGTTTTTCCGGGGGAAACTACGGCGGAAATGTTCCACAAGCCAACCAACCGGCCATAGCAAGAGATGACGCTGCATCAATCGATGAAAACAATCAGGTTGCTATCGACTTGCTCTTGAACGACACCGACCCGGAAGGGGGATCGCTTACTTTGCAAACCGTCAATGGCAGCAACACAGCTCAGGTGACGCTGCCTTCGGGAGCCGTAGTAACTCAAACTGGAGGTGGAATCGTAAACTACGATCCATTGGATTTATTTGACTACCTCTCTGCGGGTGCAACCGAAATTGACTCGTTTACCTATACGATAAGCGACAGCGTCGGAAATATAAGTCAGGCGACAGCAACGGTCACGATCAACGGAGTCAACGACGCTCCGCCTTCCAACCCCGGAAGCGGGCCTGGTATCTACGACGACACCATTGCCATCAACGAAGACGTTGCGACTCCCGCCACCGGAAACGTCCTCAGTAATGACTCGGATCCCGATGGAGACTCGCTCACTGTTACTGCGGTTAACGGAGTTTCTGGAAATGTCGGTTCTCTAACAGCCGGATCATTCGGTTCCATCACAATCAACTCAGATGGTACCTACAGCTACGCTGTCGACAATACCAATGCAGCGGTTCAGGCTCTCGGTGTCGGTCAGTTTGCCACCGATACATTTACTTACCTCGCTGATGACGGCAACGGCGGTTCCGCCGCTGCATCACTTGTTGTCACCATCAACGGTGTCAACGACGCTCCTCCTTCCAATCCCGGAAGTGGGCCCGGTATTTACGATGATACCGACTCGATCGACGAAGATGACGCTTCTCCCGCTACCGGCAGTGTCCTCGCAAATGATGCCGACCCGGATGGAGACTCACTCACTGTTACCGCCGTTAATGGAGTTTCCGGAAACGTCGGTTCTCTGACCGCCGGTTCCTATGGTTCGATCACAATCAATTCAGATGGCACCTACAGCTACGCCGTCGATAATACCAACACAGCTGTTCAGGCTCTCGGTGTAGGACAGTTCGCCACCGACACATTTACTTATCTCGCTGATGACGGAAACGGCGGTTCCGCTGCCGCTTCACTTGTTGTCACCATCAACGGTGTCAACGACGCTCCGCCTTCCAATCCCGGAAGTGGCCCCGGTATTTACGACGATACCGCTTCGATCAACGAAGATGACGCGTCTCCCGCTACCGGCAGCGTTCTCGCAAATGACGCAGATCCCGATGGCGATTCACTCACTGTTACTGCTGTTAATGGAGTTTCCGGAAATGTCGGCTCTCTGACCGCCGGTTCCTATGGTTCGATCACAATCAATTCAGATGGCACCTACAGCTACGCCGTCGATAATACCAACACAGCTGTTCAGGCTCTCGGTGTAGGACAGTTCGCCACCGACACATTTACTTATCTCGCTGATGACGGAAACGGCGGTTCCGCTGCCGCTTCACTTGTTGTCACCATCAACGGTGTCAACGACGCTCCGCCTTCCAATCCCGGAAGTGGCCCCGGTATTTACGACGATACCGCTTCGATCA
>JARGOZ010000203.1:0-13119 GCA_029213025.1 Verrucomicrobiales bacterium
CGCAGCTCCCGACGCTGCGCTTCGGTTCCGTTTTTCGGTTCCTCAAAAAGGTAGTAAAAGATCTCGCGGCAACGACTCATACCCGGCAGGCGGATTCCATCAGCGGTCCACGAAAGGGACTCGCCTTTGTTCGCGATCTCAAGGGAATGAAAGCGGGTGTGCGGCGAAGTGATTTCCGCCATTTTCTGATCCACCGAAATGGTATTCCGATCAGAGGGCCCGAGTTGACCACCGGTCAGCCAGATTTTCTGGCAATTGTGATGATGCCCCAGACCACCGGGATGATGAAGTCCACTGATCGGAGTAATGACATTGCGATGTTTCTCCAGCGGCTTCAGCGATTTGGAAAAAGTGTAGTCCGGCCCCGGCGTCGTGATCTGGTAGTCGAGAGTATTGACTCCGTTCGGTATATAGATAAATACACTGCGCTTCGGCTTAACCGGCGCCGCCGCCCGCAAGGGCCGCATGCAGTCAAGCATCGGCAGAGCGACAAAGCTACCGAGAGCCCGGAGGGCGTGACGGCGGTTAATCAGCCAGCTTTGAGTTTGGATATTGCTCATGATAAATTTATTCAGCTTCGCGATCAAACTGTACCCTGTACAATCCGGGACTGTACAGGGTACAGTTTGTATCAGGTAAGGTGATCGACATTGGGTTTTAACGTTTTTTCAATAACTCCGAAACGGCTACAGCCCGGACGACGTCTTGTAATTGGTAGTTCTTCTGTTTCGCGACATCGACAATCGCCTGTATATCCTCTTCATCGTCGACGGTGAGAACGCGGCGCAAACTGTAGGTGCAAAGATGCTCGACAAAGGCGTGCAAAAAGCGATCCCGGTCAGCGTGCAGCAGTTGCTTAAATTCTTCGGCGTCGGCAAACTTCCGCCCGTCCGGCAGGGTGCCACTGGGATCGGCAAGAGGGTCGTCACCCTTGCCTTTTTCAACCCGCTCGTGGGTGCGGAACTGGCCGATGGCATCATACTGATCAAAGGCGAGGCCGAAGGGATCGATCTTGGCGTGACAGGCGGCGCAGTTGGCGTCCTGCGCGTGGGCCTCCAGCTTCTGCCGGATCGTTGCCTTGGGACTCTCCGGCGGATTCGGCTCGATAGGATCAACATTGGCCGGAGGCGGCGGTGGGGTTTTGCCGAAGATCGCCTCACTGATCCAGACCCCGCGATGCACCGGGCGATGCCGGGTACCGTCCGACGTGAGCCCGAGAACTCCGCCCATCGTGAGGAGACCTCCGCGATTGATTTCCGGCGTGAGAGAGACTTTCTGAAAATTGGCTTTTTTCGGAATCGGTAAACCATAGAATTCGCACAACCTCGGATTCGCAATCGTCCAGTCGGAAGTGATGAATTGATCGATCGATTGATTCCCGGTAAAGACCTCGCGGAAATACTCGACGACTTCCTTTTGCATACTTGCCTCCAGCCAGACATCGTATTTGGGATAGAGCTTTTGATCGGGCGGAAACATCCCCAGTTTATGTAGTTGCAACCACTGGCGGGGAAAGTCATCGATGAAGCGACTGACTTTTTCATCCGACAACATGCGATCGACCACAGCGTTGAGCCCATCGCCGGTCAGGACACCATCGCGAGCTGCAGCGAGCAGCTTCTGATCCGGCATCGAGCTCCACAAAAAATAGGAGAGTCGCGATGCCAATTCCCAATCACTGAGTCGCTCCCGCGGCTCCACATCCCCTTCCACGAGGTAGGTGAAATTTCGCGATGTCAGCACCCCGGTCAGCGCAACCTGATAGGCGGAACGGCTGGTTTCACCAAATCCCAGTTCTTCCTTAAAAGCTTTCAAATAGGGAGCCAACTCCTCCATTGCGACCGGACGCCGCCATGCCCGCTCGGTGAACTGAAGGAGATGCTTTGCGACGACATCCGGAGACGCATCCTCCGGTGGCAGTACGTCTTTTCGAGTCATTTTCTCAGCCTCGCTGACGATCGGGCCCTCCCACTCCACCCAGTCGAGCAGGATGCTTGAATAAATACCCCGCCCCTCTTCATCGAACATCATCGGAGCCGTCGGATTGAGCAAACGGGTCTCACTGGTGTGAGTAAACATATAGATATCTTTGGAAAGCGCATTTCTATAGTGAGCCCCTTTCTGCCGGTCGATGATATCTGTCGCGACGACATTAAAATCGAGACTCGTCGGCATTTCGAGAAACACCTCTGTCTCGATAATTTCCGGCTCATCCTCGGTGGCGAGAACATCCAGCTCGATCAATCCGTCATTGGCCGCTTCAAAGGTTCGCGACCCAATCCGCAAATGAGGAATCTGCCCATCGACAGGACGAATCCCACTGACCTGAATCCGCATTTTGTAGAGTCCACTGTGTTCCGGTCCCATCCGGCCAAACCAGTGTGGACGGAACGCCTGCTGCAATCGACCCGGAAAAATCAATGCCCGCAGCGGTCGCTTACTCCCGAAGCGATCGAGGTACGCCTGCTGTTTTTGCCCACCATTATAGCGAATCTCCGCCGCCGTTTTGCGAACCGTTTTGGTCTCCACCGGATCTTCACGGAAAGCGCGATCCAATACAATTTCAGCAGCCCGGTAGTAGCGCTCGACATGCGAGGGCGAAAGCGAAAGCTTCGAGCCGATGCGCTCAAATCCATGCCAGAGCGGATCCGCATTCAGCTCGCCGGGCTTGGCCGGATCGTAGCGAACCCCGAGCAAATCGTAGACCGTATTTTGGTATTCTTTTCGGCTCAGCCGGTAGTGAGCCACCGGTGGTCTCGCAGCCAGACGCGCCGCGCGACCTTCGCGAATCCGGGCATCGAGCAAACCGATCACCGACGAGATTTCGCCTTCGGTCGGCTGCGGTTCATCTTCCGGTGGCATTTCCCCGGAGTTAATCCGCTCCACCACCTCAGCCCAGAGGTGACCATCGATACCCGATTTGAAATCCCGTGACAAGGTATCGACCCGCACATCGCCCTTTTCCTTTTCCGGACCGTGGCAGCGAACACAATGCTTTTCGAGAAAGGGCTCGAAAGGTTCAGGCTCTGCGGCTCCCGCCGGGATTACCAACGCAACGATGATGAGACAAAATCGGATCATGAAAACTATTGAGAGTCATAGCTGTAAACCGATCTCTTTGAAAAAAACAGGGGTGTGATCATGTGCTTGATCCGAACAGCTCCTACCATTTTAACGAATCTGAAATTCTTGATATCACCCACCCTTCCACCTAACCTGTCACCGTGAACTGGTCGAAAAAGCGTATACTCGTAACCGGCGGAACTCATGGTATCGGTCGAGCGGTGAGTCTGGCTTTGCTGGATCGTGGAGTGACTAACCTCGTCGTCGCCGCGGAGACAGAAACTCCTCCAGACGATTTTGAGGAACTGGCCAAATTGGGCGCGACTTATCGACAAGCCGATCTGGGAACAAAAACAGAGCCGGGGGAACTGGTCAAAACGGCCCATCAACAACTCGGCGGTCTCGATGGACTGGTCCACTGCGCCGGGGTGTATCTGGAATCCAGTCCCGGTGATCGTGATGCAGCCCAGATCTGGGATGAGACCATGAACATCAAGGCCAGAGGCGGGTATTTGCTGGCTATGGAATTCGCACGCCTCGCTGCGGATGGCGCGAGTTTTGTAGCGGTGACATCAATCAATGCCGAACAATCCGAGCCCGACCACCTCGCATACGACCCGGCCTGCGCGGCTCTCGGTGGAGTGATCAGGGCTTTTGCGGTACACCACGCTCCGAGGCTGAGATTTAACGCTCTCGCTCCCGGACTGATCCACACCCGCCTTACCGATGAAGTCGCGCAGTCGCCGGAATTGACCGGGCATGTGAACAAAAATATCCCGCTGGGAAAAATGGGCCAACCCGCTGATTGCGCCGGAACCGCGCTGTTTCTACTCAGCGATGACTCAGTCTACATCACCGGCGAAACGATTTCTGTGGATGGCGGAATCCGGGCGAACCAAATGTCGAAAAGTTAAGACACCGCTTCTTTTTCCTCACGAAACTTCAGCAGGAAAACAATCATCCCGACCAGCGAGATGGCTCCGAGCGAATACCAGAAACTTTGAAATTCGGCGTGAGCAAATTTCTTTCCGCTCGCAAAAAAGTAGGCTAACAGCGAATTGAGACCCACTGCCAGAAGCGGCCCGATTCCATACCAAATGAAATTAAATACCGATTGCGCGGTATTCGCTACATCTTTGGCAGCGATCTTATTCATATAAATAAAACAAGTGCTGGTAAAAAAGGCGTAGCACAATCCGTGAATCCCCAACCCGAAGATAATCACCCACATGGGAATCCCAATCGTCCCGAACAGGAAAAAACGGAATACATAAGCGCCGATCCCAATCGCAAGCACTTGTTTAAACCCGATTTTGGGCAGCAACCGCCCCAATACCAAATACATCACAATCTCGCAGATCTGGCCGATCGCCATCGCGGGGAGCAGATAGGCGCTGTCCAGCCCGGCTTCGCCGAGGAACTTGGCGCACTGCATGAAGTAAATCGTATTCATCGGACTGATGATCAATGTCACCGCGAGCAACACTGCAATAGACGGGATCTTCAGTAGAGCAAAGGCATCCGCCACCGCCGGTCGCTGCGATTTCGATTCAATGGGCGGTGTGTCGGGCAGAAAGAAAAACGCCCAGACTCCGTAGCCGAATGCCATGATACCGGACCACATCACAGATTTTTTCATCTCCCCCATCACCATGGGAACATCGTCTCCTTTGAAAAAGGGAGGAAGCCAACTGCCGGTCACATTGGTTTTCAGGACCAGAAACGAAAAGCTCCAACCCATCAAAACCCAGCCCACCGCCGTCCAGAGGCGCACCCCGGGAAACTGACGCCCCGGATCATCGAGATGCCGCATAGCAAGGGCATTGCATATCGCAGCAGCGGGCATAAACATCAGCGTAAATGATACCGACAAAAGCAGCCACGCCAAAAAGGTCGATTGCGGATAGACGGACATTTTCAGAATCCCTCCGATCATCATCAATATACCGAGAACCCGTTGTGCGGAAAACCTGCGGTCGGCAAACTGAACGATGAAAGGTGAGCACAGGGCTCCGATGGACGCAGCGATCCCGACGATCATCCCCATTTGAGTTTCGTTGAATCCGAGCCCTCCCACCGACGGGTCCGCTGTTAGAAATTTCCCTGCTATAGGTAGCCAAAGTCCGTAGATACCGAACTGCAGGAACATCATCGCACTGAGGCGAACGTAATTTTTGGGAAGGGAAATCATAGCGTTGCGTAATAGAGAAATCAGGTGGCGGGAGGACCATCCGGCAGATCGCCCAACCTGACAGTTTGGCCGCCCTCGTCGATCGATTGCATTGCGCCGAGAATCATCCGGGTCGCCTCCATCCCGAGCCAGCCATCGACAGGCGACTCACCACTGCGGGCGAATTTCGCGATTTCCTGAACCAGTTTTCGATCTGCACCGAAGTGGGAGGTTTCAAAAGCATCCGATTTGCAGTGAATCACTTCTCTGCGTTTTTCGCCGTAGTCAGTCACTACATCAATTTCACCCCGAAGCCGGGTCAGGATGAGTCGACCTTTGGTGCCGACGAGTTCAAGAGTCTCTTCGTCATCAGATTGCGGCCCGTACACCGTATAGAAAATACTGGCGACAATCCCCTTGTCATATTGGTAGTGAATCGATGCGTGATCAAAAATATCAGCACCGGATTTGTAGACACAGTTGTCTTTCCGTTTCAAAGGATCGGTTTCCGTCTCGTAGCTTTTGTCGACAGCTCCTTTCATCTGGTCCTGAGAGTCCGGTATCGCATTGGCGGCCCGGTAGGCACAATCCCAGTCGCAGGTGGCGCAAAACTCCGGAGCATCATCGCGCTCGATAAACACGTTCCTCCCGCCGAAAGCATTGACCTGGGTGGCACGGGTATCACTTCCCGCAAACCAATTGAAGACATCCGTATAATGGGAGCCTTTGTCATTCAGCGCACCGCCACTGACCGCCCGCGACCGGTGCCAGGTTTGAAAATAAAAAGAATAGGGAAGCACCGCGCGGATCAGCATCATTTTCAAGTCGCCGATTACTCCGCTCTCCACCATTTCATGTAGTTTGATCCAGGGCGTTTCGTAGCGGCGGGTGAATCCCATAATCATCGGGTTCCCCGCTTCGAATTCCGCCTGCCGAATCGCCACTGCGTCCACCAGGGTATGGGCTATGGGTTTGTCCAGATAGACTTTCTTCCCGGACTTAAGCGCCAGGATGGTAGCCTCGGCGTGGGCTGCCGTCGGGGATGTGATTACGATCAGATCGACCTTATCATCGTTAATTAAATCCAGCGGATCACTATAGAAAGCCGGAGAAAACGGTTCGTTCCCGGCTGCCCTGGCGACTTCATTGAGTTCATCCAGAGCAATCTGCATCCGGCTGGCCGTGCGATTACAGAAAGCGGTGATCGTCATATCCAGCTCGCGACTCTGCTCCGCGATTTGCCGACCTATGCAGGTAATACCGCGGCTTCCGGTGCCGATTATCCCTACCCGAATTGTATTTGAATCACTCATTTATCGCTTCGCAAAAACACCGGTGAACTCCACGCCCATTGATCATTGGTCTGCCGCACACGGACGTAGTAAAACCCGGCTTCCTCCGCATCTTCGTCGGTAAAAGAAAAGCTCCAATTCAATTCATCCGGAGACGGAGCCCGGTTGAAGCGCCACGAGGGAGCATCGGTATGATCAGCACTACCGCTCCGCGCCCCTTTCATCAGATCCGCGAGGGTATGTTCAGCGCGCACCCCGTTCATGATCGCGTACACCTTCGCGGAAACCGGCATTTCGACTTCGATACACATTCCCTGGGTGGCCGAGGTCGAGTTCGTCGCATTGCCATTCGAAACCGTTTCGAAACTCACAGATTGTTCATTTATTTGATGTACTTTTGACCGGTAGAAAGATTCGCCATCTTCAGCATCCCGCTCGGCAGGAGAGACCACTTCCAGACCGCGGAAGCGCGGCTCCGCGTTCAATAACTTTCCGTCTTCAACACCGAATTCCACATCCCATTCCGCACTGCGATGTTTCGCCCCCCATCCCAGTTCCATGTATATTTTGGTTCGCACCGTTTCCGATTGGGTATCAGCCTGCGGCACATCAGTTTGCGAAAAACGATGTAGCAATTTGCCGTTCTTTATAACATCTACACAATCGATGGCGCCACCTGCTGAGACATCGATTTCGATTTCGCGCTGTTTTGCTACAGGAATCACCGCCCCCATCGCCGCTCCGTTGACGGAGAATTCCAAATCGATACGATCACCAGTCAGAGCATACATTCGCCTCGCGTACAGGGCCTGCCAAATCGCCTCGCGAGTGCCGTTTTCCGCCCAGAGTCCGGTCCGCCCGTGGCCGTAACTTCCCGGATGGCCGCTGTGATGATCGGTCCCGCCGGAGAAGCCGACGATGTGGCCTTTTTCCAGGCCGGCAGCAATAGTGCTCTCCCAATCCGACGGACCCATCGAATGCAAAAAGGGTCGGGTATTTTCACTCGATTCCGAACAACCATGCATGGACAGCATCTCGACAAAGGGAGCGAAGTCCGGGTCAAAACTGTCCCAATCGATGCCCCGCGTGCCGGTGCGGTAACCGACATGATGAGGCTGAGCGATACTGTCTTTTCCCGCTTCACGCAACGCTTGCAACTTCCCGTGAAGATCGGCTAAATCATCGGGATAGAGGATTTCCCCATCGAGATCTTTGTAGAGCATGTTGCGGTCGCCCGTGGCGCAAAAGTGTACTTCAAAACCCGGGAAGACAACAAACTCACCTTCCACATTTCGCTCCCGCAGAGTGTTCAGCATATCGCTCCACACCGATTTTAGCCGCGCAAAACCTTCCTCATGAAAGTCGATGATATACTGGATACGCTCATTGGGTTCCGGCATATCCGGCCAGTGGGCGTGACCGGTGATCGAGACAAAATCGAGTTGTTCCCGGGCGTTCGACAAAGCATCCTCCAGCGAGCCGTGACCGTACGAAATCCCGCAGTGGTTGTGCATATCTCCAAACAGCGGGACTAAATTTTGATAAGGATCAGAAGCCATTTCCAGAGTTGAAATCCTGCACGGATCGCTCCGGAAATGCAATCGTGTTTGATCCCTATTTCCGTAATTCAGACTAACTTAACAGGGTACAATGCGGGATTCAACAGGGTACAGTCGCGGTACTTATTGAATTTTGGTCCATTCCGTCGTACTGCTTCCGCTATGGCAAAAACGGTAAAATTTGAAATCGAAAAAGAGGTCAAACACAGCATTCGTTACAAAGAAATTCCCGAAGACGACTCACCACCCATCGTCGGCAGCATCTACGTGCAGAAGTGGTTTGCCGGCGATGCCAAAGAACTGGTGATCACCATTGAAAAGGTAGAAAGCAAGCCGGAAGCATCCAGCTAACGCGAAAATGTGACGACTCGAAACACGGTAAACTTCACGCTTGCCGTAGCCGGGTTCTTTCGGGATTCTGCGCTCATGAAGGCCTGTCATGTTTTCGTTTTCACCTTCGTTCTGGCACTTTCCCTGTCCCGGGCGGAGAGCGTTTTTCTCGAAGCCGAAACGTTTGCGACTTCGTCGGACGGTTGGAAAATCAATCAAAATCCCCAAACGAGAGCAGCCTCTCTCGCCGAAGCTCTGAATGGCGCGAGCGGGGATCCCGAAGCAACAGCCACCTCCCCCGAAATCCAGATCAGTGGCGACCTTCGAATATGGGTTCGCTACGGATACCACAACCGGTTCAGGGGCCCCTTTGAAATGTCCGTGTCCGGAGGTAACCGGGTTCTCGCCAGAGGTGTTTTTGATCTCGAAGCGAAACCGGGCCATACAGACTGGTCCTATGTATGGGACTACATCGATGTCACTACTACAGATCCGTTTCGAATCGAACTGGCAAAGCATAACAACAAAAACTGCACTGGTTATGTTCGAAACGTTGATTGCCTACTTGTCACCACCGACAAAGAATCTCTACCCGACCATCGCGTCTACGGCCCGCAAGTATGGATGCGGGTTACCCTGGGAGATATCTATAAAAGACCGCTGCACGTCCATATCTTTGCGGACCACTACCGCAGTCCGTGGTACAGCCATTGGAATCTGTCAAAGGCCGGAGCCAACAATGGTTTGCGCCCGGAAAAGAAGACCGACCTCCTTTCCGCAGGCGACCAGACACCGTGGTGCAGCATCACCCGAATGTTGCATGAAGACAGCGGCGCTATCCTGAACATCACCGCCCGCTATACTTACGGAGAGCGCGCCGACCGCCTGAAAGCAAAGATCGAAGTCGCTACCGATGCGGCTGACGAAGATATCATCCGGACCTTCGACATTGATGCCACACCCAACGGGGAAATCATTCTTATGCCGGCGCATCTCGACACCTCTGAACAGCGGGGTTGGTTGAAAACCGCCCGCGAAGTCGCCGATGCTACCGGAAAGTTTGCCGATAACTTTGACTGGCCGATGATCGGAAAATTCCCCTCCCGAATCCCGGTGTTTGCCGCGTTTCGCCCGGGAGGATACGGAACTCCGGTCGATCAATCCATTGAGGACCGGGAATGGAAGACTCTCGATTACTTTGGATTTTCCAACCGCGAAAAATACCGGCTGCACGGTGGAATATGGAGAATGAAAGACAAATCCTTCTGCCAGCCGGATTTGGAATATATGCGAACCGTGGCGAAAACGCATGCCAAAGAGTTCCACGAAGCCGGAAAAAAGATCGACAACGTTGCCTACTGTTTCCTGACAGATGAACCCACAGGTCAACCACTCGCGTTTGTTTCCACAAACAATGCCTACCGGGAAAAATTCCGGAAATGGTTAAGGGACCGCCTCGGCAAGACTCCGGGTGATCTACTTGTCTCCAGCTGGGAGGAAGTGAAACCGGTAGCAAACGGAGACAAACATCCGGCCGTCTACTACTACACCCAGCGTTACCGGACCCGGGCTCTTGGTGACTTCATAGCTGTGCAGAGAAAGATTATTCAAGACGCGTACCAGGCCGATTTCCCTACTGCCGTAAACTTCAGTGACGGGGCGGTATACAGCGCAAATTTCTATTCGCAGGGCGTTGACTATTTTGAACTGCTCGACGACAAAAACCAAAATGCGATCTGGAGTGAAGACTGGTCCAACGGAGCCTCCAGCTATCAATGTGCTGCCTACAATGTTGATTTGATGCGCGCTGCTGCGCGTGACCGCGGTCAATTGCTCGGCCACTACCTGATCGCCTACGCCGGGCGGAAAGCGTGGGATATCAAAACCAAAGCCGTCGGTGAAACAGCCCGCGGCGTGCGGGTGTGGAGCAGCTTTTCCTACGGTCCGAGCTGGGGCAGCCATGAAGGCGGACCATTATGGAGAAACCATGCGTGGTATAGCAAACCTGAAGTTTGGCGGGCGAATGCCGAAGTGGTTCGGGAAATAGGTGCTGTAGAGGATATGATCTATGCAGCCAAAGCAGATCCTGCCGAAGTAGCAATTCTCTACAGCAGCTCTACCGATATCTGGACTGTGGGCAGGAACAACGCCTACGGATTTAACCGGATGCACAACTGGATGGCAATGGCACACGCGCAAATTCCGGTAGACATCATCTCCGAGCGGCAGGTCGATCGGGGTCAACTCGAAGGCAGAAAAGTATGTTATTTAACCGGCCCGAACCTGACCCGCAACGCAGCGCAAAAACTTCGCCAATGGGTGGAAAAAGGCGGCACACTGGTGCTTTCCGCCGGTGCAGCCGAACGGGACGAATTCAACCGGGAGATGACGATCATTTCCGAAATAATCCCTGCTGAACGATCCCCTGTTACGACCAAACAGGTATTCCTGAATTCCGGCTCCTATATCGATCGGCTCACTAAACAGGATTCGGTGAATCAATTCATGGAAGTGCTGTCGGTTCAACAACATCAGGATCCGGCTGAATCCGCCGAAGTTACCGCGACCTTCTCCAATGGGTCCGCCGCGATGGTAAAAGGAAAATTTGGAAAAGGTACGATTTACTCGGCTGGCTTTCTCCCCTCCCTCGACTACATCAAAAATGCTGTAGCCGCCCGCGACCGTTTGCAAGCGGACTACAGCAAAGACAACCCGACCGTTCCCGTAGGCAACCATCCCGCTCCACCGGTCGAGTTGAAGGAGGAAAGGGAAATGCCCGACGCCGATCCCCGACTGCTCCGCTCCTACAATCCGTGGGAGTTTCCTGCCAATGTCAGGGAATTCATCCTAACCCCGGTTCGGGAGTCGGAGGTAACCGCACCTTTAACCTGCGATACGCCTCTGATCGATGCAATCGTCCTGCGGGGTGAAAAAGGGTTGGTAATTCCGTTGGCCAATCACACTCTCGTCAATCAGGATGAAGTGAATTTCACTGTGCAAACCGGTCACCACGAAATCCAGAAAGTCGTATCAGTCCACCAGGGCAACTTGGAATTCACTGCAAAACGCAACCGGTCAATCTTGTTTTCTCTACCACTCAAAGCCAGCGACTATGTGATGATTCACTTTGAATAGCCAACTAGAGAAACGCAACAAATTCGCCGTCAAACCTGACGCACTCCCGGTCGTTTTCCGAAATCGTAACCTCCAGATTCATTCGGGCTTTATTGCGTTTTTCGAAATTTTCGAGAAACTGTCGATAGGCATCACTGTCCGGCACTCGACAAACAGATTTGAAGTCGCGGGTTACGGGGTGATCGTATTCGATACGGCTCCGCCGAACGACAATATGGGCATCGCGATTACCGAGTGCCACCCACAGAGCGCAATACCCGGCGAGGGTTGCCATAGTCACCAGGCTCCCCCCGAAAGCGGTTCCCAGATGGTTGTGATTCAGATGCATAGGCGCGCGCAGAATCACCAACCCATCCTGACAAGTATCCACGCCAATTCCCATTTGTTTCGCCACGGGAATTTTTTCGTGGAGGTATTCCTCCAACTCAGCTGTGTCTATTTTCATCGTTTCATTGATCCGTCTACATGGAACCAAACGAACCCAGGCGACGACCGTCAACTCAAAAAATTGGCCGGTTATTTTTAGTATTTGCCGAATTTCGTTTATCAATAAAATGGATCGCCCCGGGAGGAACTACCAGCACGTAACCGACAGGAGGCGCAATCAGGATACAACGAGAGCCGGGATTCGTAGTACCTTGGCGGTCGAATGAATGCAAGGAAACGATTATTGATCCAGGGTGGCGTGGCTCTTCTCGCCCTGTGGGTTGCGCTGGGCGCGGTGATAAAGATCGCCGGGAATATGAAGCCTTCACCCCGGAAAATCATGGCCTACGCGGAAAAACATCCGCTCGACGAGATCGACGACCCGGAGCAACGAAAGGAAACGATCGGCCGAATCGCAGAAATGATGAATCAGCTCGAAGGTGAAGATTTGCGCAAGCTGGAGGAGGAATCGTCCCGAACGAAACGCCAGGCCATGTTGGAATCAATGAGTCCGGAGGAACAATGGTTTTTCATGGAGAAACGAATGGGAAGAGCTTTTTCCCAGATGATGGAGGTATTCAACGAAATGGACCGACCGGAACGAAAAAAAGTTGTGGAGCGGGCCCTCAAACAAATCCGCGACGATGAGCGAGGCATGCCGATGGACGAAGCTGAACCGGAAATGATCGAAAAAGTCGCCAACGCCGGCATGAAGGCCTATTTTGAGGATTCCTCTGCGGAAACGAAATTGGACCTCGCTCCGTTAATGGAGGAAATGCAAAAAATTCTGAGTTCCCCGGGACGACGACATCGCACAAGAGAACAATGAAAGCACGACCAAATCGCAAACAGGCCGGACTCACTTTAACCGAGATGCTCGTCGTCATCGTTCTACTCGGACTACTCGCGGGAATCGGCATTCCCTCTTTTGCCCACATCAGAAACAAGGGATACGCTGCGCAGTGCACCTCCAAGCTCCGGCAGATCGGTGTGTCACTTAATCTCTACATAGGCGACAACGGTCTTGTGTTCCCGGTTCTTGCACCGGGGCGGGAAAGCCGGGACGATACGGAAACGCCGGTGCTGGAAACTATACTTCGTGACTATGTCAACTCGGACACAATCTTCCAGTGCCCCTCCGACC
>JARGOZ010000203.1:13129-13687 GCA_029213025.1 Verrucomicrobiales bacterium
AAAAATTCTTTGAAAGAACCGGCTCCAGCTATTTCTGGAACAGTCTGGTCAACGGTCAGAAAATGGGTAACATGAATCTGCTCGGCATCGTCAAACAGGAGTCGGGAATCCCACTCGTGTCCGATAAAGAAAACTTCCACAAACATATCGGCGGCGAAGTAAATATCCTTTATGCCGACGGCCACATAATGAAGGAGCTGCAATTCACCGTGGAAATGGATTAAGAGACTGATGCTGGAAATTCGCCAACTACATAAAACATTTTCCCGCAAAGCACCTCCCGCCCTGAAAGACGTATCTTTTACGGTAGAACGGGGCACTATCTGCGGATTACTCGGTCACAACGGAGCCGGCAAAAGCACCGCTCTCGGGGCGATGCTGGGGCTGGTCTATCCGGACGAGGGCGAGGTCGTGATCGACGGTTGCTCTGTCCAGAAACAACGGGAGGTTGCGATGCAAAAAGTTGGCGCCATTTTTGAAGCGCCGAACTTTTACGAATATCTGACAGGCTGGAAAAACCTGAAAATCCTCACTTCTTTTTCCGGCGGGGTCGACCAG
>JARGOZ010000204.1:0-9583 GCA_029213025.1 Verrucomicrobiales bacterium
CGGCCCTCGCGCGTGGTATTGCCGAGGCTTCAGCGAATTCTGACCGCGAGCAGGAACGTCGCCTCTATTATACCGGCGCGTTCCTCGTCGCTCTGTTGGCTCTGGTTGGAGTTACTTTCGCAGCTCTTCTGATTTCGTTCGTTCCGATTACGATGCTTTTCGGGGACAAGTACGCCGAATGGGAATCAGTTTTGATACCTTCGCTCTGGACAGGAGCCGGTTTGCTGGCTGTCGATTTGATTGCCCGCCACACGGACCGGGTGCGGGAGGGATATATGGAGGCCGGTATCGCGATGGCGTGGGTTGCCGGGGGCAATTTGATCGGAGCGATCGCTATTTTTGCTGGAATCAAATTTTTTCCTTCACCTGTCTACCTGCTCCTGGCGGTCTTTGTTCCCAACATCCTGGTTCGTCTCATCAACACGGGGTTTCTATTGAAAAAACGCCCCTGGTTGATCCGTCCTCCGGTCTATCCAAATCGAGATGAGATGAAAGAGATGGTGAAAGACGGCTTCTTTTTCTCAGCGACATCAACGGCGGTCCACCTGGTCGAGTTCAATCTCTGCGCGCTGCTTATCGGGCGGTTGCTTGGCCCTTCGGATGTGGCTATTCACTTTGTGCTAATCATGATCACTACGGCCTTCGACGGACTGCTCATCATGGTAGGTAATCCTCTGTGGGCCGCTATTGTCGATGCGAAAACCAGGGGCGATCAAGAGTGGCTGATCGGAGTAACCCGGCGTTACTATCAATACCTGGCAGCATTAGCGGCACTGGCCGGAGTTACCCTGATTGGTTTGGGTCCGTGGCTGATTCCCCTGCTCTACGGTTCCGAATTCGCCCCTGATCGTCTTCTGTTTGTCGGCCACGCCGTATTTCTTTTTGCCATCGGCTGGCGCCATGTAAATCGGTATCTTTCGATAGGCCTGGGATTACTGCCGAGGACAGTTGTTCCGATTTTAGCAGGGCTGGCGATTGGATTTATCCTCGGCATTATCGGACTCAAATCGCAGGGGTTGTGGGCTCTTTATTTGGGCCTCGGATTGGGGACCATGCTTATCCCCGGTCTGGTTTTACCCGCCATGGTCTGGAACAAAATCGGATATAACTCTTTAACTACCTATATGAACCGATATACTATAACTAACTCGATTCGAAAGCGACTGGCTCCATTGCTCAGAGATATCTTTCGATGGATTCCCGTTAGCACAGTCTTGAAAGAAAAGGTGCTTTTCGCTGGTAAGATGGGTTACTGGCCGGACTTCGGAAAACCGAAATCTTACAGCGAAAAGGTAAATTGGCGTAAGCTGTATTCACACAACCATCTCTATATAAAATGCAGCGACAAGCTGGCTGTCCGGGAATACGTAAAAGAGAAGACCGGAAGTGATGATTATCTGATTCCCGTCGTGTTTGAAGGCGATACGATTACCCCTGCGGAACTTGTCGCTCTTGGTGACGATATCGTAGTCAAGGCCACTCATGATTCCGGTTCAGTATGTATAATCAACAAAAATTCGCCGGAGCGCGCTGAAGAGGTTTGCGCTGAGATCGAAAAGAGCCTCAAATACAATTACGGAGCGGAAACCAATCAATGGTGGTATTCGAATATCAAGCCCCGGGTCTATGTAGAAAAATATCTCTGCAACGAAAACGGCGCCCCGCCCTGGGATTTTAAATTCTTTGTTTTCAAACAGTCTGCAACCAGGTCGCTTAAAATTATCAGTTCGGTGATTTTTGAGCGGGGAACTCCCAATTATCATCGCAGCTTTTATAACGAAAATCGTGAGCTTATTGATTGGAAGGGACAGGACATTCAGCTGGAATTTGCGCCAAATCATCAGACGCCATTTCCCGATATTGAAAATTACGACGAAATGCTGGAAGCGGTAGTCAGTCTGGCGGAAGATTTTGATCACGTCCGGGTGGATATGTATCAGGTGAATGGTCGAATCTACTTCGGGGAACTGACATTCTCTCAGGGCGGAGGTCGCAGCAGGTGGTCGCCGCGTGAATTCGATTACGCACTGGGTGATTACTGGGCTGTCAATCGGGATCATGAGCATGCCGGAGTCATTCGCCCGGGTAGAAATATCCTCACGGATTTATCGGCAACGACATGTTCAATGCAATGAGCTCTCCCCGATGCCGAGATAGAGAAGAGGGATAACCCCTGTGAACGAGTGACCCGGCATCAAGCCCCTTTCGTTTTAAACATCAGGACTGTTCATTCGCCGGGCAGCCGGATTTTCTCTTTCGGATACCAGAGCGCAAGTTTGGCGGCGAGCGTCATTGCTGCTTTCGGGGAGTAGCGACACAAAGGCGCGGCGAGGTGCCAGGATTCGCGGGGCACATTGTGGATGAGATCCTCGATCCGGTGGAGTGGCGGTGACTGTCGGGCGCTGACTTGCCTCCAGTTCTCACAGGCTCCGGGAAAGTCTCCGACACGCATCAGGGCGACGGCGAGAGTTTCCCGGGCAGTTAGGTTGTCATCATTCGAGGCGGCGCTGTTCAGTCGTTGGGACTCCTCACGCAGGGCGGTTCGAAGTCGATCAGGGGGCTCGAACTCTTCACGCACCCGCTCTGCCAGTTCGGCAAGTTGGCGAAGCCGATCATCTCCAGCCGGGAGAGCCACGACGGCGGGCAGGTCCCTGCGAATGGAATTTTCGATTTCCTGCACATTGCGTTCGAGCTGTCGTTCTATTTTCTTTTCTTCGCGGTGGAGCGCGCCGCCGGTGATGAGATTGTAAATGAGCGAACACGCCTCCAGCCCGATGAGCGTTATCGTTATATCCCATGGCGTGCGGGGGGCAGGTCCTTTGCCCTCTTGCCAGACGCGGTATTTGGCTTGCTCGCGTGCCTCTGCGACGAGGTCGCGGGACGATGCGATGTAGGATTCCTCATTGGTTTTCCAGAACGAACGATTTTGAGTTCTCCGGAAAAAGAGTTGGAGAAGGTAGGTGAGTGCCGCAGCGGGATGTCCGGCAGCGCCGTATCGGGCCAGCCAGGTTTCGCTGGACTCCCATTCTGAAACCGAGGTCACAGATTCGACCGTCGCGGGATCGCTGACAAACAGGGGAAACCGCGATCTGTCCGGTTTTCTCCACGCATGGACTCGACCCGAGGCGCCGCCCCATCGTCGCGCGGATTGATAGTCCCCGACTCGCCAACCGGCATCGGCGAGGGCAGTGAATCCATCTTCGCTGTCGAATTGGTCTCGCAGTGCGATGGCGATGCGCTCGGCGGCCATTGTGTTTCTCTGTTCGGCGAGTGATATGACCCAGCCGCGAAGAAACATTTCCCTTTCCCAAAAGTCTTCATCGTCATCATCATTTTCCTCATCCGCCGGAAGATCGAGCAGACATCCGAGGAGTGCTTCGATCTGATCTTCACCGGTGTATTCATTCAGCACCGACGAAAGGACATCTCCCCGAAAGTCCTCCCTGCCGCCATATTCGTCAATTAACTGGCAGAGCGGTTCGAGCTGAAGGGTCTCGGCAAACGCTCGCGCCAGGGAGCCCGCAAGTTCGTCAGAGTCTTCGCTATTTGCCGCAAGTTCGGCCTGCCTCTCTTTCTGAAAGGTCTCGAAGGTTTCAGTCCGTCCGAGGTGCCAGGCCTCGATCGCGATCTTTTCGCGAAAGAATTCGGCACCCTCTGAGAAATCGAAATAGCGGCTCGAGTCCTTCGGGCTTTTGGGAAGATGCGATTCGAGGGTCGCGAGCCATTGCTGCCTTTTCTTCGGGTCGCAGTCTCGTTGCCTGGCCAGGCGGAGCAGGGCGAGGAGCGACTGTGCCTTTTGGACAGGATTCTCTATTTCATCGAGGACTGTCTCCAGCGCCTCAAATTCACCGCTCGCGAGCAATTCCTCCGCGACCATGGCAAGCGACGTCGCGCATTCCTCGTTGGGTAGTCTTTTGCCACGGGCTATGGCAATCGCGAGCGATTCTTCTTCCGCCCACTGACGAAACCATTCGCGCCCCTGTTCGATGGAGTAGCTTAGACAGCCTCCGTATTGTTTGTAGTAGTTGAGACCCTCTTCCCATCGCTCCTCCATCATAAGCGCATGGGCGAGACGGGAACCGGGAACCGTGAATCTCCAACTCGTCCCGCCGGCGTGATCGATGGCTTCGGAAGCTTCATCCAGCTTTCCTGCTTCCACCAATTCCTGAATTCGGATCGCTTCTCTTTCTGTAACCGCGTCCGTGTCTTCGCCGGCCGGAAAGAGGTCAACAAAGCGGGACTGCAGCTCCGCCGATTGTTTCGACATACCGAACCGAAACAGGTCAGTTCCGAGATCCGACGTCCGCAGGTGGGAAGGAAGCGCTTCGAGAATGCGGAGAGCGAGATCCGCAGACTCCCCACTGACCAGGGACCGGACAAACCGAAGCTGATTCTCATGATCGGAAAGAGTGAGCAGGTAGTCAGTCCACGCTTCCAGAGCAGGAGCATGACTCCATTCGGTCAATTTCTCCTGGATGTGATAGATCGCAAGTTCATCGAACGAATCGGAGCGCAGCCACCGGGTTGTTTTCGGCACCCAAAGAATTCCCAAACTGATAAGCGCGTGACTCAATCCATCGTTGCGCTCTACGTAAATGCCGGACAACCGGCGAATCGATTGATCGAGGATTTTCCAAACCGGTTCGTCGATTGCAGTGGGGGACTCCGAGGCCGCGGCGGCGATCCCGAAATGAAGAGCCCACCGAAAAGCAGGAGGAAAAGCGTCCGTTTTTTCCAGAAACGGCTCAATGGTCTCCGTCGTCCACTCGGGTGGCATCAGTCCACCGTCCCGCAGAGAGAACGAATCTTCCACCCATCTGATAAGACGTTGTGCACCCGCAGCAGGTTGGTCTGGATCAAATGGAATCATCGCCGGTCAAGTTGGGCTGTGATCAAGCCCGGTGCAAACTGCGAATAGAATCCGGCTCAAGAGAATGAGCAAAGCACAGGTAGAATGGAATGGCATTCCGTTCTTGATTATCAAAGGCTTCGCTGGACGGATTACCAATCCATCCTACACAAAGAGTGCTTCGCTCTTTCGTGTAGTAGTGGTAGTAGAACAGGTTGCCTAACCTGTTTGCATTGCATGAGCCCACATCCTTCGCAAACAGGTTAGGCAACCTGTTCTATTATGCCGGCGGCAGACTACTCAGAACCGCTCGACATACATTTTTGAGGCGTTGCCGAAATTTTTGTCGGCGGCAAACAGTAGATACTCTTTCGCTAAATCGATGTTCCTCACTACACCAATCCGATTGTCGTAGTAGAGATCGGCGAGGACATATTTCGCGAGAACGGATTGCTCTGCCGCTTTTTCAAGGAGCTTGATGCCTACATCACGATCCCTGTCCCAGTTGGGGCCGTCGAAGATTTTTCTTCTCTTTTGGGTGGCCATATTCACCAGGGTCCACCCCTGCATAGCCTCTGCAAAGGGATTTCCCAGTTTGGCGGAATAGGAAAATGACTCAAGCGCTGAATCTCTCGCCCGGCACGGCAAAAGCCCGCGCTCACATTGACCAAAACGAATGAATCCGTAGAAATTTTTCGCGAACACGTGGTCAGGAATCTTTACTTTGTCGAGATCGACGTCGCGCCGCTCATTCAAGTCGACGAAAAGCCGGTTGCAGCTTTCCACCGCAGCGGCGTCGGTATTGCCTACTTGCAGAGCGGTCTGAATCGCTTTCTTTTCGATTTCATCCCTGTCACTTTCCGGAATCCGGGTGAGCAGCGCCCCGGCTTCAGAATATCCATCAAAGGCGGCATCCAGAATCACTTTGCGGTGAATTTTCACTGCATTACGGAAATCCCGACTGTCGATTGCCGAGCGGTTTTCCCCCTGCTGGTTCAGGCCGGCATTGCGGGCAATCCAGTCGCTGATAGTCTGCTCAAAATCAGCCCTGGCAAAACCGGGTTTCAGCGATTGGAACAGCGGCACGAGCGGATACTCGGTGATACTGAGGGCAAATTCAGTGAAAGGTCTTTCCGCATCGTAGTGCAACCAATAGTGACACAGCGCAAGCCATTCGCTCGACAGCCGCGGGTCGCAGCGTTGAATCTGACTCGCCAACTCTTGCACCGTAATCTCGAAAGGCAGGTAGGAAAAAATCACCCCGTCCCCGAGAGGATGATCGAGATCGTGCGCCCACTCGCCGTTCTGCGCGACTCCATAGCGGTTCATCCGCGTCCACCCGAGCGCTTTTAGTGGTGCCCGAACGGCATTGGTGACTTCGAACGCATTCAGCGGCGTGTTCCGATACGAGCCAATCGAATATACCACTCCCCCGCTGGTTTCTATGTAATCCGGATCGCGGGTCGATGCGGCCATCCGATTCACGGCTGCGATCGCTTCGGCTACTGTAGTAGGTCTACCGGTGGCGGGGTTTTTCCGGGCGATTCGCCAGGTTGTGGAATTTTCCCCGGTCCGGAATTCGAGTGTCGAGGTGCTTGTCTCGATTTCATTGACGATTTTCTGTCGCTTCGCGATCTCGTCGATTTGCGTGGTTTGGTTGATCGCTTTGCCGCTGGATCGGTCTATCGCCAGCCGGAGATCGCCACTCTCGAGCGCATTGAGAATCTACTCTGACTGGGTCGTGGAAAGCATCGCCCGGAACCGCACCGGATAGCCCGAGGGCCGGTTTGCCGGCACTTCAAATTCCTGTTTCATCTCCCCGGCGATGTAACATAGTGCTTCCGCCCGGGTTTGCCTGGCTGCGGTCTGAACCGGGATGGAGTAGTTGGAAAAATGATAGGCGTCGTTCGTGTCGTTGAAAAATTCGACAGTGAATTCGATGTGACGATTTTTGATCGCCCGCTGTTTTTCCAGCTTTTGAAACTGCGAACGGATTTCCTTAACCGTTTCGATTCGGTCGAGAGACTTTTTCAATTCAAAAGAAACCGCGAGATGACTTTGCGCGCTGAAATCATCGCCGGATTTTTTGAGCAGTCCGCCACCCGGGAGAAGCGAAAGAAAAATGGCCGTAGGGTCGGAGTTGATTCCCTGCGAAAAACCGCCTCCCCCGCCGATGCCACCACCAACTGTGAATGAGGTTTTACGCTGGTTTACCGTTTCATTCCCGGAGGTTGATTCCAGTTTATCGATCTGTGACTGATCCAGATCCCAACCTACGGTGACGTCACTGACCCACCAGGAGAACGGCGGAATATCAGGAACGAGAGGATTGGCGTCGATCCCGTCCGGAACAAGATCGCCGTCCGAATCTGTTGCGACCCGTGCCGTCACAACCGTCTCATCCAGAGGTTCCGGCAGGATTTCCTGAGCGACAGCGTTTCCACAGCAGCAGGCGGCGAAAAGAAGAGTGGTAAGAAGAAACTTCTTCATCAAAAAGGCAGAGGTGTTGGTGGTTCGGGCAAGTTTTGGGTGGATACCCGATAAGTCAACGAACGGCCCGCTCCATAATTGGGGAAAAAGAGGGACGCGATTCATCAGTTCAGGATTGACCCGGCCCTGACATTTTTCCAGAATGCAGCTATGAAACTACTGTTGGCAGTTCTTCTTTTGTGGATTTCGGGGGTGCAGCAGGGAGTGAGCGAGCAGTTTATGTCGAGGACTTTCACGGTTTCCCCGGCTTTTACCGATACCACCGGTGCCTCAAATCAGACCGCCCGGGTCGTGCTGGAAAGTGCCGGAATCAAATTCCCGAAAGGTTCTTCCGCCGTTTTTAATCCTGTCTCTTCCACTCTGACGGTAAAAAATCACGCCGCCGAGCTGGAAAAAGTTTCGGTTTTCGTGAAAGACACAAACGATCTGGTACAGAAGCAGGTCTATGTGACCACCAAAGTGTTTCGTTCAGAGGCACCCTTTTTCAATCACGGGCAGGTTTGGTCCACTTCGCAGATTGAAAAGTCGAAAACTCAATCCATCACCCTCCCGAAAGAGGCCGGACTCAGCTTCTTATCCGCGCCGGAACTGCCGGAATCAGTTTCTTCGGCATACATTCCGGTTAACGGTATATTCACCGAACCACAGTTTCAGGTCCTGCTCCGCGCTCTGGCGAAAGAAAAGAAATTCGATCTGATTGCGGCTCCCAGTGTGATGATTCGAAACGGCGAATTCGGCCTCTGCCGCCGTGGAGATTACGCTCTCGGAGTCGAGCCTGTCATCGGAGCGGATGGCTACACCTTGAACCTCGGTATTTATCTCCGTTCCCAGGCTAATCCATCCAGGAAAGTACAACGCGCTGTGAGCGCCTCTTCGATCACGATCTGGAGTGGTCAAATCGTGGCTTTCATTGAGAAAATCAGCGAGACTTCCTACATCACGACCTTCGTCAAAGCGGAGATTCAGGACCCGGGAAGCGAACCGGTCAGCAATGTTTCCGGACCACCACTTCCCAAAGGATCGATTTTCAAAAGGGAATAACCAAATCTACACCGGGATGCCCCAGTTTGCGTTCCGGCCCCTCGTATCGATGTGGATGAAGGAGGAATACACTCCGATCCCGCCTTTGAAAACTCCTTTGGAACGAAGCTTCTTCGCTGCCAGCGCCGCTTCTTTCGGCGAACAGGCAAACATGAGATCGAGAGCCATATTTTTCGTGTGATAGGAATTGGACGCCGCTCCGGGGCAGGCTGAATTGTATTTCGGGCTGCGATAAGCCGAGTTGATCGCTTTCAACGGAACACCTAGCTCGCCGGCCAGCTTGTCCGCGACGATCAGAGTCGCTTTGATTTTCTTCCAGTATTTCTCGGGCGGCAGCTCATTAGCCACACCGTTGCGGACATTTCGGTGCGGACGAACCACGTCTTCGGGTTTGATATTTTCCAGCCCGATGGTGGCCAGATAAGCGAGATATGCATCTTCGTTCGTGAGCTTACTGCGCTGCACTTTGTAGGTGGGATCCTCCGTCGGGGGTGTTTCAGTGACGGGCTTCCGGGTCACTTCTTCGATGATCGGTTCAGGCAGAATCCGGTAGGCGAGAGCACGAACCTGGCTCCAGCCTTTTTCGATCAATCCGAGGATCGTCGAAGCGAGGGCGACAAAAACTACGGAAGACATCATGAACTGGAGAAACCAGCGACGTCGCTTTCCGGGTCTGAATCGATTAGTTTTTCTGAGGTTTGCGGGATCAATGGCGAGAAAGGAGGAATCACCTTCAAACTCATTGGTCCCGTAGCTTGTGATATCGGGATTCGAGGGCATTTTCTGGTTACAGGAATCGGGTTTCGGTCGGCGTCGAAATCCCCGGTTACCGCTAAGGACAGGACGCCTATCATCGTCTAAACAACACGAGTCAGACCTTTGCGTTGTTTGACTTATTCAATTTTACAGAGAGTTTTTTGTTGTGGAAAAAGTAGAAATCCCAAAGAAGACAGTATATAGACTTTCCATCTACCTGAGATGTCTGGACCGACTGGTTGAGAATCAGGTAGATACGGTGTCTTCCGTGGCTTTGGCGACGGCTGCCGGGGTCAAACCGACCCAACTTAGGAAGGATCTCGGTTATGTCGGCCAGTTCGGCACCCGCGGACTCGGCTATAATGTGGAGGCATTGTCCAAAGCCATTGCCGGTATCCTCGGCACAGCGCGTCTCCAACCGGTCGTTATTATGGGGGTCGGAAAAAT
>JARGOZ010000204.1:9593-13406 GCA_029213025.1 Verrucomicrobiales bacterium
TTTCAAAAAGGAGGGCTTCGAGATTATCGCGGCTTTTGATAAATTTCCCGAAATGGTCGAGGAGCGTTCACCGAATACCGGTATACCGATTCACAATGTCGACGAACTCAAAGAATACATTACCGCTCACGAAGTGAAGATGGCGATTCTGGCAGTGCCCGGCGAATCCGCCCAGGATGTAGCCAATATCCTGGTGGCATCCGGCGTGCAGGCGATCCTGAATTTTTCACCTCTCGTCCTGCAAGTCCCCGAAGATGTGATCGTGAACCACGTCGACCTCGCCGTAGAGTTGGAGAGTCTCAGCTATTTTATCAGCTAGCAGGATGATCGTACCCTGTTGAATGGCTGATTGTACCCTGTTAAGTCAAAAACGAAAATGAATCCAAAAATCTCGGAAATCGCACATATTGACTTCAACAATGCGATGTGTGGATTGGAAGACACATTGAATTGGATATTATTGAAAGCACGGGAAGCTTTAGCAAACGATGAATGGCCCCGTCTCACATATTCCGCCAGTCTTCTCGTAGTTGCATACGACATACTGACGGAAAATTTTGATCCCGATGACGCCCAGGAAGTTCTTTTCAAGAGGTATGACCAAACTCTGCATAAACTTATGGATCTCACGACCACAGAATTTTCCAGTCTATACTCAGTGTTAGAGCGCATCAGACTTTCAGATGATTTGATCGAAGGATACTCTTCAGTGCTGGGCCCTTGGCACGAAGAAGACCAATTTACCAACCCACCCGCTTCGGAGACATCAAATTGACAAATCAGAATTCCCACGGCGACTCCCACTAAAGGGGCCGGGCATATAATTCATTCCGACGAAATCGATCTCAATGGACTACCCGCCATGACAACAGAACAAGCCGTAGCGGAAGAGAATCAAAGGGTGAAACTGCAAAAGTTGGCCATGAAATACTTCGGTCCCAACGCCGGTTACGCCACACAATATCTCTTTCATTTCGAACGAAAGTCGGTAAGTGTTAACGACTGAATCAACCTGAAATGTCCGAGTTACAAAAGTGGATCACTTCGATTTCCGGCGCTGTAGTCGGTCAGATCGCAGTGCTTGCCTTCTTTTATCTGCTCGTTATCAACCCCGGTTCACCGAGATTTTCTGCGAATGCCGCACGGATTGAGCCCCGGGAAGTCACCGTTATGCTCTCACAAATCAAGGAGCAGGCCCGCGAGGAATTGCCCGAGCCCGAGGCTGCCGAAACGGAAAAGGTCGAGGAGAAACCGGCGGAGCTGCCGCCGGAGGAGGAGGATATCTTTTCGAAAGAAAAGGGCTACATCAATACCGATTCCAACACCGCCCGGGCTGAGGCACCCGAAAATGCGCGATTCGAGTCCGACCGGAACACCACTGCGTCGACGGAATTTCTCCCCAATCCCGACCTGCCTCAGGTGGCCGGCCCCACCATGAAAGGAGAGGATAAACTCAAGGCGATGAACCTCGCCAATCAGGAATATTCTGACGGCGAGATCCTGCCCAACGCAACACCGCCGCCCTCTTCCAGCCAGCCACCGACTCCGCCCGCAGAGCAAGCACCTCCCGCCGAGGAGATGAAAGACACCCCTCCGGCAGAACAGTCGAAAGAAACGGCGGAAGAAACCGAAGCCCCCGCCGACGAACTGAGTGAAGGCGAGGCCGAGGAAGCCAAACCCGGCGAAGCCGACACCCCGCCCGACCGGATCGCTGAGGAAATGACCCAACCGGAAACCGAAAAAATCGGCGAAGAAGCGCAAATGGCGATCACCACCAAATCTTTCGTAGATCCGTCCAACGCGGCAAACGCGATGAAAGTTCCCAGTCTGACCGGGGAAAAAGATCAGGAAGCTGTCGCCGAACAGAAGACCGACGAATTCGGCGAACCCGCAGCGCCTGAAGAGAAAAAAGAGATCAAAGCCGCGCCGATGGTAGTCGGCGAATCAATTGATAAGATTAAAGAAAAGCAGGCTCAAGCGATGGAGAAAGCCGTCCGGCAGAAGCTGGACGAAAGTATGTTCAACCCCGCCTATCTCGCCCACCGGAGAAAGAATAATCAGAACGGTGATATCACCAACATAGGGGAAAGCGCGGTCGATGCCGTCGCCACCGAAACCGGGAAATACAAGCGGTCTGTCGAGCAGGCTATCGGCCGGAGGTGGCATCAATACCGCCAGGAACGGGCCGACCAGGTTACGTGGGGATTTCTCCGTGTAACCTTTATCGTAACGAAAAACGGTAATGTCCGGAACCTCATCATCGAGAAAAAAGAAGCCACCGAGCTGGTGACAGAGTTTTCGCTCCGTGCCATTGTCGATGCAAAAATTCCCCCAATGCCGGACGAGGTCGCGGCACATTACGGTGCCCGGGGGCTGAAAATGCATTATAACATTCAGATCTATTAAGACGTTACCAAGTCTGACCGCGCGATCATGATCCAACTATCTTCCGCTAATCTGCAATTCTGGGACTTCCTCATTTCGGGGGGGATCTTTATGCTGTTCATTATGTTGTGCTGTTTTGTGGCCATCGCCGTCAGCATCCACCGGGCTTTGACACTGCGGTCTTCGTCCATTGTTCCCAAGTTTCTGAAAGACGAGCTGGCCCGCTGTGACCAGTATTTCAAACAGGAAAAATCGTCCGCCCTCTACCACGCTCTGCGCAAGAGCAACACTCCGGTGGGAAATATCGGGGAAGTGGCCCTTTCCAGTGAATTTTCCAACCGCGCCGAAGCCTCCGAAGCTGTCGAGGCGACAGCAAAAGAGGAGTTGGTCAAGTTGGAAGGCGGAATGGGTATTCTCGAAGTGGTCATTACCATCGCCCCGCTGCTCGGGCTTCTCGGCACGGTGAGCGGCCTCGTCAAAGTCTTTGCTACCCTGGGCGCAACCGATGCCGGAACCGCTACGGATCCGACTTTAATCGCCGCCGGCATCGCCACCGCACTGAATACGACAATCGCCGGTCTGGTCGTCGCCGTTATTACCGTGATCCTCCACTCTTACTTCACACGGCGACTCGAAAGTATTTCCGCGCAACTGGAGAAACAGATCAACAACATGCTTCACCAGTTCTACAAATATGGTGGACCGCGTCTTTATGCCAAGGAAGCGGCCGCTGCGGGTAAAGCGAAAAGCACTACTACGGAAACGGCCTCCAGCCAGGAGAGCAGCGTTCAGGGAGGCATACTTCAGTCACGAATCCCTAAATCCACCTGATCCGTGAAGTTCTATACTAAAAAGCGTAAGAAACCGACGGTGCCGATCATTACCCTGATCGACATTCTTGCGATCTTGCTGATCTTTTTCATCGTCACGACAACTTTCAAAAAAAAGGAATCTCTACTGAAAGTGAATCTCCCCCGCTCCTCGGAGATGGCTGCGTCAGCTACTACAGAAACGAGGATTCCTCTCGCCCTTTCCGATACCGGGGAAATTTCTCTCGGGGCACAAAGTCTCACACTCGAACAGGTCCCGGGTGCGCTACAGGCTCTGAAAAGAAGCAATCCGGAAGCCAAACTGGAAATGAAAGCCGACTCCGAAACATCGCTTGGCCTCATGGTGAAACTGTGGGACGCCGCGACGAAAGCCGGAGTCGAGATCAACGATATTCCATTGCGAATTCGTTTGGAACAATAGCTCAGGGAGTGGCGTTTCTCTTTTTGGTAAAAAGCCAGTCCCAGACGTTTTCCGTCGGATCGCAATCGCTCGAAGATAAGGCTGTGGAAAATCCGGGATTCATTTTGTCGCCCTCGTAAACGAATGCAAATCCGGCAGCCCCGTGTCCTACGCCGCCCAGTGTAGTGAATTTCATAT
>JARGOZ010000205.1 GCA_029213025.1 Verrucomicrobiales bacterium
GAACCAGGGAGGAGTTGGTGCGCTCACCGACGTTATTTTGGGCTACGACTTCAAACTTTTCGGGAGAGGCTTTAAATACTACGGTATCGCCGGGCTGACTCAATGTATAGATGAGATCTCCGGACAGGATGTAGGATCCCCATGATTTTCCTGCTCCGGGAAGACGGTCTTTCCATACTGTTTTTCCGGTGGCCACTTCTACACAATAAACGACTCCTCCGCTGTTCTGGGCATAGAAATAGCCGTCTTTCACAACGCCGGTACCGATACCTCCGAAGTGACGTACTTCCCGCCAAAGACGCTCACCGTTGCTGGCCGCTCCGACGGAGTTTCCATAGTAACCGCCCATAGCGATAATTTTTCCATCAGCTACCATGGGTGAAGTATAGACAAGTGGATTGAGTCCTTCGCAGGTCCAAAGTACATTACCAGTTTGGGGATCAAACGCTTTGAGTTCGAGAGGGAAACTCATTACGAGGATATCTTTATCGCCGTCTTTCATTAGCACTGGTGTGCTAAATGAACCGATGACTCCGGAGTCTGCTTTCTCGCGGAAACCGTCGGTCCGGTTTTCCGGTTTCCAATCGGGTTCGTTCCAGCTCCAAACGGTTTCCCCGCTGGTTTTATTCAGGGCGTATAGAACGGCTCCCTTTGAGGGGCCGTGATAGTGAAAACAGAGGTCGCCGAAAATGATCGGGGAAGAGGAGTTTCCCCAGGTGTGATCAATCGCACCGAAGTCGCGCTTCCAGAGTTCTTTGCCCTCGAAATCGTAGGCGGCAACGCCGGCTGATCCGTAGGAGGCGATCACGATAGATCCATCGGTAGCGGGAGAGGCGGAGCAATAGGGATTGTCGCGGTGGGTGCGCTCTTCTTCGCTGTAGGTGAGTCCGTTCTTCCAGAGCAATTTTCCGTCTTCGCGATGGAAACACATGAGGCCCCGCCAGTTTTCCGCATCAAGCGCCTGAGTGACAAATATAGAATCGTCCCAGACCACAGGAGTGGAGTTGCCGCGTTCGGGCAGTTCGACTCTCCATTTTACATTTTTATCCTTTCCCCAGTTCAGAGGCAGGTCGGTTTCTGTAGTAATTCCGGAGCCGGCAATATCGCCCCGCCAGTAAGGCCAGTTGTCGGCGCTAAGCGGCAGCGTGGAGGATGATACCAATAGGCAGATAAGTAGTAGTTTTCTCATTGATCAAAGAGTGTGCAGGTAATCGAGGCTTTTCTTTACACTGGCCAGCGGATCGGGGGAGTGATCCTGCTCAACGTGGCAATTGTCCACCCCGGCTTTCGCTGCGGCTTTGATAATCGGTTCCATGGGAATCATACCGTCGCCGAGTTCTTCAAAGTCCTCTTTCTGGATGCCGTTGTAGTTGGGCAGTGATACTTCTTTGCGCAGATCTTTGAGATGGAGTTGAGAGACACGGCCGGACAGTTTTTCCAGCATTGCCACGGGATCGTGGTTACCGGCTTTCACCCAGAAGACATCGAGTTCGAATTTCATATCCGGGGAAAATTCGGCGATTAGAATATCAAAACCGCATTTGCCGTCTTCTTTCGGTTCGAACTCGAAGGCGTGGTTGTGATAGGCCAGTTGGATGCCAGCTTCTTTGGCTTTGGCGGCGGCTTTATTGCAATTTTCGGCGACTTTTTTGTAGTCATCCAGGGTTTTGCGGTTGCGGTCGACGAGGTAGGGGACCACGAGATGTTTTACGCCTTCATCGCTGGCTGCATCGAGAATTTCCTCGAAAGAGATTTTGTTGTTGTCATCCGGATTTACTACACAATTCCACTCGAAGTGGGAGGAGGTCACGGCGAGACCGTGGTCTTTGGCTATCTTTACCAGTTTACTTTTTCCGGGGAATCCGTAGGGCTCGATCTGTTTGTATCCGAAATCGGCAATCGACTTGATTGTGGCAACCGCCTGCTCTTTGCTGAGTTGATTTCGAAGCGTGTAAACTTGCAGTCCAATATTGTTTCGATATGGATCGTTGGCGGCCAGTTCGGCGAAAATTCGTGACGGAGGCAACAGGGCAAAGGTGGCCGGAACGGCTGTTGCGAGGAAATTGCGTCGATTCATAGGAACTGGATATCGAAAATTTCCGACCGAATCAACGAAGAAATGGACCGCGATAAGGAGTGTTGGCGGGAGCTTGACATTTCTGTTAGGATTCGGTCAAAATCATCCTTTCTCCTTTTTAGCTATGATAGAAACCCGGGGCCTGACTATGCGCTATGGCGATCTGCTCGCTCTTGACCACCTCGATCTGACGATTCCCCAGGGGGAGTTTTTTGCGTTTTTAGGCCCCAACGCGGCGGGCAAGACGACCACCATCAAGCTGCTCACCGGTTTGATGTCGCCCACGGATGGAACGGCTGTGGTGGGGGGATTCGATATCCAGAAGTCGCCTCTCGAAGCAAAACGGAAAATCGGTTATGTGCCGGATGTCGCCGAATTTTACGATAAACTAACCGCGCTCGAGTTGATGGGGTTTGTCGCTGATCTTTTCGAGGTGGATCCGCAAGTCGCGCGGAAGCGGACTCCGGAGTTGTTTGAACAGTTTTCACTGACGGAATACGCCGGACAAAGAGTGGAGAATCTGAGCCATGGTACCCGGCAAAGGTTGGCCATTTCCACGGCATTATTGCACGATCCGGAAGTGATCGTTATCGACGAACCGATGATTGGTCTGGACCCGTTGAATGCCAGGGTGGTTAAGGAGGAATTGAAGGCGCGAACCCGTATGGGCACCACGGTATTTCTTTCCACGCATCTGCTCAATGTAGCGGAGGAACTGGCCGACAGAATTGGCATTATTAATCACGGTAAGCTCCTCGTGGAAGGGACGGTTAGCGAAGTGCGGGATCGATTGGAAGGTGATTCGAATCGAAATCTCGAAGAGGTGTTTCTCGAGTTTACCCAATCGTAAAAATAAACAGAACTTAATTGGTGAATTTGAATGATTTTTCTTTACAGAATGCCCGATTTATTTCATCAAGGTCAGTTCAAGAAGATATCTGATAAATATTTAAAAAACAAAGTGATGGTTCCAACAAGAAAATCTCTCCGTAATAAACTCCCTGCTGTATTACTGCTGGCGACTTTGCTCCTGGCTTTCGCTGCGCCGGACCTTCTGGCTCAGGACGATCTCGAAGCCGCCGAGGGCGAGGGGACCAAGTCGTTAATGACGAAAGTTATCGATGCCGGACCTTTTATGCTTCCGATCGGGGTGCTTTCCATCGCGATGATTACCCTGGCGGTGTTTAATATTCTTCAGCTCAGCAAGAAGAAGTTCGTGCCGAAAGCTTTGAAAGAAAATGTTCTCGCCAACATGGCTGATGTCCGGGTGAGAAGTGCAATCGATCTTTCCGCTCAGGATCCTTCCTATCTCGGACGGATGCTGACAACCGCGTTGCCTGCGGTCGACGCGACAGATCCGGAAACACTCGGCAGAACAGCCGTGGAAGATGGCATCGCCGATTTTTCCGTGCGGGAAAATCCCCGTTACATGACTTGGATCGGTTATTTCTCGGTTATCGCTCAGGCGGCTCCGATGATTGGACTTTTCGGAACGGTTGCCGGTATGGTTATGGCGTTCGATACCATGGGCCTCAGCGGTGGTTCCGACCCCGGTCAGCTTGCGCAGAATATCTCACTGGCCCTGATGACCACGGCTGGAGGTCTTGTCGTGGCGATTCCCTCGATCTTTTGTTTCTACATTTTCAAAAACAAATTCAACTCACTCGTTGCAGAAGCACAGTCTGTTGCTTCCGAAGGGCTGGATCTTGCTGTTGCAACTGTCAACGCCGACCAACAGTTGGCTAAAGTTCCCGAGGGTATCTCCGAGGGGTAAACGGTTTTTTGAAGTTACAGCGTAAGAAAACCGTAAATTGAGGAGTTAATCAGGTATGCCTTCAGAGAAATTAAGACGACTGCAAGCTGACGAAGGGGAGGAGCTTCCCATGGATATGTCATCGATGATCGATCTCGTTTTCCTGCTCCTGATTTTCTTCATGGTCAGTTCGCACCTGATTATTGTTCAAATTGATAAAAGGGTGAACCCGCCCACGGCAACCAATGCTCAGGTAGCAAAGAATGCCACCGGTCGAGTAGTCGTGAATGTGTTAGAAGACGGTACCATTTTCGCGCAGGATGAAGTGGCACTTCCTACAACGGAATCCATCACAGAATATGTGGAGAGTGCCCGCATCCGGAATTCGGAAAAGGGTCTTCCGACCCGGTTGAATCTTCGTGCCGACAAACAGGTTGATACCCGGATCATCAAGCGCGTCATCAAGGCGGCCGGTGAAGCCGGCGTCAGCGACGTCATCTTCGGCAGCTATGTCGTTGAGAAAAAATAGTAGTCCTCTAATAACTGAATTTACCTATGGCGAGAAAAGCCCTTCCCGAAGAAAAAGATCCGGAACTGGATATGTCATCAATGATTGATGTCAGTTTCCTGCTTTTGATCTATTTCATTGTGACTTCCACACTCGATCCCAAAGAGGCCGACTTGGGGATGACGATGCCGACCAGTCAGTCTGATGGTTCAACGGATGTGGAAATCGACCAAATGACAATCAATGTAAACAGCATGGGGCACATCGTGGTAAACGATGAGGTGCTTGATGCAGATATCGAAAGCAGGGAAGTGCCGGTGCTACTGGATCGATTATCCACCTATGCGGAAAGTGCCCGCCTCACTGATTCGGAGCCGATGGTTATTATTGCGGCGGATGATGCAGCGAAAGGTCAGAGATTTGTCGATGTGCTAAATGCTCTCGCTCACGAGACGGTAAAAATTCAGAATGTAACTATTTCGGGATTTACCGAAGAATAGAGCATTCAGTGGCGCTTATACAGGAAAGGAATCATTACGAAGCAGTTGGAAAAGGGAGAATCCTGGAGTTTACGGTCCCCCTGGCGGGGAGCCACCGGGCTTTTTGAGACCCTGCGAACTGGTTTCCTGATTACTTTCTCCGCCCCGCTGAAGGCTCAACCCGGGGTGCCGTTCTATTACGGCGCAAACAGGCCAATAAGAGATCGCGTAGTAGCGGGGTTCTCTAATGGTAGGGCGGGCCACGAAACACTCGCAGATTAGCTACCGATAATCAGCTCAATACTTATCTATAACCACAATGAACAAACTTGGAAATCGACTACGGAACCTGGGATTTGGAATCGCAGTGCTTCTGTTAGCTTCCGGCGCAGCTATCGCGCAGGACGACAGTGTAGAGGGGCTCTACAGAAAAGCCGTGGAACTGAATGGTTCCGGAGACCCGGTAAAAGCTTCACAAACTTTCGAAAAACTTTTCAGTCTGGCAGAACCTGATCTGCTTCTGGAAGATTACGGCCCGCAGGCGGGAGGCATGTTTTTCGATTATTCGATGACCCTGATTCCCCAAAAGCGATGGGAAGAAGCGAAAAAGTGGCTGGAGAGATGTCTGTCTGCTGATGCGGATGCTAAACAATTGCAGTCCGTGATGAAAACGAAAAATCCAAGGGAAAGCCTCGCCCGCTTTCAGCTTGGATTTGTGGAAGCGCAGCTGGGTAATCACGAAGAAGCGCTGCGTCTCTATCAGGCATACATGGATGCCGAGCCTCCATCACAGGAATTGATGCAGGTGCGAAACAGTTATTTCCTTCGCAAAGGCACATCTGAGATTCAGTCCGGCAAGGCGGAGGAAGGTGTCGCTACCGTTCAACAGCTTTTCGACAATCGCGAAGAGTGGAGAGTGAAGCCGCCATTTCTCATGCAGGGCATACTTGAACTCGGTATGGGATGGGTATTGGAAGCTGAAAAAGCCGGTGCGGATTTGTCCCGCCTGGAAGAGTTGGAAGTTCAGGCTCATGCTTTTCTTGATCAGAACCTGGGATATGTAAAAGCGTCTCCTTTTGATTCTTTCCGTTTCGGTTTTGTGGACCGCTTTCGGAAGCTTGGTTACGAGTGTACCAAAAACGGGCTCTACAGCCTGGGTCTTCGCTTTTTCTCGAACTGTGCGTCTCTCGCGGAAATTCGCGAAGATATCAATATGAGGCTGGCGATGCTTCCGGTTGGTGCCGGAATCCCCGGCCCCTACCAGCAGTTTATCAATACGATTGATGAGAGGGAGAAAGCACCGATGCATCCCGATGCCGAGACGCTTCGACTGGTAGCTACCTGTTACGAAAAACAGGGGAATATCAAGGTTGCCCGGAATATTTACTGGCACCTTTCCGAGACTTACCCTGACATCGATGCCAATGCGCGCGCGGAAATTCTGCACGAGGCTTCACGCTTTTCCGCTATGCTGGGAGATTACGGTTCGGCTCAATATTTTGGTGAAAAATACAACGGCGCGACGCCCGAGGATCATCCTTTGAGAGACAATGTTTCCACTTTTATGCTGCAGTCTCTTTTTACCACGAAGCAGTATGATACGGTCATTAAAGTTTGTGAATCAGTTAGAGAGCGCTACAAACTCGGAGATGAAAAACGCGAGTTGGCCGATGCGCTTTATCCGCTGGCTTTTTATTCGTTGAAAAAGCATGAGGAAGCAATCGCGCCTTTCGACGAATATGTGAAAGGCTACAAAGAGAGTGGCAACCGGGAAATGGTTGTATTTCATCGCGCTTCGAATTCGCTGATTCTCGGAAAGATGCGCGAAGCCGCCGAACAGTATGAGGATTTCCTGAAGGAATTTCCGGAATCGGAGCAGTTCGGTGACACGGCACTGGGAGATCTCGCAACGGCCCGATACAATCTCGAAGATTACCCGGCTGCAATCGCGGCATCGGATAAGCTGGAAGAGTTCAAACCGGATTCCATACAGATGGGGCGGACATTGAATATCGAAGGAGATTCGTATTTGATTTCAGCCGATCAATTTACGGCTGAAGAGCAGGCCGAAACAAAGGCTGAGTATCGCCGCAAAGGTCTGGATGCCTACCTGGCTGCAGCTGAAGCTGCGAAAGCCGCCATGACCAAAATGCCGGCTCAGGAAGAGTATTTCAAATCTGTTGCGGCGGAAGCCATCTGGAAAGCCTGTGATCAGTATTTGCTCAACGAGAATGATGAAAAGGTTCTCGAAAAGTATGATGAGTTTTTCCCTGAATTTGCCGGCACTTACTGGGAACCACAGATTTCTGTGTTTGCTTTGGAGACTCTTGAGAACAACGACCGGGCTGAGGAAGGTCTCTCCCAGGTCGCGAAAATGATCAATGAGCTGGGTAATAAGTCACCCGAGGAACAGGACATGGACTTGCTTCGGAAAGCGATCGGTTCCTACAGCGAGGCGTCCGTCCGGGTGAGAGGTGCCGAGGAGACTTTGAAGATCCTCGACAATTTCCCGGGGCTCGACCCTGCCAATCAGGCACTGCTTACCTGGTTGAAGATCCAGAAAGTCATCGTGCTTCAGGATCTCCGCAAAGAAGAGGAAAAAGATTCTCCGGCCTACGCGGCGATTGTTTCGAGAATCAACGATGTGTTTGAGGAGATGAGTAATTTCGAGAAGCGCGAGCTTTCTGAATACGCCCTCCAGCAAATCGGTAACAACTTCGCGAGAGGAGACAACCCGTTCCGGGCGATTCCCTATTACGACGAGTTGCTCGCCCGGGAAAATCCCGATGCGGATCAGTTCAAGTCAGATGCGGAATTCAACATTGGTTTGATCGAAATGCGGAACATCACAAAAGTCGGCTCTGCTAAAGAGAGATTCCGCCGGGTTATTAACAAGTATAAAGATCCGGCGTTGACTCCGGATTCTCATCTCAACCTCGCCCGGATTCATATCAAAGCGAAGGAATGGGACGAAGCGATGGAGCAGCTGCAGATTATCAACAAGGCTAAGAGAATGTTCGCTAAAGAAAAAGGCAAGCGGGCAGAAGCCGGACTGCTTCTCGGTGAAGTGGCCGAGGCGAAAGGCGATCAGCTTGGTGCCGCAAAAGCCTATCTTTCCGTTCTTTCCACCTATAATGCGTTTCCGGAATATGCGACGGAAGCTTTCCATCGATATGCAAAGATCAGTCTGACTTCGATCAAAGAGGCGGAGACCGGCGATGTAGTCAGGGATGCGGCAAAACGACAGCGCGAGGTGGCTTTGTATAAGATATACCTCAAGCACATCTTTATGTGGCAAAAACTGGACCCGGAGAAAGATTCGCCCTCAGGTGCGCTGGTCGCTTTGCGCCGGGAACTGGGAAATTACAAGGCGGACCTCAATATCGGGGTGGAGGAGGAGACCATGGTCAGAGCCAGTCTGGGTATTCCTGAAGACTGGAACCCGGAAACAGCCGGATAATCCAGCAGCCTGATAGAACAACAATCATTGATCGAAAATGAAATATCTTACATCCACATTTCTTATCCTGATGATCGGCGGACTCAGCCTTCAAGCTCAGGTTCAAAGTACTCCGGCTACAATTTACCTCCAGCAGGGGGGGAACCCGCAGGGATTTATCCAGGGTTCCCGGCCCGGTGGGATTTTATTCTCCCCCACGGAAGGCGTCCGGGGTAAGGAGTATTCCCTGTCCCAAATTAGCGGGACCGGGATTGAAAAAGGAGTCCGACTTGAAGCTCGCAGTGAAGTTCTGGCTGAGCCGAGAGCAGATTTTGCCAACGATGATTATATCGAAGCGGCCAAAGGGTTCGCTAAAGTTGTCGGGGATTATCAGCAACTGATTCTAAATATTCCGCAGAATTTTGCCTCGGAGGCAATGTTCTACCAGATCGAGAGTTTGCGACGGGCCGGTAATTTCAAAATTCTGCAGTCACTGTTGGATTCCCCGGCCGGGAAAAGTATGGACTCCATGTTGTCCGACCGGTATAAGAACCAAATCAGGTTCCAGAAACTCTGGGCGGTGTATGGTTCCGGTGATATGGCGGCTCTCGAAAAGGCTCTGGAAGCCTATCAGGAACCCGTTGTCGGCAAAGCTTCGCTGCTTCCGGCGCCGAATTTCCGCAAGATGCCACAGCGCGAACTGGTGCAAATCGCTTTCATGAGAGGCAAGCTCTATGAGTCCAAAGGGGAGAAGGAAAAAGCACTCCAGGACTATATGAGAGCGTTTACCATGACATTCGCCTACGAGCCATTTTTAAGTAAGCAGGCAATGGGTGCAGCTCTGGTAATTCAGAGCGCAGATCCCGCTTTGAAATCTGAAAACGAAAAGGTAAAAAAGGCACCGCTTCGTGAAATTCAGAGCGTCGCTTATTTCTTCAGCAAGCGTTTTCCCGAGACTTCAATGCCGCCGCAATTCCAGGAGTATGCAAAAATGCCTGAGTATGATGTGGTGCTCAAAGTGCAGGAAGAGGCACCTCCGGCAGCGGAGGAAAAGCCGGCTCCGGCAGCTAAAGAGGATACTCCCAAAAAGGATGCACCCAAAGCGGATGGGAAAAAGCCAAAGGGGAAAGCAAAAAAGGGGGGGAAGTAGTTTTTCTGCGCGTAGATTTATCGAAAAAAGCCGTCCTTCCGGGCGGTTTTTTTTGTGCCCGACTGGATCGATTTCTACTCCCAGTCGAGCACGACTTTACCGGATTCTCCGGATAACATGGTATCGATTCCTTTTTGGAAATCGGTGTAGTGAAAGCGGTGGGTAATGACCGGCGAAATATCGAGCCCGGCCCGGATCATAGCGGTCATTCGATACCAGGTCTCGAAGATTTCCCGTCCGTAAATTCCTTTCAGAATCAGGCCTTTGAAAATGACCTTATCCCAGTCGATAGCGAATTTTTCCGGGAAGATACCCAGTAGAGAAATCTTTGCTCCATTTGAGGTGTGTTCGAGGATGTCGTGCAGGCCGCCGGGGTGTCCGGACATTTCAAAAGCGATATCAAATCCCTCTTTCATTCCCAGTTCCGTTTTGATTTCGTCGAGTGAGTGTTCCGCGACATTGACCACCCGGGTGGCACCCATTTTTTTGGCGAGCGTGAGCCGCCATGGGTTTATATCGGTGACTACGACATGTCGCGCTCCGGCAAATTTTGCGACACTGGCCGCCATACATCCGATAGGGCCCGCTCCGGTGATAAGGATATCCTCTGCTGTTAGATCCCAGGAGAGCGCGGTGTGAACGGCATTTCCGAGAGGGTCGAAAGTGGACACGATATCTTCCGGAATATCGGCAGCTACTTTGTAGGCGTTCTTCGCAGGTAAAGAAAGGTATTCGGCGAAGGCTCCGGGTCTCTGAACTCCCACACCGAGTGTGTTCGGACACAGATGGCGTCTCCCGGCGAGACAGTTCCGGCAATGTCCGCAAACGATGTGTCCTTCCCCGGAGACGATTTCACCTACCTCAAAGTCGGTTACCCCGGCACCGGTCTCTGCGATCTCTCCGCAAAATTCGTGACCGATGATCAGAGGGACAGGTATGGTTTTCTGAGCCCATTTATCCCATTTCCATATATGTAAATCGGTCCCGCAGATCGAAGTTTTGCGGATTTTGATCAGCACATCCATCGGGCCGACTTCCGGTTGCGGAACGTCTTCAAGCCAGAGGCCCTGTTCCGGTTTGGCTTTGACGATCGCTTTCATATATATATCAAATCAAATGGAGTTCCCGGCCGGTTTCCACAAAGGCTTCAATCGCTTTGTCGAGTTGTTCCCTCGTGTGGGCAGCGCTGATCTGGGTTCGGATCCGGGCGGTATCCATCGGCACGACGGGATAGAAAAAGCCGATCGCAAATATTCCTTTCTCTAAAAGCCGGTTCGAAAATTTCTGCGACTGTGCGGCATCACCGATCATAACCGGTGAGATCGGGTGATCGGCACCGGCGATGGTGAAGCCGGTGGATGACATTTGAGATCGAAAATACGCCGTGTTCTCCTTTACTTTATCCGCGTATTCCGTGGATTCCTCGAGCATGCGAAATACTTCGAGGGAAGTCGCTACGATAACCGGGGACACGCTGTTGGAGAAAAGATAGGGACGTGACCTTTGGCGGAGCAGGTCGATGATTTCTTTTTTGCCGGAAGTATAGCCTCCGGATGCTCCGCCGAGAGCTTTTCCGAGTGTGCCGGTAGTGAGATCGATTTTGCCGAACAGGTTGCAGTGTTCGTGGGTGCCACGACCGCGTTTGCCGAGAAATCCGGTGGCGTGGCAATCGTCGAAATGAACGATGGCATTGTATTTTTCGGCGAGTTGATGAATCCGGCTGAGATTGGCGATGATCCCGTCCATCGAGAAAACTCCATCTGTAGTAATCAGTTTGGTTCGCGCTCCGGCATCATCCGCTTCCTGTAGTTTGGCTTCGAGGTCTGCCATATCGATATTGCTATAGCGATATCGTTTTGCTTTGCAGAGCCGGACCCCGTCAATGATCGAGGCGTGGTTGAGACTGTCGGAAATGACGGCGTCTTCTCCGGAGAGTAGGACTTCGAAAAGGCCGCCATTGGCATCGAAACAGGAAGGGTAGAGAATCGTCTCTTCGGTGCCGAGGAAGTCCGAGATTTTCTCCTCCAGTTGGCGATGCAGTGTTTGTGTGCCGCAAATGAACCGGACCGAAGCCATACCGAAACCCCATTTTTCCACAGCGTCGCGGGCGGCTGCCACTACCCGGGGATGATCGGCGAGGCCGAGGTAGTTGTTTGCGCACATGTTGATCACCTGCCGCCCGTTCTGAAGGGTGACGGTGCTGTTTTGCGGGGAGTCGATGAATCTTTCCGATTTGTATAGCCCGGCTGATTCGATTTCTTCCAGGGTTTCTTTCAGGCGGGATAAAAAAGCATCGGGAATCATGATGAAGTGTTTTCACGATACTCTTTGTGCATTTCCGGCGCAACAGTGCTCCGCAGCATGAAAACGGTGATTAAACAGGGTACAGTCCCGGATTCAACAGGGTACAGTCGATGACTTAACAGGGTACAATCACAAAAAAGGAACGACATCTCTGCCGTTCCTTTGCGGAAAAAAACTGTAATTTCGCAGGTCCGGTCAGCCGGCTGTTTTTTGCTGATTATCGTTGGTTACGGAAGACTCGGGCAGAGCTTCGATCGGTTCACCGTGGGCATCGGTTTTGGTGAAAAGGCGACGGAAAATCCGGCGGGGCATGCTTTTGCCGCGTTCCTCTTCGATAATTTCGTCCATAGCGTTTTCTTTGGCTCTTTCCCAGGCACCGGCGAAACCGGGGGCGTTGATATTCATCGCTTTTTCGGCTCTGGCGTAAATTTCCAGTTCCCTTTCGAGGTCGAGCTTGTCATTGGTGATCCGACCGGAGGTGACTTTCATCCGGAGATTTTCGTTCTCGTTCTTGAGACCTGTAATCTCCCCTTTCATTTCGGTCATTTTTTCCGCCTCGATTTCGAGTTTATCGCTGAGGTGACCTTTGAGGCGCTTCAGTTCTCTTTTGGTTTGAAAATGGGACCAGAGAGCCAGCGCGCAGAGTGTGAGACCCACGAGAAGGCCCCAGAAAAATTTGCTGGTTAAGATTTGTTTTACAATATCCATCGTATTTGTGTTTCGTTGCTAAGTTCGCGGAGTTGGACGGGTTTTCCACAAGTTTCGTCACTGTAATAACGTTCCAGGAGAACGGATGTAGTCTTTTGTTTGTTTGGTTAGGATTTTCAAGGAAATTTGAATACTACTCATCTACGTGCTAGCGTCTGTCAAAGGTCCTCATGATAGAATTTATTCACATCAGCGACACACATTTCGGCCCCTCCAAAGATTTAGAAATCCGGGGATCAAATCCATACGAAAGAAACTGTGCGCTGGTTGAGGCGATCAATTCTCTCGGGTTTACGCCGGATTTTTTTGTTCACACCGGTGACATTGTCAACGATCCGGATGACGATGCCTATGAGCTCGCGGAATCAGTCCTTTCGAGGCTGGATGCGCCGGTTCATTACGTCTCGGGAAATCACGATGATGCGGCTGCGACCCGCAAATTTATGACCAGTGGCAGCCACGTTCAGCTCAAGGGGGTGGGCGATAAACTGGCTTACGCATTCCGGATGGGGCCGAGGGCGACGGGAGTGGTTTTTGATGGCTGGGTTGCGCCGGATCAGGGCCCGCACGGTTTTTTGTCGCAGAGTCAGGTAATCGCTTTCGAAGACTTGCTGCAGACTACGGATGACCGGTTTGCGCTGTTTCTTCATTATCCGATGATTCCAATTGGCTCGACCTGGATTGATAAACACCTGCTCGTGGAGAACGGCGAGGCGGTGCATTCCTTTTTGAAAGAATATCGGGACAGGATTGCCGGAGTGTTTTTCGGGCATCTCCATCGCGGACTCCAGCTTCACCGTGACGGAATCCTTTATTCCGGCGTTTCCAGCCCGGTTTGCCACTTCACCGCCGGCCCGGTTGAGGAAACCTGTGAATTCAGCCCCAACTGTGGTTTGGCCTTCAATCACGTCTCGATTTCTGACCACTCCACAATGGTTAAGGAATACTCTATCCCGTTCGTACAGGGATAGTGATGA
>JARGOZ010000206.1:0-4077 GCA_029213025.1 Verrucomicrobiales bacterium
CAAAATATGGGGTAGCCCCTGGCAACCGGAGTTTCACGACTGGTCATTCAATTTGCCAAGAGGATCTGCACTCGCTGAAAAATGGGCTTTGATTCCGGAGGACACCGATATTCTCATCACCCATTCGCCACCCCGCGGCATTCTCGACCTTTGCTCCCATGGGGGACGGGAAGGATGCGACGATTTGCTCAAGCGAGTGGTCGAACTCCGACCCGCGTTACATTTGTTCGGTCATATCCACGAGGCGCATGGAAAAGAATTTCACAACGAAACAAATTATATTAACGCATCGATTTGCAACCTCGGATATCGCCCGGTTAACTCGCCATTCGTTTGGGATTTACCATAAACCGGCCTTGACATTATCGCTGTTGCTTCGTAGATTCCGCGTTCTCTGCCCCGTTGGGTAGAGTGAAGCTGTAACAAAAGAAAGACACCATCATTGTGATGCCGGAAGTAGATGTAAAGAAGGGAGAGTCGATTGATCGAGCTCTCAAACGCCTCAAGGGAAAAATGGAAACCGAGGGCATTCTCGAAGAGATGCGCCGCCTTCGGGCCTTCGAAACCCCTACCCAGAAAGCTAAGCGTAAAGCACGCTCCAACGCGAAAAAGAACCGGAACCGCGTTCGTTTCACGTTGACGGATCCTAAGCCCAAGGGAGACGACGAAAGTTCTTCTTCCTAAAGGAAACTCACAGCTTCAAAAGGACTTTCAAGGCAACGGGTGACCGTTGCCTTTTTTGTTGGAAATCAGCCGGTAATCAGCTACAGCAAAGACATGTCGACACCTGATTATTTCATCGTATCCCGTGAACAACACGAAGATTTGGTTTCCGCCGCTTATCAACACCGGGGGTATAATCCTGAGGAATCAAACGCCGCTGCCAGAATGTGTTCAGAAGCTTCGTGGCACGGAATCCGGACCCACAATGCTTTGAAAGCCCTGCACCTCGATGAACTTTTTGGAAGTGGCGGGGGTGGCTGTGTTCCCAAAGCCGAAATCGAGAAGATCGACACAAAATTTGCCGCAACCGAGGCATGGAACGCCAATTTAAAACTGGGCCAGGCCGTGGCTTGCGAAGCGATGGAGACCTGCATTCGGCTCGCTGATCAGTTCGGAACCGGCACAGTAGCTGTCGACAATGCCTTTCATTACCTCTGGGGAGGTGGCTACGTCATGGATGCCGCGAAGCGGGGTTACATCGCCTACACCAACTGCACGTCCACCCTCGCTGAAGTGGTGCCTTTTGGAGGAAAATTCCCCACTCTCGGCACCAATCCCCACAGCTGGGGTTTCCCCACCATGGAAGCCGTAGGTTATCCCGTAGTCATTGACTGGGCCACCTCGGAGATTGCCATGGGGAAAGTTGAGCAATACAAAAGGGAGAACAAAAAACTGGAAGCTAAGTTCGGCGTCGATGAAAACGGACAGCCAACTGACGATCCGTTTGCCGTTAAGGCACTGATGCCCTTTGGCCGCCACAAAGGCTACGGTCTGGGATTGCTGAACGAATTGTATGGCGGTGCCATCGGCGGCTCTCTTCCCACCCTCCGGGGCCGGGCCGAAAAAGCAGCCGGAACCGGGGAGAAGACCACTTCCGCATTTTACTTCCAGGTTATTCATCCGGAAGCAATTTCAGGAGCCAATTTCTCGAATGGACGCACCCAGTCCGAAAACGTCTCCGCTGTAGTGAAAGATGTACTCGGACACGGCAATGAATCCTGTATGCTCCCGGGAACGATTGAGGCGAACAACGCCGCGCTCAGTGAAAAAGCCGGAGGACTACTTTTCACAGCCGCAGAAATCAGCGGCTTTGTCGAGCTGGCGGAAGAGTGCGGTCTTGATACATCAGCGTGGAATTCAGCTCAGCTACCGACGTTTAGCAGCTAAACCATTATCAATGAAAAACGAAGGGAACACCCATTTTCTCAAATGTGGCTTTCTCTTCTTTCATGTAGATATCGGCTAGCTTGTCGAACCCTCCGCTGTCGCGATAAGCTTTCAAAAAAGAATTCACCTCATTTTGCAGCTCGCTGTCCTCTTTCCGTAACCCGATCCCCCAGGTTTCCTCCCGAATCGGATTGAGGATCGGGTGTGTCGTATCCTGGTGTTTCTTCCAATACTTATAGATCGAAATCTGGTCATAGATAAAGGCGTCCACCCTGCCTTGAGCAACTTCGAGAGCGCATGTCGCAGCCGTGTCTAAAGTTGTAAACTCAGCATCCGGAAGATTCGCTTTTGCCCAGATTTCACCAGTGGTGGCCAACTTTACGGCAAAGCGAAGATCCTTTTTGAAAATGTCTTCCACTGACTTGATCGCCGAATTTTTTTGCACCAATACACACAGTCCATTGGTGACATATCCGTCTGAAAAGCTGATCGCCCTGGCTCTTTCCTCCGTTTTGGTCATGGAAGAGATGATCAAATCGATCTTCCCGGACTTCAGGGCGGGAATTATTCCGTCCCATGCTACATCCATAATTTGAACAGGCCGGTTTAAAAACTCACCCAGATCCTCCGCCATTCTCACGCTGATCCCGTCGGGTTCATTCTTATCATTCCGCATTTCGAAAGGAGGATAGGCCAACTCCATCCCGACCACGAGAGTGTCATCATCATGCTTCGAGCATCCGGCGACAGCGATGACAATCAGCCCGAAAGCAATAAAACCGCAGAATTTTACAGCACTTCCTGAATTAATTCTCTTTGCCATTTGAGTAGCAACTCCTCTTTGTTTTCCTGTTCCAGATTCGGAGCGGCCAGTAACTCAAGGCTTTGCCGTGTAGCAATCAAAGTGGAATCAATATCCAACTCAGCAGCAACTTTATCCCTGTAATTCCTGATTTTTTGAAAACGAGCTTCATCGATTTCAATTCGAGGCCCTCCGTTTTTGCGGTATTTCACGGGATAATCTGATTCCGGAATCTCTCTGATTTCGGAAATGGTTTTCAGCAACCGTCGGGCAAAGGCCGGTCGCAAATATTTAGGAGGTTCAATCCTTTCGCCTTTCTGAAGTTGTTTCGAAAATTCGATCAACTCATTGTTCGACATAAATTTAAAATGCGGGCGATCAAGCCTCCTGCACTCTTCGTCACGCCATTGCCAAAGTCCACGTAAAAAGGCGAGGCCTTTGCGGTCGAGTTTACCCCAACCGTTGATTCGCCAAACTTCATCTTCGCTACGTTCGGTTCGCTCCACAGCAATCGTCCGGGCATACGAACACATTTCTTCAAACCAGCCGCGTCGCCCTTTTTCTTCGAGCCTTTCGAGATAACGATTACCCAACTCAATCAGATAACGCACATCATTGAAGGCATACGCTAACATTTTCGGGCTCAAAGGACGACGTCCCCAGTTTGCCTTTTGACTTTGCTTCGATACCACTAGGTCAAATTCCTGCTCCAACAAATTGGCGAGGCCGTATTTACGAACCCCCAGCAGCCTGGCGGCACTCTGGGTGTCCCATACTACATCCGGAATCCAATCGAAAGTTTTCCGGAACATGGACATGTCGTAGTCCGCTCCATGCATCCATATCGCCCTTGTGGACTTAAAGAAATCGAGCATCGGCTCAAGCTCTTCGAGTTCCACAGCAAGTGGATCGATGATCGCCAAATTACCGGGAACAGCAAATTGAATGAGACACATTTTCGTGTCGTAAGAGTGTAGGCTGTCCGCTTCAGTATCGACGGCACACACGCTGTGGTCCTCCTTTGACAACCGGTCAAAATAAGCGGAAATCGCCTCCGGAGTATCCAGATAATGTTCCTCGGTTTCAGACATTCAAAGTTGAACAATGATTACTAAGATCACTCTTTGATTAATCGATCCCCCGCAAGATCAATTCAGCATTTGAACTTGTCGCCTTAATTTTCTTCAATAGAACTTCCATCGCCTCCGGAGCAGGACGGGCTGCAAGCTGCTTTCTCAGACCGGTAATTCGTGGCATTTCGTCAGCGTGATAGAGCAGATCATCTTTCCGGGTTCCGGATTTGAGAATGTGAATAGCAGGGAAGATTCGGGATTCTGCCATTTCCCTGTCGAGAATTACTTCCATGTTTCCGGTTCCTTTAAATT
>JARGOZ010000206.1:4087-13330 GCA_029213025.1 Verrucomicrobiales bacterium
ACGACTTCCGAGTTACCCGTACCCTTGAACTCTTCGAAAATGACTTCATCCATCTTACTGTCAGTCTCAATCAGACAGGTTGCTACGATAGTAAGGCTTCCACCTTCTTCAACGTTTCTAGCAGCCCCAAAGAACCGCCTCGAACGCTCCAGTGCTTTTGGGGAAATACCACCTGTTCCAATTGGGCCTCCTCTGCCGCCTCGTCCTTTCTTTCCTTTCTGCGGTGCACCGGATTGATTGGCAGAATTATGCCCCCTGGCAAGACGTGTCAAACTGTCCAGAAGAATCACCACGTCTTTGCCCATTTCGACCAGACGTTTTGCGCGGTTCAGGACCATATCAGCTACCTGGATATGTCTTACAGCTGCTTCGTCGAATGTGGAGCTGTAGACTGCTGCTTCCACAGTTTCTTTAAAATCGGTTACTTCCTCAGGCCGTTCATCAAGGAGCAATACGATCAATTCCACCTCCGGATGATTCTTTGAAATCGAAACGGCAATATTTTTCAGTAGAATCGTTTTTCCTCCCCGGGGCGGAGCCACAATCAAGCCCCGCTGTCCCTTACCAAGCGGCGAAACCAAATCCATGACACGTGCCGCTCCTGAGCTTTCCGGAGATGTTTCAAGAATAATTCTTTCTGAAGGAAACAAAGCCGTCAAATTATCAAAGCCGTTTGGCGTCTCCCATTCGTCAAAAGGAATTCCCTCAATCTCAATGATCGATTCAACAGAAAGGTACTTTTCCCTGTCCCTGGGAGCTCTAACATGACATTTGAGTAACTGCCCGGGACGAAGGTCGCTTTTTCTAATTAAATTGGCAGGGACATAGACATCTTCAGCGTTGGACAGAAAACTGAACTCAGGCCATCGGAGAAATCCAAAATTATCACCTGAATAGTCCAGAAAACCGGAGGCAGACATTGTCGTACCGTTTTTCCCATATACCTGGAGAATTTCGAATATCAGTTGGTGTTTCGACCGGATTCCTGCGACCCTCAAACCTACATCCTGAGCAGCTTTGTGCAGATCGTTCAACGTTTTCATCTGAAAATCGTTGATATCCACGGTTTCAGGAACTGAAATCGTCTTCTTTTCTTTTTCTTCAGCAGCAACCTTTGCTGCGTTTTCTTCAATCTCTTCTGTCATACTTTTCAGTATCGTTGGATAAAATGGTATCGATGATTATTTCAACCTGATCATCAAAATCTTGCAAAGCGCCGTCATTCCAAGCCACAAAATCAGCACGGTCGACTTTCGACTGAACCGAAAGTTGCGCCCCGACGATTTGGATTGCCTGATCTTTACTTAATTTCCTAATATTTGTTAACCGGTTCAATTGAGTTGCTTCAGAACATCCTACTACTACATCAAAATCTCTGAATATTGGGAAATCCACCTCATAGAGCAAGGGAACTTCAATCACAATCATGCTGCTGTTTTGAGATTCCCCGATAAATGCCTTCGCCCGTTTTAAGACATGAGGATGGATGAGATCCTCAACTTGCTTTCGAACTATTGAACTTTCGAAAATCTTTTCCCGGAGAAAATGACGGTTAATTACCCCGTTACTTTCCAGAACAGCATCCCCAATACAACCCTTTAAACTTCGAACAATTTCCTTTTCTGTCAACAACTTGCTGACTTCCTCGTCACAACTGAAAATACGGGAATCCCGACAGTAGGCTTTGATCTTTTGTAAGCACTGTGATTTCCCACATGCTACGCCCCCCGTTATCGCCAGCACAGCAGACATTAGAATACGGAAAAGGCGCAACGTTTTCTGTTGCGCCTTTTCAAGAAATTATTTGATGTAGTCAATTGGAGGCGGAGCAAACGAAGCTGCCGGTGGAGAAGTCACTCTCGGACGGGGTTCAATAATATTGGGTTGCTCTTCCTCAAGGGTTCCATGAATAGGCTGACCGGCAGGATCCTGAATGACCGCTTTCACAAAAATCGTCAAATTACGCTTCAGGTGAAGCTCTGCACTGGTCCGAAACAATCTTCCAATGGCGGGTAAATCTCCGATAAACGGAATTTTATCCTCCACATCCTGAATATCTTCACGGATCAACCCACCAAGCGCTACAGTCTGGCCATCCCAAATCGTTACCTGTGTTGTCACCTTCCTTGTGTTAAACACCGGCATCAGAATTCTGTTCGCTGTCAATGTGACGGTAGTTCCAGTTATGGATGTTGTGTTGATTGGAGAGCCGTAGTTAATAAAGCCATCGAATTCTACAACCTCGGGAGATAGATTGAGATCAATCGTATAGTTATCTGCCCCTAAAACAGGATCCACCTCGAGAGTTACGCCTGTGTTTCGGACCTCAAACGCTGTTGGAGTTGCTGGAGTTACCGGGAATGATGTGATAATAGTCGTTCCAGTTCCACCACCTCCGCCAAACTGGTTTGGAATTTCAGGCGGGTCATATTCTGTTGGATATATAAACTCTCGAATCACTTCAATTTTGGCCCGGTTTCCGCTTCTGGCCATCACAGATGGAGCCGACAGAAGATCAACACCCTTCTTCTGGTTCAAAGCTCTGATCATCATCTGAAACTGAGGATCAGTGAAAACTCCGGAAATACCAAAAACAGTCGGTGCAGCACCAGTCGCCTGAGAAGTCCCTGCTGTCGAAGCGATCAAAGCATCGATGCTGTTTGTGCTGATCGCATTAGTCCCCGACCTCAAACCTGAAGTTAAAAGCCCTGCGTTCCCTCCAATTGTTCCCACAGGGTTTGTTGTTCCCGGATTTTGAAAAGCAAAACTTCCGGAATTTATCGTCGACGTACCAGATGGCAGAAATCCACCGGTTCCGCCACCTGCAAAAACTCTGGGTGTTGAACCAATGTTGAATCCCCCTAACAGCCAATCAAAACCCAATTCTTTGCCGACATCCTCTGCTATCTCGATGAACTTCGAGGTGATATATATCTGCTTTTCAACTCCGGTTTTGATAGAATTAATGTAAGCCTCCACCAAATCCATCTGATCCGGTGTATTTTTCACGATTAAAGTCGAAGTTCCAGGGTTGTAGATGGCAGTAGAGCCTTGGGCAAATGTAATTCCAGCATTTTCAAGAATTTGCTTAGCTGTCAACCGGGCAGCCGGTCCACCAGCTCCAGCTGCAGGTTCCGGAGCGAAGGGATCCGCTGCAGCAGCTGCGCCACCACCTCCATTTCCACCGCCACCCGAAAGGAACGTAGGCGGAACGGTATATTGATTGGTGAAAAGGTCGGCATCCGGAGTAGACAATGGAACGACCACGACCGCATGAGATTCAACTTTGTACTTTAACTGAGCAAGATTCGTTGTGTAACGCAAAGCCTCACCCAGAGGGACATTTGTGAGCCTTAAGGTAATCGGTGTTCCCCCAACGCCTCCACCTCCAAGGGCAGCACCGCCGCCGCCGCCGCCCTCGAATCCAAATCCATCACCTCCGCCGGCAGCAGGTGCGGGAGCAGCACCTCCGCCTCCACCAACATCAGCACTAAGGATGATGTTGACGCCTTTCCGATTAACGTCAGTTTCGGCGAAATCCAATTCAACACTCTTTTGCTGGATGAACTGTAATGCGTCTTTCAATGGAGTATCGGAAAACTCCAGACTGGGAATTCGAATGGTTTTTAATTTTTCTTCATTTCGAAGAATCTCTTGAGTGGCACCTCCGCCGCCAATTGCGATATCAGGAATATCAATTGCTGTTGGAACCGGAAGCTCCCACTCCTCAGAAACCTGCCTAATGAAGGTTGATCTAGTCTGATCCCGAGCTACATCGTAATAATTCATACGGTGTCTTTCAACCTCCTCAAGGCTTCGACGTGCAGCAGAATTATATCGATCTATATTCAAAGCTTTATGATACTCTCTCTCGGCTCGATCATAGTCACCGTAATCAAGATATCCCTTTCCAGTTTTCAGGGCCATCTTCACTTTTCTGACCCGCTCAAGATGCTGCGGCGTCAGTGCAGGTGAATAATATTCGGGATCATTCAGCTGCTCAAGAAGGCGTTTCGCATCCAAATTGTCCGGGGAAACTGTGGGGCGAAGAACATCTTCAATCAAACCCATAGCATCGTTGTAACGACCAGCATCCGCATAGCTTCTAGCCAGTGTCGTTGCTGCCCTGGCATACTGCTTAACGTAAGCGCGACGACGCTGTGCAGTCATTGGAGCATCAGGCAACAAATCAATCGCATTGTTGTATTGCTCCACAGCACCTTCGTAATCGCCGTCAGCCATAAGCTGAGAGCCTCTTAATGCGGCATCATCAGCTCTTTTAACCTGCTCCTGCATACGAATCACGTAATTGGTCGCAATCTGAGGGACGCTCGCTGAGGCCCCGTCGACACCAATCCCATCCGCATAAAGATTCTGACCTGAGGCAAATATCCCCAGCGCCAAAATCAAACCCGCTTTTTTAAAAACTCCAACTGCCATGGTAATAAAAATTTTTCTTAAATTAGAGACTACGCTCTCAAAAATGAGTGGTGAACCTACATCAAAACCAGAATATGGACGAGGTGTCAACCGTTTAGTTCCGCTTTATCTCCAGTGTTTTTGTGCTTCCTGGAGATGACTCGTAAGATATCGTGGCAGAGTCTTCAGTGACTTTAACCAAGCGATACTTCGTGCCCGGATCTAATGCCAAGGGAAACGTATCCCCTTCTTTTACAAAAAAAGTTTTGCCGCTGTCGAGTAAAAACTCCAACTCAGCGTAATAGGTTGGTATATCCTTAGCTACATTTCGAATCAGTTCAAACTTGGTTCCCTTGGGTAAAAAGGTTACAGCCAAAACTGATGCATCTACCTTAATTCCGATGTTGCTGGTCGCCTGCTTTTCTTCAAAGGAATCAAGTCTGATTTGATTGTCCCCTGAAGTCTCACCGATTCCAAGATAGAAATTGTCCGGTTTAGGCCATTTAGAAGAAGGAAGCCTTCGAATCTGAAACCTCGTGTCATCAGGTCTTGCTGCAAAAACGACACGGTATATCTGGGCATGGCGTTTCTTCATTACAAGCTTATCTGCATAAGGCGGATGGGATTTTTGGTCCCTTGGATCGGTTTTTCCGGTCCACTCCTCCAGATTTGTATATCCGTCCCGGTCCGGATCCAATTGAAGCACGTTTTTGTTAAGAAAATCCAAATTGTTGCTGAGAAGCCAATCATTTGATACCGGAGGCCGAATTTGCCTGGCATCGGGATTTAACATATCAATAGTTGACCCTTCAATTTCAACGATCGGTATTGAGACAAAAAGCGGCAGGGGTTTCGGTGGAGTGCCTTTCGATGGCAAAGTCCAATCAGTGGCCCTTTTTACGTAATTTGTCGCAATCTGGGTTTGGTCCGTTTTTACCGGAGGAAAAACTTCCTTTTGCGGATTCACATCAACCTGAAATTGGTTCTTGAAAGCCAACGCTTTCGTAGCATACAACCCGGCCAAACCGATAACAATTAACGCCGAAGCAATCAACACAAATTTATCCCAATTCCCTTTCATATGTATCTTAAATACTAGCGACGTTTTCTGCGACTACCGGACTCTTCTTTAATCGGAACTTCCATGGTTACTTCTGAAGGATCAAGGAACCTTACGATGTCGATAACGATAAAAATTCTTAATCTCTCCTGCCCCATAAGAACTCGAGCATCGCGACCAGAAGCCATATAGCCCGCAGCTTCGGCAGCTTTAATTATATCGTCTACATCGGCATTGGGATAACCCCAGTCCGTCATCTGCTCGATACCTGCAGGAGACTGAGTCTCCCTGTTCACGAAGGTTGGGATTCGTTGCTGTTCACCGTCGGATTTCAACGGGCCTTCCTCCACTTCATTTTGCACCTGTAGAACCCGGACGACATAAAAATATTCTCTGTCATTTGAAACCGAGTTCATGAAAGACTGGAAAGCTTTATGGGAGGCCTCAATTCCAATTCTCACCGGATATTTATGAACAACGGAATCGTCCTGTTTCTCTGGACCTCCAACTTCTCCCGGGATTAGATCTCTGGAAAACAAATACATCGACTCACTTCCTGCCGTAATCATTTTCCTCAGCAAATGATCGATAGCATTCAATTCGTAATCAAGAATCGGAACAATTTTGGGGGTAGGTAACGAATTTGAATACGCATCAAAACCCAATTCAAACGATTCATTCTGCTGGATTTCAAAATTCGAATCTGCCGCAAATTTCCGAAAACTGTTTACTTTGTTTTTTACAATGTCCTGAAATTCAATATTCTTGAGTTCCTTGTTAAGATCTTTTTGAAACTGATCCAAACTATCGTACAGCTCCTCGACAGCCTTGTTGTATCCCTCCACCTCGGATTTCAGCTTCTCGACATTATCCTGATTCGGATAAAGATCCTTTCTCTCAAGACTGTTTATCGTTCCTACTTTGTCATCCCAGTTTTCCTTTGAAACGGAATATTTGTTGGCAGAGGAAAATGCAAAAAAACCGGAAGCTCCGATCAAAAGAACGGCAACCACTACAAAAACTGTAAGCCATGTTTTGGAGTTCATATATGCAGCTCTATTTCGTAAACTTAATTTGGTTTTCCACAGGAAGAGGAAGCTTTAATTCCCAACGATAGGCAAAACGGTCGTCTTCGGTTCCTGCCTCGACATTCAGCAGCTCACTGACATCACGTTCAGCAAGATCAAACCTGGCCGGCCGCCCCGCCTCTTTTGCTTTCACCGCATCATCCTTCAACTTATTGAAGTAATTATAGACAACTCTCGAGCTGAGAGGATTTTCACGCCATAATCCTTTGATCAAAACCGTGTCGATAATTTGCGTTCCACCATCCCCTGATACAAGTTCTTCTACGCCTTCCTCAATCACTGGCTCATCTTGTGAAAGAGGAGTCAAACTGGTGAGCCACATGGTATCAGATTCCATCATGTTGCTCAGGTAATTGAAAGCGCGGATCCAGTAAACCCGTTGCCTCACGGCGTTTACGAACGGCTCCTGCTTTTGATCGATTTTAGCGACTTCGGCCCTAAGATTATCGATTTCTTTACTGGCCTTCGTCAACTCACCAGCCTTTCGACTAATCGAGTCGGCTTTTTCATCGGAGAGAGCAGCTCCTCTCACATTGAAGAATCCCAAAGCAAGTAGCAGTGCAGTTACAGATCCGATGGACATCATCAGTGCTGGCTTCCGCTTGTTCATGTCCCGGTCCGCTTTGACGGAAGCCGGTATCAAATCGATCGCCGCCGGCACCGGGCCGGCCTGCTGTAACGCACTGCCAACGAGACCACCCAATGTGTGTGCGTTGGCACCAATTCCCGACTCTGCCAAATTCGACTTTACCGTGACGTTCCTCAGAGCATTAAAATGATCAATCGGGATATTTAACTTCTCAGCAAAAAATTCCCGGATGAAAGGCAAAGCGGTTGTGGCTCCGCTCAAAAGGGCCAGTTGAGGGGCTGAACCTCCCTGCTGGCTCCGGTAGAAGTTGATGGTACGCATGATCTCCGAGTGCATCCGGGTCAACGAATTGCGAATAATCTTCGACATTCCCGCAATTTCAGGATCTTCGTGGTCCGCATAAGGACCGCCAAGCGCAACAAAACCATCGGCAATCTTTTTCTGATCGGCCACAGCGTAGTCAATTCCAAACTCTTTGGCGATGGCTTTCGTGATCTCCGATCCGCCCAGCTTAATCGTTCGAATAAAGACCTTGCCTCCCTCCATGAAAACCAGGTCAGTTGTGCGGGCTCCTATATCGATGAGCAAAATCGGCTCTTCGATGTCAGAGTAATTAAATCTAAGCGAATTGTAGTGGGCAACCGGTGAAATTTCGGCACCGCTTGAGGTCATACCTGCGCCATGAACAAGCTCATCGATCTCATTCAATTCATCCGATTTTACGGCGGCAAGGATAACTTCGACCTCGAAGTCATCAGGATCCCCGACCAGCTGGTACCCCCATACCACTTCATTGATCGGGTAGGGAACCTGCTGCTGAGCCTCAAATTCCACGATTTCTTCAAGCTTCTCACCATCAATAGCCGGGAGACTGGCAAACTTTAGCAGCACCGGTTGCGAAGAAATCACATATTTCGTCTCCGATTTATTCAGCTTCAAATTGCCGACAACCTCTTTGAGGGCCATCTTCGACTGTGCCACTCTTTGAGCGTCGTCAGACGGGTCTCCGACCAGATCCGAACGATGGTACTGATCCAGCCTGAGGCCTCCGCCGGATGTTTTGGAGAATGCCGCAGCTGAAATTTGCTGCGATCCTATATCCAGAGCTATGATTCGGTCGTCTGCCATATTTACGGTATTTCCGGTGAATGAAAGAGAATTAGTTGGCTTTCACTTCCGGATATCTGTCAATCCACAGAAGTGCAAATGGTGTCTTTTCCCGTGACAAAACTCCTGCCTGAGTTGGCATCTTCGTCCAGAAATCACCGGCATTCGATTCTTTTCCAACCAAAACACCGTTATAAAAAATTTCCACTCCTACCGCTGCCACAGAATTGGCATTAAATCTTCTAAATTCCCCGGTAATTTTTCCCAAAGTTGATGGAGGAACATACATTGCCGAATAATACTCTTCACCGGCGATCACATTGACATAATTGGCGTCCCCGGTCAGAGCGACTGGATTCCCTCTCTCATCCTTCATACCGACATAGTAACGAAATAGCAGTTCCGATAAGACCCCATCGCGTGGACTTGCGCCGTCGACTTCGAATTCCACTTCAATTTCAAGCCATTCTCTGGGATTGGGAACTTTTTTTGTAGAAACATCACCGGCCTGAAAATTCGGAGTTTTCTGAGCCTGTTTCTCAACGCCCTTAATTTTTACCCCGCCAGGTTTTACCATTACCTGTTGCTGACCATTGGCTGACAATGCCATTCCGGCTATAGCTAATACGGTTAAAATTTTGAGATTTTGTATCATTTTATTGTTCCTTTCTGGATTCGAGACCCTAACCAGCCTCTTTTAACAATTAGGACGCTTTGAAAGCAACCTTAATTATTGAATTTATTTCCCGCAATAAGCCATCAACCCGCTCACCTTTTCCTCTTTTCCGGAAACAGCATGAAAACACCGTCAGCATCCGCCGGGCAAACGCCTCTCTCAGTTATCAAACCGGTAATAAGGTGCCGGGGAGTTACATCAAAAGCGTAATTCGCCACTTCACTGCCGGGCGAAATGATTCCAATTTCGGTTTCAGACTCTTCCCCGTCGGAAACACCCGAAATTTTCGCCACCTCGTCGCCTG